>JBBTFH010000134.1:0-19589 GCA_038041915.1 Myxococcota bacterium
CCACCAGGGCGTCCCTGCGAGCACTGTCCCGAGGCGACTCCTCGCGGCGGAGGGAAGCCGCGTCCGGCTCGTCGCCGTCAGCGGCGCCTCGAACGTCACGGGCGTGCTCACGCCGATCCACGAGATCGCGCGCATGGCCCACCACGCGGGCGCGCGCATCCTCGTCGACGCGGCGCAGCTCGCGCCGCACCGGCCGATCGACCTGCACCCGCGCGACCGTGAAGCCGACGCGAGCCTCGACTTCGTCGCCCTCTCCGGCCACAAGCTCTACGCTCCCGGCTCGCGCGGCGTGCTCATCGGCGCGTTCGCGCCGTTCGAGCGCCGCCGCTGCATCGGCGATGTCGGCGGCGGCATGGCCGAGTACGTCTCGACCGAGGACTTCCAGGTGAAGGACGAGATCACCGCGCGCGAGGAGGCGGGCACGCCCAACATTCCGGGGACGATCGCGCTCGGCATGATCGCCCGGCTGCTCGCGGAGCTGCCGATGGCCCAGGTCGCGCGCGCCGAGGAGCCGCTCACGGCCTACGCGCTCGAGCGGCTGCGCTCCGTGCCGGGCGCGCGCGTGTTCGGGCCCGAGGATCCGGCGCTGCGCGTCGGCGTGTTCTCGTTCGCGATCGACGGCCTCCCCTACGGCCTGGTCGCGGCCTACCTCGACGACTTCCACGCCATCGCCGTGCGCGACGGCTGCTTCTGCGCGCACCCTTACGTCAAGGCGCTGCTCGGCATCGGCGCGGCCGACGAGCGGCGCTACCTCGAGGAGTTGGCGCGAGGCGATCGACGCAATGTCCCCGGCATGGTGCGCGCGAGCCTCGGCCTCTACTCGACGCGCGATGACGTGGACGCGCTGACCGCCGCGCTCGCGGAGCTCGTGCGCGAGCGCGACCGCGTCGGTCGGCTCTACCGTCAGGAGATGGACGGCGCGTTCGTGCTCGCGGGGCCGCCCCGCCACACGGTTTCGGGCGAGGCACTCTTCTCGCTCGATGCCGCGCTGACGCTCGTGCGCGGGTGAGCGAGCGAGCTTGGCGAGCGAGCGAACTGAGCGAATGCACCCCGTCGGGTGTCCCGCGGCGGGACGGATCGACGCGCTCATGGGGCGCCCGTAGGAAGCCCCAGTGAGCGTCCACCTCCTCGCGCAGGTCCTCGCGGCGCTGCTCTGCTACGAGATCGTCCGCTTCTTCGTCGTGCGCGCCGTCCGGCGCTCGGCCGAGCGTCGCGTCTCGCGCTACCGCGTCGACCGGCGCATCCGCATCGACCGCTACAAGCTCGCCAACCGCTCATACGTGCGCGCTGAGATACTCGACGATCCGACGGTGCAGGCGGCAATCCTCGAGGCCGCGAAAGAGAAGGGATCGGTCGAGGATGTGCGACGCACGGTCGAGGCCTACGTCGAGGAGATAGTTCCCGCGTTCAACTTCGTCTCCTACTACCAGTTGGCCCGGCGCTTCGCGCGCTTCGCCACCAACCTCGTCTACGACGTCAGCGCCGATCGCGCGTCGATGCTGCGCGCGGCCTCGTCGCTGCGGGAGCACGACGTCGTCGTCTTCGTCAGCAATCACCGATCGAACGCCGACTACGTGACGCTCGCGCGCGTGCTCATGCGCCAGACGTCTATTTCGTACGCGGTCGGCGAGTGGGCGCGCGTGTGGCCGCTCGACAGCATCTTTCGCAGCTTCGGCGCGTTCTTCGTGCGGCGCGGTTTCCCCGATCCGCTCTACCACGCGGTGCTTCGCCGCTACGTGCAGCTCTCGGCGCGCCGCGGCGTGACGCAGGGCATCTTCCCCGAGGGCGGCCTTTCGCGCGACGGCAAGCTGCGCCCTCCCAAGGTCGGCTTGCTGACGTCGCTCGCGCTGCTCCTCTCGGACCCGGACTTCCGCGGCGACGTCGTGCTCGTGCCGGTCGGCGTGAACTACGATCGCGTGCTGGAGGACACGTCGCTGCTCGCGGAGCGCGACGGCGGATCGCCGCCGAGCGCGCGCGATCGGCTGAGCAGCCTGGCGCGGCTGATCGTGCGCGGGCCGGTCGTCGTCGTCGACAACGGGGTGCGCCTGCTCACGGGCCGCCTGCGGCGCCACGGCGTGGCGGCCGTCGGCTTCGGCGCGCCCGTCTCGCTGCGCGCGCTGCTGGCCGCGGTCGCGCGCGAGCGCGCCGACGAGCCGTGGGCCAGGTCACTCGGCCCGACCGTCATGCGGGCGATCGGCGGCGTCGTCCCCGTCACGCCCGTGACGATCACCTGTCTCGCGCTCGCGCAAGCGGACGGCCCGATCACGCGCGACACGCTCAGGGGCCGCGTGCGCGCGCTCGCCGATCGCCTGCACGAGGCGGGCGCGCCGTTCGCGCGGGTTCCGCGCCTGCGCGCGCTCCGCCGGGTGCGGGCGACGCTCGAGCACGAACGCGCCGAGCGCGATCGCCGCCGCGAAATGCTCGAGATGGAGGAGGAGATGCTGGGGTGGGACGAAGCGGAGGGCCTGATGGACCTCGCCCTCGAGATGCTGGCCCGCCGGCGGATCGTCCGCGTCACCGGCGAGGTTGTCGAGGTCGCCGCCGCGCGTCGCGACCTCGTCGCGTACTACGCCAACAGCCTGGCGCACTACGCGGGGTAAGAATCACTTTTCCAAGGGCAAGCTGAGCGAGTATCTCCGGCGCTGCCGCGATCAGCCGATCGTGATCACGCGAAACGGTCGTGCGGCTATCCCGCGGAGAGCGGGTTTCTCACGCACGTCTCTGGAGGTCGCTGGGCCCTCGGCGCGGGCGGGCGCCGGTCGCTTGAGCCCGAGCGAGACGCGAACTACCCAACCACGACGAACGTCGCCTGGCCCTCGACGGCGATGGCGCCGGTCTGGCGGGTGGCGACGAGGTCGAGGTCGATGCGGCGATCACCGAGGCGTACGTGCGCGGCGTCTCGACGCGCACGATGGGCGCGGTGACCGAGGCACTCATGGGCGAGTCGGTCTCTCGGAGCGCCGTGAGTCGCTTGACGCGGAGCCTGGCCGAGGAGGTCGAGGCGCTGCGCAAGAGCCGCATCGCCGAGCCCATGGCCTACGTGTTGCTCGACGCGACGTTCCTCGACGTCCGCTGGGCGCGCGTGGTGCAGAACGCCGCGGCGCTGGTCGCCTATGGCGTCGGCCTCGACGGCAAGCGCCACCTCCTTGGCATCACGCTGGGCAGCGAGGAGTCCGAGGACAGATGGAGCGAGCTGCTCGATCAGCTCGTCGAGCGCGGCCTGCACGGCGTGCGTCTCGTCGTCTCCGACGACCACAAGGGCCTCGACCGCGCCGTGCGCAAGCACCTGCCCAACGCCGAGCGCCAGCGGTGCATCGTGCACCTCGAGCGCAACGTCCTCGGCAAAGTGCCGCATCGGCTGCGCCGACCCGTCGCGCGTGACCTGACGGCGATCTTCGACGCCTCCTCCGTCGACCAGGCGAAGCGCCTCGCGGCCCGTTTCGACGAGCGATGGCGCAAGCACGTGCCCGAAGCCGTCGAAACCCTCCAGGGCGGCCTCGAGCGCCTCCACGGCGAGTTGAAGCGCCGCACCCGCGTCGTCGGCAACTTCCCCGACCGCGCGAGCGCCCTGCGGCTCATCACCGCCGTTGCCATCCGTGCGACCCACATCTGGTCCGACCGTCGGTATCTCGACATGTCCGTGCTCAATCAAGACACCGAGGAGAAGGCAGCGTGAGTCCCCTCATCACCGCGAACGAATTTCCACAAGAATCGGGACTTGATCTTCTCCATGAGCTTCTGCCTCAGCAAACCGACCTGCGCGTTCGTGACCATCGGGCCTCCCGGCCCGCAGCCTCACACACGCCGTCGGTACGGCCCCCACCGGCAAATCTAATTGTCGGCGACCGGCAGAAATAATTGTCGTTGATCACCGGGGCACCGGCGGTGACCGGGGCGGGGGCGATTCGCAATAGCCGCCGCGGGCGGCGCCGGGCGTAGAGTCCGCGCGCTCCACGTACCGCCGGACCGCAAGCCCCTCACCAGGTCACGAATAGATGACATCAGCGAAAAGTCATAGAACGTTGACATAGACCTGATGTCAGCTATCCTTGACTTCACGGTGAATCTGAAGACTCCACGAGATGTTGGCTTGGCGATCCGACAGGAGCGCCGACGCCGCGGGCTCGAGCAGAAGGCCTTGGCTGACAAGGTCGGCGTGAGCCGCCAGTGGATCATTGCGACCGAGCAGGGCAAGGCTGGCGCCTCCCTTGGCCTCGTGCTCCGGACCCTGAACGTCCTGGGGCTCAGGCTCTCTGCCCATCCGGCGACGCCGACGGCGCCTGACGCCGCCTTCCCCGAGACGCGCGTGAACATCGATGAAGTCGTGGAGACAGCCCGGCGCGGGAGGCGATGAGACCGTGGCCACCGCGGCCGATCGCGTCCTCGTCGTCGCGCTCAACGGCCAGCCGGTTGGCCGGGTGGCGATGGATCGTCATGGCCGCCTGCGCTTCACCTACGAAGAGAGCTGGCGGTCCTTCGACGGCGCCTTCCCGCTTTCGCTGTCGATGCCGCTTGCGGCTGCCGAGCACGGTCACGCCGTGGTCGACGCATACCTCGCCGGCTTGCTTCCGGACCGCGAACAAATCCTCGATTCGTGGGCCCGGCGCTTCCAGGCCTCCCGAAACCCTTTTGCCCTGCTGTCCCACGTTGGCGAGGATTGTGCGGGAGCCTTCCAGTTCCTGCGGCCCGAACGGCTCGACGAGATTCAGAAGCAACCCGCCAGCCTCTCCCAGGTGCGGTGGCTGACCGAGGACGAAATCGGCGAGCGGCTCAAGACCCTGCGGTCGGATCCAGCCGCCTGGAGATGCGAGAGCGACACGGGTCAGTTCAGCCTCGGCGGTGCGCAGGCGAAGACCTCTTTGCTCCTCGACCAGGGCCGCTGGGGTGTTCCAGAAGGTCGCATCCCGACGACGCACATCTTGAAGCCGTCGATCCCGGGGTTCGACGGCCACGAGTTCAACGAGCACGTTTGCCTCGAACTGGCTCGCGCGCTCGGGCTGCCGGTCGCCGACTCCGAGGTCCGGCGCTTCGGCGCCGAGACCGCCGTCGTCCTCAAGCGCTTCGATCGAGCGACGACCTCCGATCTTGCGGCCGGGGCGGCGGCCGCGGCCGCCGGCGCCGCCGCCGCCGCGGCGGCGTCGGCAGCGTCCAGGGAGCCAGCGGCCACGGCAAGAATGGCGACTGCCGCGGCCAACGCGGCCGAAGCCGCGGCCCGCGCCGATTCGCTCGGTAAGCTCGCCGCGACGACTCCGATCCTGCGGCTCCACCAGGAGGATCTCTGTCAAGCGCTCGGCGTCGCGCCGCGACAGAAGTACCAGAGCGAAGGCGGGCCTGGCCCACGCGAAGTCGTGGACATGCTCCGGACGCATTCCAGCGATCCTGAAGCCGACGTCTGGACGTTCGTCGACGCGCTCTCCTTCAACTGGCTCATCGGCGGCACCGACGCCCACGCCAAGAACTTCGCGATCCTCCACGGCGGCGGCGGGCGCGTGCGCCTGGCGCCGCTCTACGACCTTGGCAGCATCCTTCCCTACGACGACCGCGTCACGGACCGGCTGAAGCTGTCGATGAAGGTGGGCGGGACCTACCGGCTGCGGGAGGTCGACCTGCGCGAATGGCGCCGGGCGGCGAATGAGCTGGGCCTTCGCCCCGAGGAGGCGTTGGGCCGGATCGCGGCGATGTGCACCGCACTGCCCGGCAAGCTCGACGAGGTGATCGCCGCGGTGCGCGCCCACGGAATCGAGCATCCGATCTTGGAGCGGATGGCAGAGCGACTCTCCGACCGCGCACGTGGGTGCTCCCGCTCGTTGGAGGAAAACCCCCCCCCGATGATCATGACAAGGAGGCTTCGATGAACACTCGCTCTCTCGTGTTGCCGCTCTCCTTCCTGATGACCCTCGGCGCGGGAGGCTGCGCCGACGACGATCAGCCCGGCGCCGAGTCGGAGGCCGAAGCGGAGGCCGAAGCGGAGAGCGAGTCCGAGGACACCTGGACGGCCACGTCCACCACCGGCGCGCCCGCGCCGCGCGACTACCACACGGCCGTCTGGACCGGCTCCGAGCTGATCGTCTGGGGCGGCTTGTCAGGCGAGCCCGGCGGCGGCGGCACCTACGTCGACACCGGCGGCCGGTACACCCCCTGACGCCACGCGACGGCCGCGACGCCGGCCGGGCGAGGCTAGGCCAGGCCAGCGCGAGGAACGCCGTCTCGTCGTCGACGAGGAACGCGCCGATCTCGCCGAGGCGCGCGCGCAGAAGAGGTTCTGGCAGAAGAGGTTCTGATCGAACAACAGCTTCACGCGGCCGGGATGCCGAGCAGGCGCCGTTCCCGGTCGGCCGCGAGATGCTCGAGATGGAGGATGGAGATGCTGGGGTGGGACGAGGCGGAGGGCCTGATGGACCTCGCCCTCGAGATGCTGGCCCGCCGGCGGATCGTCCGCGTCACCGGCGAGGTTGTCGAGGTCGCCGCCGCGCGTCGCGACCTCGTCGCGTACTACGCCAACAGCCTGGCGCACTACGCGGGGTAAGAATCACTTTTCCGCCCAGACCCCGAGCTCGTTTCCGCTCGGGTCCATGAAGTGGAATCGCCTTCCGCCCGGAAAATCAAACGGCGGTGTCGTGATCCTTCCGCCCGCGGCCGTTACTCTGCGAACGGATTCTTCGAGAGTCTTGGAAAAGAGAATAACGAGCACGCCGGTGCCCTTGCGAGCCGTGGCCAGCTCTTTTCTGAGGCCCCCGATTTCTCCCGCACCGGCGACGCTTTTGATTCCCGCGTAGTCGGGGCCGTAGTCGTTGAACGACCAGCCGAAAGCCGTCGAATAGAACTCCTTGGCGACTGCGACGTCGTCAACGGGGATTTCGATGTAGTCGATGGCGTGATGGTGGTGCTCGGATGCATGTGCCATCCGAGAATTCTAAGCCGCTCGATCAACCTCTGTCGAGATACCGACCCGTGACGACGACGGACTTGCCTTCGAGCAGCCGGCGACCCGGCGGATACGGCGGCAAGCCGCGAGGGGGTGTGGCCACGGCGCGAGCCTAATCGCTCACGCGCCGATCGTGCAGCCGTCTTTGCAGCCGGCGCCTCTGCTAAGGTCGCGCCACCACCACGGGAGGTGCGACATGCAGAAGCCACTCTTCGCGTTGTTCGTTTCAACCTGGCTCGCAACCGGTTCCGCGCGGGCGGACTTTCCGCGCATCATCACGTACCAGGGCAAGCTCGACGGCGTCGCGGCAGAGGGCGACGTCGACTTCGAGTTCGCGCTGTACGAGGCTTCGGCGGGCGGCGCGCCGGTGTGGAGCGAAATGCAGACGGCCTCGCTCTGGGACGGGGTCTTCACGGTGCAGCTCGGTACGGCCACGTCCGGCGGCATCCCGCTCGACTTCGCCGACGAAGCCTGGCTCGAGGTCACGGCGTGGGACGGCGCCGCGCCCGTCGTCTTCCCGCGGCAGCGCCTGAGCGCCGTCGCCTTCGCATTCCGTGCCCTCGCGGCGGATGAAGCCGAGGACGCGGCCGCGCTGGGAGGCAACGTGCCGACCTACTACGCGCCGGCGACGCACACGCACCTACCGGGCGACGCCGACACGTTGGACGGCCTGGACGCCACGGCCTTCGCGTTTTCCGACCAGTCGTGCGGTCCCGACGACAAGGTGACGGGCATCGGTTCCGCCGGCGAGGTCGTGTGCGCGACGGACGTCGACACCGACACCGACACGACCTACGACGCGGGTGACGGGCTGACGCTCGCCGTGACCACGTTCTCGGTGACGCGCGCCGTCGAGCTCGAACAGGCGCTGGCGGGCATCTCGGCCGGCGTCACGGGCGTGTCGCTCAGCACGCTGACCGGCGGCCCGGCCTCCGACGCCGACGCGCTCCATACGCACACCGGCCTGGGCGAGAGCGGCGTCTGCTACACGAACTACGGGACCGCGGTGTGCGCCACCGGCTTCACGACCGTCTACACGGGCGACGTCATCATGCCGATCTCGAGCGCGACGGCGGCGGGCGGCGGTCTCTACTGCTATTCGGGAGCATTGAGCAGTTCGGGCCCGGGCTGGTGGCTCTACCTCGGTAGGGGAAACTCGATCCAGGTCGGAACGTCGTCGGCCTGCGCCGTCTGCTGCCGATGATCCGGGTCGCGAACCTTCAAGTCGCCTATCGTCCGCGGCCCCTCCCGCGCGGCGAATTCAGCTTCCAGAAGCCACTGTGAAGCTGGCGCGGAGTGTCGCGCTGCTGCCCATCTGCTGGGCGGCATGCGGTCGCTCCAGCCTTCCCGGGCAATCACCCGACGCCGGGGTCGCGCAGCAGGCACCTTCGGCATCGCCGGACGCCGGCGCAGCCGCGCGCCGATGCCGGCAGAGCGGATGGGTTGCGGAGGACGTGGCGAGAACAGATGTCGATGAGTTCGGCACCCGTGGCCTCGACCTGGCGGTAACGGCTTGGGGAAGCGTGCACGCGATCTATGAGGGACCCGGAAAATCTCCATGATGATCGTCTCGAGGCGCGAGCGCCCCGTCTCCGAGACGATCACGTCGATGAACCGCTCCTGACGCTCGAGGAGAATCGCCAGGGCGCGGCGCAGGACGCGCGCGCGGGCGTCGAACATGTTTCACTCGGAGCGACAAGAGACGTCGATGGTCGTCGATGGCATGACGGCCGCCGAGGCTGATAGAGTTCGGCCGTGCGCAGCGACAAGGTGAGGCGGGCGTTTCTACTCTTGCCGGCACTGATGTTTCTCGCAATCGCCGCCGGCTCGGCCGTCGCGCCGCACGTGATGGCGGCAGGGCTCGGCTATCGGCTGGAGAGCATCGACGCGCTCAGTGAGTTCCGTGCGGTCTACGTGGGCGTGTGGTCGGCGACGGCGGCGCTGCTGCTGATCGCCGCGTGGCGGATTTCCCACGCGCTCCTCGGCGACCTCGGCGCGATCTTCATCCTCGGTCAGACCGGCGGGCGGGTTCTCAGCCTCGTCGTCGACGGCCTGCCGAGCGGCCGCGTCTGGCCGCTCCTGCTGCTGGAGGCGCTCGGCGGCCTGGCGATCCTCGCCGTGCGGCCGGACCGGCCCGAGCCGCCGCCCGGGCAAGCGCCGATCGCCGGCGCGTAGTCCCGCAACACCGACGTTGTAAACCCGAGCGCGGCCGCTACAGTGCGCGCACGATGGAGATCGTGCTCGCGGGCGTCGTCGCCGGGTTGCTTCACGCGATCACCGGGCCCGATCACCTCGCCGCGCTCGCGCCGCTCGCCCTGCGCGCGCCCGGCCGGGCGCTCCGCGTGGGCGCCGCGTGGGGGCTCGGCCACGGGGCGGGCGTCGTGCTGCTGGGCGGCCTCGGCCTCGCCGTGCGCGGCATGGCCGAGCTCGATTTTCTCGCCGCCCGCTGCGAAGCGGCGGTCGGCGTATCGCTCGTGCTCGTCGGCCTGTGGGCGATCCGCAACGCGCTGCGTGTCGTCGTCCACGCGCACCCGCACGCGCACGGCGGCGCCTCGGGCGATGCGCACGCGCATGCTCATGCGCACGTTCACGTGCGCGCCGACGCTTCGGCGGCCCACGGCGACCCGCGCGCGCACGGCGCGCACACGCACGCGGCGTTCGCCGTGGGAGTCCTGCACGGCGCGGCCGGCAGCGGCCACCTGCTCGCCGCGATCCCGTCGCTCGTCCTCTCGCGCGCGCACGCGGCGGCCTACCTCGCGGCGTATCTCGTCGCCGCGACCGCGTCGATGGCGACGCTCGCACTGCTGCTCGGGCGGGCGGCGCTGCACCGAGGCCCGCGCGTCCTGCGCGGCTCGCTGCTCGCGTGCGGCGCGGCGGCGTGCGTGCTCGGCGCCGCGTGGACCGCGCGCGCCTGGCCTTCGTAGCCCCCGCGTCGCCGCCTGCGTGCTAAGTTCCGCGCGCCATGCCACCCGAGATCGACGCCCATCCCGTGGAGCACAAGCCCTACATCGCCGCGACGCGAACGGACGTGCGGGAGCTGACGCTGCGCGGCCTGATCATCGGGTCGCTGCTGGGCATCGTGTTCGCCGCCTCCTCGGTCTACCTGGGCCTCAAGGTCGGCCTGACGGTCTCGGCCTCCATCCCGGTGGCGGTGCTCTCGATCACGCTGTTCCGCTGGCTGGCGCGCATGCCAGGCGTCGGGGGGGCGTTCCGCGGCGCCACGATTCTGGAGAACAACATCGTCCAGACGACGGGCTCGGCCGGCGAGTCCATCGCCGCGGGCGTCTCCTTCACGCTGCCCTCGCTGCTGCTGATGGGCTTCGACATGGAGCTGTCACGCATCCTGCTGGTCGCGCTGCTCGGCGGCCTCATCGGCGTTCTGATGATGATCCCGCTGCGCGAAGGGCTGATCGTCAAGGAGCACGGCAAGCTCACCTATCCCGAGGGCACCGCCTGCGCCGACGTGCTCATCGTCGGCGAGCAGGGCGGCACCAACGCCAAGACCGTGTTCCTGGGCTTCTTCGTGGGCGGCGGCTACGCCATCGTCAACCTCATCCTCAAGCTCTGGGCCGACGCGTCGGGCTTCGCGCTGGGCTTCTGGGGAAAACTTCGCGGCGCCACCATCGGGTTCGAGGTCTCGCCGCCGATGCTCGGCGTGGGCTACATCATCGGCCCGCGCGTCGCGGCCAACATGATGGCCGGCGGCCTGCTCGCCTTCGTCGTGCTGATCCCGCTCATCCACCTGTTCGGCGACTCCATGCCGTCGCCCATGTACCCCGAGACCATGCTGCGCATCGCCGAGATGAGCGCGGGCCAGCTCCGCAACGCGTACATCCTGTACGTCGGCGCCGGCGCCGTGGCGACGGGCGGCTTCATCGCGCTGGCGCGAGCGCTGCCCACCATCGGCTCCGCCTTCGCGCGCGGCCTGAGCACGCTCCGGGCGACTTCGGGCGCGACCGGCGCAGCCGCTTTGGCCCGGCCGCGCACCGAGCAGGACCTGCCGCTGACGCTGGTGCTCGGCGGCTCACTCGGAATCGCGGCGATGATCTGGCTGGCGCCCACGCTCGAGATCAACCTGCTCTCGGCCATCCTCATCGTTCTGTTCGGCTTCTTTTTCGTGACGGTCTCCAGCCGCATCACCGGCGAAATCGGCTCCTCCTCGAACCCGATCTCCGGAATGACCGTCGCGACGCTCCTGCTCACGTGCGGGCTGTTCGTGGCCGTCGGCTGGACCGGCGTGGGCTACAAGGCGATGGCGCTGACCACCGCCGCGCTGGTGTGCGTCGCCGCGTCCAACGGCGGCACGATCTCGCAGGATCTCAAGACCGGGTTCCTGGTCGGCGCCACGCCGAGGCGGCAGCAGGTGTCGATCCTGGTGGGCGTCGTGACCAGCGCAATCGTGATCGGCTTCGTGCTGCTGCTGCTCAACGAGTCGCACGCGACGTTCAAGGCGGTGGACTTCCCCGGCTACACGGCGCAGGTCGCCGCCGGCGCGCCGCGCGAAAAGGGACCGAGCGGCCAGCTCCTGCGCGTGCACCGCGTGACCGAGGACGCCGGCGAGGTCGCCCGCGGCAAGTACCTGGTGGGCGACGACGGGCGGATCCTCTACCTCGTGGACCCGGGCATCTGCGGCACGTACCCGTGGCGTTTGGAGGCGCGGTCGTACCCGGGACGTCTGACCGTGCCGCTGGCCGCGCCGACCGAGCGCGGCCTGGACCGCGTGCCCTACCGCGTCGTCGAGCTCAAGGCGCCCGAAGCCGGCGTGCCACCGGGCCGCTACTTGACCGACGAGGCGGGCCGCGTGGCGTACGCGGCGCACGAGCTGTGGAAGTTCGACGCGCCCAAGGCGCAGCTCTTCCGGCTGATCATCGACGGCACGCTCGGTGGGCGCCTGCCGTGGGGGCTGGTGCTGGTCGGCGTGTTCCTGGCGCTCATGATGGAGCTCTTGGGCATCTCGTCGCTGCCGTTCGCGGTCGGCCTCTACCTGCCCATCTACACGTCGGGCGGCATCTTCGTCGGCGGGATCGTCCGCTGGCTGGTCGACCGCAAGCGCGAGGGCCAGAGCGCCGCCGAGGCGGAGTTCTCGCCGGGCGTGCTGATGGCCTCGGGGCTGATCGCCGGCGGCGCCATTGCGGGCGTCGTGCAGTCCGTGATCGCCTACAAGGAGTGGGATCCGCTGCTCGACGTGGGAGGGCGCATCGCCGCCCACGCGGGCGACGCCGAGAGCCCGCTCCTGGCGGCGCTCGCCGGGCTGGTCGGCAACCACACGTGGTGGCCGATGGCGCCGTTCCTGGGCATGGCCGCGCTCTTGTATTGGGTGGGCACGCGCAGCGGGAGGGCGGCCGATGCGTGACGCGCTGCTGCGCGGAAGGCGCGCGTAGGCTATGTTTCGACCCATGCGCACCATCGTCCTTGCATCGTTCGTCCTTGCCACCTCGTGCACCGGCACGGAGCCCAAGGCGACCGCGCCGGCGGAGCCCGCCGCGTCCGCGCCCGTCGCCGTCGCCACCGCCGAGCCTGCCACCAAGAGCTGCACGCTGGCCGTGCTCGGCATGACCTGACCCGGCAACTGTGCGCGCCGCGTGACGGCCGCGTTGCAAGAAGTGGCGGGAGTGAAGAACGTCGAGGTCAGCTTCGACAAGAAGGAAGCCTACGCCGACATCGATCCCAAGACCGACGTCAACACGCTGGTCGCGGCGGTGAAGAGCCTCGGCTACGACGCCTCGCTCAAGCAATGGGGACGCCCGTAAGGTAGCGCGAGGCGCTCGACCCGGGCGCGGCGCGAATCGACGTGGCAACGTCTCTCAAGGAGCGGCTCTTCGCGTGGGCCGACCGCTCCGCCGACGAAGATTTTCGCCGGCGCATCGCTCACATCTCGACGCGCGGAAACGAGTTCGGCTACGACGCGTTCGGCTTCAACCCCGAGGAGGCGCGCATCGCCCTCCTGGCCGTGCGCTGGATTCATCGCCATTACTTCCGCACCGAGGTGCACGGCGTGCAGAACGTCCCCGACGGCCGCGTGCTGCTCATCGCGAACCACTCGGGGCAGTTGCCGTTCGACGGCGTGTGCATCGGCGGCGCGCTCTTCTATGACCGCGAGCCGCCGCGCATGGTGCGCGCGATGGTCGAGAAGTGGATCCCCGAGCTGCCGTTCGCGAGCTACCTGTTCCCGCGCTGGGGGCAGATCCTCGGCGATCCCGAAAATTGCCGGCGCGTGCTCGCCGACGGCGAGGCGATTCTCGTCTTCCCCGAGGGCGTCAAGGGCATCTCCAAGCCCTTCACCAAGCGCTACCAACTCGAGGAGTTCGGGCTCGGCTTCATGCGGCTCGCGCTCGAGACCAAGACGTCGATCGTTCCCGTCGCCGTCATCGGCGCCGAGGAGCAGGCGCCCGCGTTCAACCTGAAGCCGCTCGCGAAGCTCCTCGGCATTCCCGCCTTCCCGCTCATGCCGCTGCCGCCGTTCCTGCCGATCCTGCCGCTGCCGACCAAGTACCGCATCCATTTCGGCGAGCCGCTCTGCTTCACCGGCGACGCCGACGACGATGACGAGGTCGTGCGCAAGCAGGTGCGCGTGGTGCAGAACGCCGTCATGTCGCTCCTCAAGATCGGCCTCAAGGAGCGAAAGCACATCTTCTGGTAGGCATCTCGGGCGTGATAGCTTTTGCTTGATGGCGGTCGTCGTGATCGCTCTAGGTCGATCGTGGCTTGCGTCGCGCCGCGCACGTGCGGCGGCGGCGCGTGTGTCTGCCGCCCCGGACTCGAGGCGTGCAATGGACCGACCGGCGCATGCGTCGACACGGACAGCGATCCATCTCACTGCGGCGACTGCGACGATCCGTGCGGGGATGATCGATGCGAGGACGGATCCTGCTTCGACGGCGACTGCTCGGACGGCCTGGAGGACTGCGACATGGGGCCCGGAACGGCTTGCGTCGACACGGACGTACACCCCCTCCACTGCGGCGACTGCGACGACGAGTGCGACTCCGACGAGGTCTGCATCGACGGCGACTGCCGCGGGTACGAGCCGGCGCTGCTGTGCGACTCGTGCGCCGGTTGCGCGGCCTGCGGCGACGGCGACCCGTGCTGCACCTACCCCGGCGGTTCGAACCCCATCTGCATCAGAAACGACGACACCTGCCCCGTTGGATTCTGACGGCGGCGCCATCGGCTCCTACGTCATGTTCGTCGGCTAGGCTCGTGTCAGCGAAGGCGGCTCGTTTTGGTCGTTACCGGATCATCGGTACGCTCGGCCGTGGCGGCATGGCGACCGTGCACCTGGCCGAGGCGCCCGGCCCGGCCGGCGTCACCAAGCGACTCGCCATCAAGCGCATGCGCCCGAGCCTGGCCGTCTCGCCGCGCTTTCTCGAGATGTTTGTCGCGGAGGCGCGCGTCGCCGTCGGCCTCTCGCACGCGCGCATCGTCCCCGTCCTCGACTTCGGACGCGTGGGCGGCGAGTACTTTCTGGCACTCGAGCACGTCGAGGGGCGCGACTTCGGCGCCGTGCTCGCGCGCGCGCGGGCGCGAAACCGACCGCTCGGCGCCCCTCTCGGGCTGCTCATTGCGGCGCGTGTGCTCGAAGCGCTCGACTACGCTCACCGCCGCGGCATCGTTCACCGCGATGTGACGCCGGGGAACGTGCTCGTGAGCGTCGAGGGCGAGGTTCGCCTGGGCGACTTCGGGGTCGCGCTCGGACCCGCCGCCGAGGCCGCCGGAGCGCGGGGCACGCCGGCTTACATGGCGCCCGAGCAAGCCCGCGGGGAGACCGTCGATCCGCGAGTGGATATTTTCGCCGTCGGGCTGCTCCTTCACGAGGCCGTGACCGGCGTGCGCGTCTACGGCTCGGAGGGGGGCGTGAGTGTGATCGAGCGCGCCCGCCACGGCGACGTGCCGCCGCTGCCCGAGGACGCGCCCGCCGCGGTGCGCCGGCTCGTGGCGCGCGCGACGGCGCGTGACCCCGACGCGCGTCACGCCGGCGCCGCCGCGATGCTCGAGGAAACGCTCGCCGCGCTCGCCGTGTCGCCGACGACGGAACGCGATCTGGCACGCGCGCTCGCCGATCTCTTCGATGGACAGGCCGCCGCCCCGGTCGAACCTCTCGCCGATGTCGATCTCGCCGGCGTCGACGCGGCTGCCGACGAGGTGACGTACCTGGGCGGCGGGCTGCATGCGCTCGAGACCACGCCCAACTCCGACGGTGCGGCTCCAGGCGATGCTCCGCCGACGCGCCTGTTCTCGCGCCGGCGCGCCGCGGCCCTGGCGGGTGCGCTCGCGCTCGCCTTCGCTCTCGCCGCGGCGCTGTCGCCGCAATGGCTCGGCGGCGAGGCGCCGGCGCGGACCGGTCATCCGGCCGCTGCTACCTCCGCGGCGCCCCAGGCGCGCGCGCCGAAGTCACCGCCCCGAACGGTGGCGCCGACGTTCCCGACCGAGGACGGGACACGACCCTCCGCGACGACGGGGGGGAAGCCGCCCGTCAAGGCGTCGACCGGAACCGGGACGCTCGATCTTGGCGCCGTGCCCTGGGCACGCGTGCGCATCGACGGCCGCGACGCGGGAGAAACGCCGCTGCTCGGCGTGCGGCTGTCCGCGGGCCGGCACGTGGTTCGCCTGGAGAACCCACACCTGCGCGTGGTTCGCGAGATTCTCGTCGATGTGCGCGCGGGCGCGAAGACGACCGAGGTGGTGCGCTTCGAATAGCGTCCGCGTCGCGCTGCGCCGCCGTCTTCCGTTTCCTAACCGCCGTCTTCCATTTCCTCGCCGCCGTCTTCCATTTCCTCGCCGCCGTCTTCCGTTTCCTCGCCGCCGTCCTCGTCCTCGGCGTCGCCGCCGTCTTGGTCGTCGTCGTCGTCGAGGTCCGCTCCGCCGCCGTCCTCCGCTACGCCGTCGGTCGCGTCGCTGCCGCTGGGCGCGTCGACGGCCGAGGCGTCGATCGTCGCGTCCGGGCCTGCATCCGACGGCGGCAGGTCGCTCTCGGCGTCGGCAACCGACGGCTCTCCGCGGATCGAGAACGACCGAATCACGCGCTCGCGGACCTGGCGCGTCAGCTCCGCGTTGTCCCCCTCCGACGCGAGCAGAATCGCCTCGCTCGCCGGCGGCAGCCATGCGGACGAGAGGTCCACGCCCTCGAACCACGCGTCGAGATCGACGTCGACGACGATCTCCACGGCGCCGCCCGCCGCGAGGAGGAAGCCCTCCCGCGATCGCAGCGTCGTCTCGCCGCCCCCGTAATCCGTGAGCAAGAGAAAGTGTCCCTGCCAGCTCCCCGCCAAATAGATCGCCGCCGTCCCGCTCTCGTCGTGCGTGCCGAGGCGCAGGCGAATGCGCGAGTAGATTCCCGGCGCCACGTCCGGCAAGGAGATTCTGGCGTCGTCGAACAGATCGATCGATTCCGCATGGACCTCCACCGCGCCCGCGTCGCCCGCGAGCCGCACCGAAGCGAAGCGCAGGGCCGCCCGCTCGACCGCCACCGGCGCATCGCCGCCCACGCGGGAAAAGCCAATCGTCAGCGTCGCACCCGCATCGGCCAAGCCGCCGCCGCGCGGGGCGCCCGATTCGTTGCACGCTGCCATGAGGGCCAAAACGACGAAGGACCGCACTGCCAAAGTGCTCTTGCAACCGCGATACCAAGACCCGCGCCGTGCTTTCGAGAGCCTGGCCTCGCCTCGCGGCGGCCGTTGCGCAAATCTCGTACACCGCCGTATCGTGCGGAGATGGCGACGCGCGAGCAGCCGCTCACGATGCCGGCGACGCCCGCCGATGGCGACGACGACGCGCCGGCCCGCGCGTTCCTGGTGGTGTATCAGGGAGGGCGCTCGCGCCTGATCGATCTCGACGAGGGCACGGCCGTGACGGTCGGGCGCTCCGCCGAGGCGACGATCGTGCTGGAGGACACGAAAGCCTCGCGCCTCCATGCGCGCATCCAGCGCGAGGGAGCCGGCGCCCTGGTCGAGGATCTCGGCTCGACCAACGGCACGTTCCTCAACGGCGCGCGCGTGCGGGGCAGCGCGCGCGTCGCGCCGGGCGACGAGCTTCGCGTCGGCGAGATGCGCCTCGTCTTGGGCCTGTCGTCGCCACGTCGGGCGATCGCGCCGATGAAGCCCGAAGCACCGATCCCGGCCGTCGTGGAGCACGCGCGCCGCGCGGCCAAATCGGTCGATCGGCGCGCGCTCTTCGTGCACCCGTCGATGCACCGCGTCCGCGATCTGCTCCGCCGCGTCGCGCCGAGCGCCTCCACGGTCCTGCTTCTCGGTGAGACCGGCGTAGGCAAGGAGATCGTCGCGCACGAGCTCCACGCCGCCTCGCAACGTCGGGGGCCGTTCCTCCAGGTCAGCTGCGCCGCGATCCCCAGCGGGCTGGTGGAGTCCGAACTGTTCGGCCACGAGCGCGGCGCCTTCACCGGCGCGGAGCGACGGCGCGCCGGATTCTTCGAGGCCGCCGCCGGCGGCACGCTGCTCCTCGACGAGGTGGGCGATCTGCCGCTCGAAACGCAGTCGACTCTGCTGCGTGTCCTGGACGAGCACGCCGTCACGCGTGTCGGCGGGACCGCGCGCCTGGCGGTCGATACGCGCGTGGTGGCGGCGACGCACCGCGACCTCGAGGCGATGGTGCGAGCGGGAAGCTTCCGCGAGGATCTGTTCTTCCGGTTGGCCGTCTTCGTCGTCTACGTGCCGCCGCTGCGCGAAAGGCGCGCCGAAATCCTCCCGCTGGCGCGCCTGTTCTGCGAAGAAGCGGCGGCGGCGCTCGGGCGGAAGCCGCCCGCGGTAGGGGCCGACGTGGCGCGGCTGCTCGAGCGTCACCTCTGGCCGGGCAACGTGCGCGAGCTGCGCAATGCGGTCGAGCGCGCGGTGTCGCTCTCCCCGCACGACCGCCTCGCGCCCGAAGCGCTACCCGAGTCCATCGTCGGAGCCTCCGCTTCTCTCGTGGGCGCAGCGGCCTCATCCGCGGGGTCGTCGATGCGCGACCGGCTGGAATCCGTGGAGCGTCAAGGGATTCTCGACGCCTTGCGTGCGTGCGGCGGGAATCAGAGCCGCGCCGCCACGCGACTCGGGCTGTCGCGGCGCGCGCTCATCTACAAACTGCGCAAGTACGGCCTCGGCTCGCGTCGAGGCGGCTACTCGAGCGGCGCCGGTTCGTAGATCTCGCCTCGGTCGGCCCCCATGCCCACGCCCCCGACGAAGAGCACGCTCCCGTCGCACGCGACCACGGCCGCGTGGCCGCCTCGGGCGCGGAGCAGTCGATCCGTCGGCAGGAAGCCCTCCTCGGCCTGGTCCCACAGCAGAGCGCGATCGATCGGTGTGCCGCCGGCTTCGAAGCCGCCGGCGACGAGCACGCGTCCATCCGAAAGCGCCGTGGCCGTGTGGCCGAAGCGCGGCATGGGGAGTGGCTCGACCGCCTCGACGCGCCCCTCGTTGGGCCGCACGCGCTCGACGGAGGCGAGCGCTACCCCATCGGCGTCGCGGCCGCCGATCACGAGGAGCGCGTCGCCGACAACCGTCGCCGTGTGCTCGGCGCGGCCGTGGGCCAACGTCCCGATCGCTTCGGCTCCGCCCGCGTCCACCCGCTCGACCAGCACGACCGCTCCTTTCATGCCCACCCCGCCGACGACGAGCGCGCCACCCGGCGCCGCCGTCGCCGTGGCGCCGCGGCGCGACGCGACGAGCGCGGGCCCGGGCAGAAACTCGCGGCGCGACGGGTCGAAGACCAGCGTATCGGCCCGGAGCGCGCCGTCGGCATCGACGCCTCCGACGAGGAGCGCGCGACCGTCGTCGAGCGGCGCGAGCGCCGACCCTGCGCGCGGCTCCACGGCGCCCAGCGGCGACGCTTCCCCGTCGGCCGCGAGCATCCACGCCTCGCCCACTTCGCCGACGACGAGGTAGGCGCCGTCGCGCAGCGGCGCGGCGACGAGCGCGCCGTCCGGGCCCTGGGCCGGCTCGAAGCCGGCGAGGTCGCGGCGGTAGCGCTCCGCCGGCGCGCCCCCCAGGACGAGCAGGTCGCCGCCCTCGAGCGGCAGCAGCGTGGCGGCGGCACGTTCATGCGCCGGCGCGCCCACCGCCGAAAAACGCCGCACGAGCGCGAACGGCAGCGCGATCTCGGGAATCTCGCCCGCGGCGGGCACGTCGACGGGGCACGTGCGTCCGAGCGCGATGACGGCGCCGCCGGCGTGCCCGGCCAGTTCGAAGGTCCATCCCTCTCCCGGCGCGATGGCGGGAAGCTCGAGGCGATCCGCGTCGGCGTCGAACGACGCCGCAACGCGCCCGAACTCCGGCTGGTCGGCCGAGAGCGAAAGGCGCTCGACGACCGCCATCGGGTCCGGCGCGACGGGCAGCACGAGGCGCAGCGCGATCGATCGCGGCTGGGCGCCGCCGTCGCCGCACGAGGCCATCAGCAGGGCGAGCGCGGCCGGCGCGATCCAGCCGGTCACGGGGCTCTGCGGGCGCCGGACACGTCGAGCACGGGCGTCACCTCCGACGACGCTTCCGCATCGTCGCGCCCGTGCAGCGCCACCGTCGCGCCCAGCGCGGCTCCGACGACGGCCGTCGCGGCCGCCCAGGTCCACGGGCTGCGCCACCACGGCCGCGGCGCGACGGTCGCGGCGGGCGGCGGCGCGAGGAGCCGCGCGATGGTTGCGCGCGCCCGCTCGGACGGCACGCGCTCGTCCGTACGC
>JBBTFH010000135.1:0-2828 GCA_038041915.1 Myxococcota bacterium
AGCCGGCCTGCTCGATCCACGGCGGTGCGATGTGGCCGACGGGCTGCCCCGACGCCTCGCCGAGTGCGCGCCAGAGATCCGCGGCCGTCGCGTTTCCCTCGCGGTGCTCGGCCATGTAGCGGCGCACGCCGTCGCGGAACTTCTCCTCGCCCAGGAACAGCTCGAGCATGCGCAGCACGCCCGCGCCCTTCGAGTAGGTGATGGCGTCGAACATCTCGTTGATCTCGGCGGGCGTGTTGGCCTCGGCGCGGATCGCGCGCGCGGTGGGCAGCGCGTCGAGCGCCATCGGGCCGCGCTTCATCTGCTGGAAGTCGGTCCAGAGGTTCCACTCCGGCTTCCAGTCCGACACGACCTTGAACTCCATCCACGTCGCGAACGCCTCGTTGAGCCAGAGGTCGTCCCACCACGCCATCGTCACCAGGTCGCCGAACCACATGTGCGCCATCTCGTGCGCGATGATGATCGCGACGCGGCGGCGCGTCTCGGCGGAGGCCTGTTTGGGATCGACCAGCAGCGCCGACTCGCGGAAGAAGATTGCGCCGGCGTTCTCCATCGCGCCGGCCTCGAACTCGGGGACGGCGACCAGATCGAGCTTGCCGTACGGGTAGGGGATGCCGAAGTAGGCTTCGAGGCGCGGCAGCAGCGCGGCGGCGGCTTCGAGCGCGAAGTCGGAAAGGCCGATCTTGTCGCGCAGCGCGTGAACCGCGATCGGCGTGCCGCCGGCGCCGGTCGCGGGCGCCGCCTTCGCGGCCAGCGGCGCGATGGCGAGCGCGACCAGGTAGGTCGACATCTTCGCGGTCTCGGCGAAACGGAAGGTCTTCTTGCGGCCCTTCTTGCTGGTTTCGAGCAGCGCGCCGTTCGAGACGACCTGCCAGTCGCGATCGATCGTGATGCCTATGGCGTAGCGGGCCTTGGCGGCCGGTTCGTCGACGCACGGGAACATGCGGCGCGCGTCGGTCGGCTCCATCTGGGTGAAGGCGTAGGTGTCCTTGCCGACGCGCGCGGCGTAGAGGCCGCGCAGCCTCTCGTTGAGCCGGCCCGCGAAGACAAGGTCGATTGTGACCGCGCCCGCCGGCAGCTCCGACGGAAAGTCGAGCGCGATGGTCTCGGCCTCCGCGTCGGCGGACACGCGCGCCTGCGCTCCGCCGGCCGTGGCCGACGTGACGGAAAGCTCCGCCGCGTGCAGGACGATCCGGCGCGTCGGCGCGGGCAGTCGGGCCTCGATGCGCTCGCGTCCGGAGAAGCGCGATGTGCCGAGCGCGACCTCGAGATCGATGCTGTAGCGTTCGGGCGTGAGGTCGCGGAGCAGCCTCCCGTCGGCCAGAGCGGGTGTCTGTGCGAGGAGCAAGAGCAGCACGTTTCGCATGGCGTCGCCGTAGCCCGCAAGCCTCGCAAGTGTCAACGCGCCGCGGCTACGCGTCTTGCCGCATGCCCTCGACGAAGCATAGGCTTGTGGTCATGGCCGAGGTGACCCGCCGTCAGGACGGCCCTTCCGCTGTGCGCCGCGGGCGCGTGCTCCTGATCGACGACGAGCCGAGCGTCCGCCGGGCGATGAGCCGCATGATCGCGCTCGATCACGACGTCGTCGCGGTCGGCGGCGGGCACGAGGCGCTCGAGCGGCTGCGGGCCGGCGAGCGCTTCGACGCGATCCTCTGCGACCTGATGATGCCCGCGATGACGGGCGGCGAGTTTTTCCAGGAGCTTTCGCGCACGCTCCCCGAGCTGGTCGACAGCGTGATCTTCGTGACCGGTGGCGCCGTCACGCCGGCGGCGCAGGATTTCCTGGAGCGCGTGCCCAACCATCGCATCGAGAAGCCGTTCGACGCGGAGCGGCTTCTGACGTTGCTGCGCGAGCGCTTACAGGCGTGAGCAGGAGAACATGATGACCATCGACGAAGCGAT
This sequence comes from Myxococcota bacterium, assembly GCA_038041915.1. GTDB lineage: Bacteria > Myxococcota_A > Polyangia > JBBTFH01 > JBBTFH01 > JBBTFH01. Next base: position 1,903 of record JBBTFH010000135.1, read on the forward strand.
CCGGGAGACCGAAGTGCCATCCGTCGTCGCCGACGGGCAGGGAATGATCACCTACGTCAACGCGCGCTTCGAGGCGGTCTTCGGCTGGAGCAAGGACGAGATCGTCGGCAAGTCGCTGACCATCATCATCCCCAGGACGCTGCACGACGCGCACCACCTCGGCTTTTCGCGCTTCCTCGTGACCGGCAAGCCGACGCTGCTCGGGCAGGCGCTGAGCCTGCGCTCCGTCACCCGCGACGGCCGCGAGTTTGACGCCGAGCACTTCATCGTCGCCGAGCAGCGCGACGGCCAGTGGGCCTTCGCCGCGACCATTCGGCCGCTTCGCTGAGCGCATGGCCGACCGCGTGACCGACTCGTTCAGCCTCATCGGCGAGCTGCGCGGAACCCTGGGCCGGCTGGAGCTGACGCTCTCCTGCGTCGACGACGGGCTCCTCTGGACCGACGGCGAGGGGCGGATCCGGTGGTGCAATGCCGCGTTCGACGCGCTCGTCGGGCGCAAGCACATCGCCATCCTCGGCGCCCGGCTGCTCGACGTGCTGCCACTGACCGAGCGCGGCGGGCGAGGGCACGTCGCGTCCGCCGTGGCGCACCCGCTCGCGCTCGTGCTCGCCGGGCGGGCCGAAGCCCGCGGGCTCTTCGATCGGGTCGGAGCGCTCGGCGGAAAGACGCTCGAGATCACCGCGCGCCGCGCCGATCTCGCGTCGGGCGGGGCGACGGTCGTGCTGGTCATCCGCGACGTGAGCGAGAGCGTGCGCGCGCAGGAGGCGCTGCGCCGGTCGCGGGACGCGGCCGAGCTGGCCAACCAGGAGCTCGAGGCCTTCAGCTACTCCGTCTCGCACGATCTGCGCGCGCCGCTGCGAAGCATCGACGGTTTCAGCCAGGCATTGTTGGAAGATTATGCCGACAAACTGGACGCTCAAGGGAAA
>JBBTFH010000136.1:0-1049 GCA_038041915.1 Myxococcota bacterium
CCTGACACGCGGTTCGCGCAAAGGAGACGCTTTGTGAAGACACCTTCCCGTTCGCGCTGCGCTATCGCGTGGCCTACGACGCATCGCTCTCGCGCGCGGTGCTTCGCGCTTTCGTCGGCGCGGTCGCCGCCTATTATCGCCGCCACGCGCGCGAGGCGGGCCTTGGCGGCCGCGCGCACACCGGCGCCGTGACGATCGTGCAGCGCTTCGCGCAGACGCTCGCCCTCGACCCGCACTACCACAGCCTCGTGCCCGACGGTGTCTGGGTCGTGGGCAAGGACGGCGCGCCCGGGTTCTTCGCCTTCGCCGCGCCCGGCGCCGACGAGGTCGCGGCCGTCGCGGCCGACGTCGCTCGCCGCGTCCAACGCCTGTGCGCGCGCCGCGGCCAGCCGCTCGACGCCTCCGGCGGCGAGCCCGCAGACGACGCGCTCACCGAGCGCGAGGCGGCGCTGGCCGCCATGGCGGGCGCCTCGGTGCAAGGGCTCATCGCCACCGGCCGGCGCCGCGGCTGCCGCGTGATGCGTATGGGCCAGACGCCCGACGCGCCGCTGGCGTTCGTCAAGGCGGGCCTTTGCGCCGACGTCGCCGGCTTCGATGTCCACGCCGGCGTCCGCGTCGCCGCGAGCGACCGCGCGGGGCTCGAGCGATTGTGCCGCTACCTGGCCAGACCTCCGCTCGCGAGCGATCGCCTCTCGCAGCCTGGCGACGGCCGCATCGCCCTCGCGCTGCGCAAGCCGCTCCGCGACGGCGCGACCCACCTCGTGTTCGAGCCGCACGAATTGCTGGAGAAACTCTCCGCGCTGGTTCCCGCGCCCTGGTCGCACCAAACACTCTTCCACGGCGTCTTCGCATCCGCCGCGAAGCTGCGGCCCGCGATCGTGCCCGCCCCGGCCGAGGCCGCGGCGCTGGCCGCCACGCCCGGCCAGCCCGCCGGCGCGCCCTCCGACGCGACCGCGACCACGACGACGCCCGCGCCCGACCACCAGGACTCGCCCGCCTCGCGAAAGCGCCGCATCGCCTGGGCCTCCCTGCTCGCCCGAGTCTTCGAC
>JBBTFH010000137.1:0-8509 GCA_038041915.1 Myxococcota bacterium
TCGCAGTCGTCGTCGCAGCCCTCGTCGATGCCGACCGCGTCGCCGGCGCAGGCGGTGGGCGCGGCGTCGCAGTCGTTGTTCCAGCCGTCGCAGACCTCGGCGGCGCCGGGGCGGCACGCGGCGCCGCACGCCGCGGGATTGTCGTCGCAGTCGCCGCCACCGGCGCCGCAGGTGAGCGGCGTGCCGGCGAGCGCGATGCCGGCCTCGCAGGTGTTGTCGCAGTCGTCGTCGCAGCCCTCGTCGACGCCGGCAACGTCGCCGGCGCAGGCGGCGGGCGCGGCGTCGCAGTCGTTGTTCCAGCCGTCGCAGATCTCGGCGGCGCCGGGATAGCAGCCGGCGCCGCACGCGAACGGGTTGTCATCGCAGTCGGCCCCGCCCGAGGCGCAGGTGGGTGGCGCGCCATCGAAGGTGATCGCCGTGTCGCAGAAGTCGTCGCAGTCGTCGTCGCAGCCCTCGTCGACGCCGACCGCGTCGCCGGCGCACGCGGGCGGGGCGGCATCGCAGTCGTTGTTCCAGCCATCGCAGATCTCGACCGCTCCCGGGTGGCAGGCCTCGCCGCAGCCCGAAGCGTCGTCGTCGCAGTCGGCGCCGGCCAGCGGGCAGGTCGGTGGCACGCCCACGCGCACGATCGTCACGTCGCAGAAGCCGTCGCAGTCGTCGTCGCAACCCTCATCGACGCCGGCCGCGTCGCCGGCGCAAGCGGCCGGGGCTGCGTCGCAGTCGTTGTTCCATCCGTCGCAAATCTCGGCGGCGCCCGGTTGGCAGGCCTCACCGCACGCCGCCGGATTATCGTCGCAGTCGCCGCCGCCCGAGGCGCAGGTGGGCGGCGCGCCGTCGAAGGCGATCGCCGCGTCGCAGAAGTCGTCGCAGTCGTCGTCGCAGCCTTCGTCGATCCCCGTCACGTCGCCGGGGCACGCGGGCGACGCCGCGTCGCAGTCGTTGTTGCGCCCGTCGCAGAGCTCGACGGCGCCGGGCTGGCAGTATTCGCCGCACGCGGTCGGATCGTCGTCGCAGTCGCCGCCGCCCGACGGGCACGCGGCTGGGTAGGGCGGGCCGACGACGGCCATCGCGCCGTCGCACCAGCCGTCGTCGTCGTCATCGCAGCCCTCGTCGAGCGCCGCGTCGCAGTCGTTGTCGATGCCATCGCATATCTCGCCGACGCCGGGGTGGATCGCCGGGTTCAAATCCCTGCAGTCGCCTCCGCCGCCGGGGCAGGCGTCCGGCGCGCCCACGAGGGGCATCGCGGCGTCGCAGAAACCGTCGCCGTCGTCGTCGCATCCCTCGTCGACGGTTACGTCGCAGTCGTCGTCGACGTCGTCGCAGACCTCGACCACGCCCGGGCGGATGTCCTCGTTCTCGTCATCGCAATCGTCGCCGCCGCTCGGACATGCGTCGGGCACGCCGACCAGCGTCATCGCCGCGTCGCAGTACCCGTCGCCGTCGTCATCGCAGCCGTTGTCGGCATCGCCGTCGCAGTCGTCGTCCTCGTCGTCGCACGCCTCGCCCGCACCCGGGTAGCGCGCGGCGCCGTCGGCGGCCGGATTGTCGTCGCAGTCGCCGCCGCCGCTCGGGCACACGGCGGGCTCGCCGACGAGCGTCATCGCCACGTCGCAGTATCCGTCGAGGTCGTCGTCACAGCCGTCGTCGACGACGCCGTCGCAGTCGTTGTCGACGCCGTCGCAAGCCTCGGCGCCCAGCGACGCCGGCGTGCACGACACGACGCCAGCGACGCAGGTGGAGACGGTCGCGCACGCGCCGGTGCCGCAGGTGTAGCCGACGTACTCCTCGTCGCTCTGGCCGTCGCAGTTGTCGTCCTCGTCGTCGCAGGTCTCATCGCTGGCCGCCGCGGCGCCGCAGACGACGTCTCCCGCGATGCACGCCGCGAGCGCCGCGCACCTGCCGACGCCGCAGACGGATGGATCGAAGTCCTCGTCCACGGAGGTGGGGCCGTCGCAGTCGTCGTCCTGGCCATCGCACGGATCAACCGGCGACTCGAACACGCACACGTACTCGCAGCCGGGCACGGCGGCGGTGATGTCCCAACGGTTAGGCGCGCAGTCGAGGTCGGCGGAGATCGGCAGCTCGAACTCGTCGACGATCGCCTTTGGATTGCCGGGCTGCACGCTCGCCGGCGGCGAGAACGAGATGCGCAGCGCGACCTCGTCGTCGAGGAGGCTGTCGGCATCCTCGGCCGTGAACGTCACGCGCACCTGGAGGACGTTCGCCTCGCGGTCCTCGCCGGCAGGGCTGAGGTACCAATCGGCCTCCTGAGCGTCGGCCTCCTTGCCTCCAACGAGCACGAACGCCTCGATGTCGAAGAGGGAGCCGCCCGAGACGATCTCGAGGTCGTCGATGGTGAGAGCGCGGTTGCCGTCGCCCACGTTCTCGAGCGTGACGACGCGCTCGACCTCCGAGCCCCAACTCACCGGACCGAAATCGATCGCCGGCGGGTCCGCGCAGTCGTCCGCAGCGTCCTCGTCCGGCGGCGCGCAGGCGCGCAGGACCGCCTCGCCCTTGATGTCGCTCGTGAGCCGCAGCGTCACGGTGGATTCGTCCTCGTCCGACGAGCCGATGATCAGCAGCCCCAAATCGATGTCCGGCGCCGCCGGGCGCAGCGAGACGGTCGCGGTCTCGCAAACGCCCGCGGCAATCGCGAACGGTGTCGCCGACGCGTCGAGGAAGAACTCGGGCTCCTCGTCGTCGTCGAGCGCGTCCTCGACGAGGAGCAGCGTGCCGACGTCGAGCGGCGCGCAGCCGGCGTTGCAGATCGTAACCTCGGAGGCCGACTCGGTCCCGATAAGCGGCGAGCCGAAGTCGACCAGATCCTCGGGCGTGACCTGGATGTCCGGCCCCTCACAGGATCCGTCCGCGTGGCCATTGGCGGCCTGGCAGCGGCTGTCGGCGTTGCAGATCTGCCCCGTCGGGCAGTCCTCTCCACCCTTGCACGGGATGCCGGCGTCCCCCGACGTGCCGCCCGGGCCTGCGTTGCCGCAGCCGATCATGATGAAGGCGGCGGTAAGGAGGAAAAAGACGGGCGGCCACCCGATCGTGCGCGTCCCCGGAAACCTCGGAGCTGCGACGCGGCGACGCAAGCGCCTCAGCATACGCCGCGCTTCGCGCGAGTCAATCAGGTTGCGGCACCGCGACCTCCGGAGGTCCGGGCGCCTACGCTCGCGCGTGCGCGCCGCCCAGGCAGAACTGCTCGTAGTCGATGAGCTGAATCTGCTCGGGAGGCAGGGTGCAAACGACGCAGCTCGGATCCTTGCGCAGCTTCATCTCGCGGAACTTCATCTTCATCGCGTCGAACATGAGCATGCGGCCGATCAGCGGCTCGCCCTTGCCCAGAACGAGCTTGATCGCCTCGGTCGCCTCGATCACGCCGACGACACCGGGGAGGATGCCCAGCACGCCCGCCTCCGAGCAGTTTGGCGCCATGCCCGGCGGCGGCGGCTCCGGGAAGAGGCAGCGGTAGCAGGGCCCGCGTTTCGGGTCGAAGACGGTGACGCGCCCGTCGAAGCGATCGATCGAGCCGTGGACGACCGGCTTGCCGAGCTTCACCGAGGCGTCGTTCAGCAGGTAGCGCGTCGGGAAGTTGTCGGCGCCGTCGACGATGACGTCGTAGCCCTTGATGATCTCCAGCACGTTGTCCGACGACAGGCGCGTCTGGTACGGCACGACCTTCACGTCGGGGTTGAGCCCGGCAATAGTCCTGCGCGCCGACTCGACCTTCGCCATGCCGACGCGCTCGGTCGAGTGCATGATCTGCCGCTGCAGGTTGGACTCGTCGACCACGTCGTCATCGATGATGCCGATGGTGCCGACGCCGGCCGCCGCCAGGTAGAGCCCCGCCGGACAGCCGAGCCCGCCCGCGCCGATCAGCAGCATCTTCGACGCGAGGAGCTTCTGCTGCCCCGCCTCGCCGACCTCCGGCAAGAGGATGTGTCGCGAGTAGCGCGCCTGCTGCGCCTTTGTAAGCAACGCCGGCTTCTCGTAGTCGTAGCCCGCGCGCTTCCACGCGCCGAAGCCGCCGGCCAGCGACACGACGTTCGCGTAGCCGAGCACGTGCAGCGCGTGCGTCGCCAGAGCCGAGCGGTTGCCGCCTGCGCAGTAGAGGACCACGGGCGCGTTCCTGTCGGGCACCGCCTCCTCGATCTTGAGCTCGAGGAAGCCGCGCGGGATCCAGCGCGCGCCCGGGATGAAGCCCTGCTCCCACTCGTCGCGCTCCCGTACGTCGATGATCGCCGCTGAGCCACCGTTGTCGGCGAGCCTGCGCGCCTCGTCGGCCGTGCACTCGCGAATCTTCGACTTCACGTCCTGCAGGTAGGCTTGAAACGACGGCATGCTGAGCTGCTAAGTAACGACCCGTCGGTAGGTTGTCAAACCGGCGAGCCTCGGCCACGATGCCGCGCATGCTTCGACTCGGCCCGCTGGCGACCATCCTCTTCCTTTGCGGCTGCGGCCGTGGCGATGACGACGATACGGGGGAGTCCGTCGATGGCGGCGAGAGCGAGAGCGAAGGCGAGGACAAGGGCGATTGCGACTGCGAGCGCCGCGAATGCCACTCCGCGACCTGCCCCGGCGACGGGACCTGCGCGTATACGGCGATTCCGCACCTGCTGTGCGACGACGGCGATCCGTGCACCGAGGTCGACGTGTGCGACGAGAGCGGCGACTGCGCCGGCGAGCGGTTCACCTGTGACGCGCCGCCCCCGCCCGAGTGCGCGGACGCGTCGACACTCCGCACCTTCGACGAGGGCGTGTGCAACGGCGATGGGTGCGACTACGAGCCGTCGGCCGGCGCGTGCCCGTCGGTGTGCATCGACGCCACCTGCTGCACGCTCACGGTCGCGTCCGAGGAGATCGGCGCCGCGACCGGCCGGCCGAGCCTCGCGCTCAACCCCGCCGGCGCTGTGCGTGTCGCCTATCAGTCGGGCACGCTGCTGCGCTACAGCGCGCCCGGCGCCACGAGCTGGTCGATGGAGCTCGCCGACACCGACAGCGATTCGGAGTTTTCGCCCTCGCTCGTGGTCGCGGCCGACACGATCGCGCAAATGGTCTACCTGCGCGACGGCGCGCTTCGCCTCGCGCGTCGCACCAGCTCCGGCGGCGTCTGGACGTCGGCAGCGGCCGGCAGCGGCGCGGATCGCGCGAGCCCGTCGCTGGCCGTGGACGGCAACGCGCTCGAACTCCTCTTCGATCAGCCCGGCGCCGGCGACTGCCGGTCCGTCGTGCGATCACGGTCGACGGGCGGCGCGTGGAGCGAGGAGTCGGCCGATCTCTGCGGCGCCGCGCCCGCGCTCGCCGTCGCCTCCGGCACGCTGCACATGGCCTACCTCGACGACGGCGTGCGCTACGGCCGCCACTCCAGCGGCGCCGCGACGTGGAACTTCGTTCAGATCGCCGAGGGTGGGGATGAGATCGGCGCGCCGGTGATCGCCGTCTCGCCGGACGGCCTGGCGCACATCGTCTACGCGAATGGCGTGACCGTCGAGCACGCGCAGGGAAGCCTGGGCGCCGGCTTCGAGACCGAGGACGTGGCGGCCGGCGCCCGTCCGGCCGTGGCCGTCGACGCCGAGGGCGGCGTTCACGTCGCGCTCGACGCGGACGGCGAGATCGTCTACGGCCGCCGCTCCGGCCCCGAGGTGTGGGCGCTCGAATCCGTCTCCTCCCACGAAGCGGTCGCCGGCTCCGACATCGTGGTCGACGCCACCGGCGTCGCGCACCTCGCCTGGACGGCGGACGGCGCGCTCGGCTACGCGTCCGTGACGCTCGCTTGCGAATGAGCCCGGCTGGATTTCACGGTCGCGTCGCGCTATGAATCACAGGGAACCACTTTGGACGGCGAAGGCAACATCATCGTCACGACGGTCGAGGACGCGATCAACTGGTCGCGCAAGAACTCGCCGTGGTACCTGCTTTTCGGCACCGCCTGCTGCGCGATAGAGCTCATGCAGACCGGCGGGCCGCGCACCGATCTCGAGCGCTTCGGCGCGGCGCCGCGCGCGACGCCGCGGCAAGCCGACCTGATCATCGTCGCCGGCACCATCACCTACAAAATGGCGACGCGCGTGCGCACGCTCTACGACCAGATGGCCGAGCCCAAGTACGTCATCAGCATGGGCAGCTGCTCGAACTGCGGCGGCCTCTTCCAACTCGCGTACTCGGTGCTCAAGGGCATCGATCAGGTGGTGCCCGTCGACGTCTACGTGCCGGGCTGCCCGCCGCGCCCGGAGGCGCTGATCGAGGGGCTGCTGCAAATCCAGCGCAAGATGGAGAGCGAGCGCGGCTGGTTGCGGCGGCTGTGGACCAAGGGACGCAAGAAGGCGATCGGGTCGCGCGTGAACGTGCCGATCGCGGACGCTTACAAAGCCGGGGTCTAGGAAAACCAAGGAGGACGCACCGAATGGACACGAACACCGCGCAGGCGCAGGAGCACGAACAGGAAAGCGAGTCGCCGCTGGTCGGCCTCTCCGAGAAGGCGGCCGAGAAGGTCAGGGAGATCCACCAGGCCGAGGGCATCGAGGCGGGCTACGGCCTGAGGCTGCGCATCGTCGGCGGCGGCTGCTCGGGCTTTTCCTACGACCTCTACTTCGATCAGGCCGGCGAAGGCGACAAGACGCTCGACTCGCACGGTGTCAAGATCGTGGTCGACCCGATGAGCCTGCAGTACCTGATCGGCACCGAGATCGACTACGTCGAGGGCCTCCACGGCGCCGGCTTCAAGTTCGGCAACCCGAACGTCAAGTCGACCTGCGGCTGCGGCTCGTCTTTCTCGGTCTAGCTCACTCGGTCTCGCTCACTCGGTCTCGCCCACGTCCGATTCTTTCGAAGACCTCGTCAGGCTGCTCGGCCAGGATCGCGTCGTCCGCGACGAGGAGCGCCTCGAGCGCTTCGCCACGGACGAGTCGGGGCTGGGCCGCTTCCCACCCGAGGCCGCGGCGCTGTGCGTGACCGCCGAGGAGGTGCGCGCGGTGCTCGCCTGGGCGCGGGAGCGGCGCGTTCCCGTGACGCCGCGGGGCGCCGGCACCGGCATGACGGGTGGCGCGCTGGCGGTGCGCGGCGGCGTCGTGCTCTCGACGGAGCGCATGACGCGCGTCGTCGAAATAGACGAGGAGGATCTGGTTGCCGTCGTCGAGCCGGGCGTCGTGCTCGGCGACCTGCAGGCGATGGTCGAGGAGCGCGGGCTCTTCTACCCGCCGGACCCCGCTTCGCTCACGTCGTGTTCGGTAGGCGGCAACGTGGCCGAGAACGCGGGCGGGCCGCGCGCCTTCAAGTACGGCGTGACGCGCGAGTACGTGCTCGGACTGGACGTCGTGCTGATGGGCGGCGAGACGATGAGCGTAGGCCGGCGCACCTCCAAGGGCGTAACCGGCTACGACGTGACGGCGCTGCTGGTCGGCAGCGAAGGCACGCTCGGCGTCGCGACGTCGATCACGCTCAAGCTCGTTCCCAAGCCGCCGGCGGTCGCGGCGATGCTGGCGCTGCTGCCGTCGCTGGCCGTGGCGGGCGAGGCGGTGACGGCGGTGCTGAGGCTCGGCCAGCGGCCGCGCTGCCTCGAGTTGATGGACCGCGCGTCGATCGATCATGTGCGCCCGCGCGCGCCGTTCAAGATTCCCGAACGGACGGCGGCGGCGGTGATGATCGAGATCGACGGCGACGCGGAGGCGCTCGACGCGGCGCTCGAGCGCTGCGCGCAGGCGTGCGAGCGTGCGGGCGCGACGGAGGTGTTGGTGGCGCGCGACGAGAAACAACGCCGCGACCTGTGGGCGACGCGGCGCGGAATCTCGCCGGCGCTCAAGGAGGCGCACCGCGTGAAGATCGCCGAGGACGTCGTGGTGCCGCGAGGCAAGATTTCCGCGCTGCTCGCGCGCGTCGACACGATCGCCGCGGCGTCGCGCCTCGAGGTCGCGACGTTCGGGCACGCCGGCGACGGCAACCTGCACGTGAACTTCCTCGACGACGGCCGCTACTCGCCGCCCGGGCGCGTCGAGTCGGCGGTGGCGGAGCTGTTTCGCGCCACGCTCGAGCTCGGCGGCACGCTCTCGGGCGAGCACGGCATCGGCATCGCCAAGGCGCGCTACCTCGCGTGGGAGCAGTCCGGCGAGCTGATCGCGCTCCAGCGCAAGCTCAAGCAAGCGCTCGATCCCGACCACCTGCTGAACCCCGGGAAGATCTTCGCTTGATGCACCTGCGCGATCGACTCGGCGCGTCGTTGGCCACGACGGCGCCAAGGCGTCTGGTCGTCCCGGGATTCCGCGACGCAGCCGTGCTCGTGCCGATCGTCGAACGCGCGGGCGCGGCGACCACGCTGGTCTTCACCGTGCGCCCGGCGGCGATGCCGACGCACGGAGGGCAGATCTCCTTCCCGGGCGGCGGGCGCGAGCACGGCGACACGGACGCGGGCGCGACCGCGCTGCGCGAGGCGACCGAAGAAATAGGCGTCGATCCGAGCGGCGTCGAGGTCCTCGGCATGCTCGACGACGTCCCCACGCCTCTCGGCTTCGTGATT
>JBBTFH010000138.1:0-5292 GCA_038041915.1 Myxococcota bacterium
AGATCGAGCGGCACGGGAAGATTATGCCACGCGCCGCTCGATCCCACGCTTCTGACGTGGCTACGCCTTGCGCGCGACCATGGCGACGGTGCCGTGGGCGCGGGCGACGAGGCGGCCGTCGGCGTGGACGTCGGCCTCGCCGAAGCCGAGGCGCTTGCCGGCGCGCAGCACGCGCGCGGTCGTGCGCAGCTCGGCGGCGCCCGCGGGCACGCGCTCGAGGAAGTCGACGGCCACCGACACGGTGGGCGTGACCAGGCCGCCGCGCGCGCCCAGGCCGGGCACGAACGCGAGTCCGATCGCGGTGTCGGCCAGCGCGGCGATGACGCCGCCATGCACGGAGCGCGCGAGGTTCCAATGGCGCTCGCCCAGCGCGATCCGCAGCACGCAGGCGCTCGCGTCGAGCGCGACCAACTCCATGCCGAGCGCGCCGTAGAGGCCGAGGCGTGGCAGCTCACGCCGCAGCAGCTCGCGCAGCGCGTCGAGGGCGTCGTCGGCCGTGGTCGTCGTGTCGGTCAGCGCGCGCCTCCGCCGGCAACCTACGAGCGGCGCAAGGACGCTGTCAAACGCGCCCGAGCTTGCTGCGTCCGAGCTTGCGCCGCAGCCGCCGCCACACGGTCTCGTCGCCGGCGACCAGGCGCAGCTTCTGATCGCGCGGCTGCTGCTTGAGCGCCCACTCGAGGCGGCGCGCGTCGGTGGCGGTCTGCCGGCCCTTGTGCCAGACGAGCGCGACCGGGAGGCGCGAGCGCGTGTAGCGCGCCGCCTTGCCGGCGCCGTGCGCCGCGACGCGCGCGGCGAGACGGTCGGTGATGCCGGCGTAGAGCGACCCGTCGCCGCAGCGCAGGAGGTAGACGATGAAGCGACGCTCGGGCTGAGGCACGGGCCCGTCGATCAGAGGAAGAAATCCGGCAGCAGCGGCGTGCCGGGTTTCACGGCGTAGGTGTCGAAGTCGCGCACGCCGGCTTCGCGGAGCACGTCCTCGTCGATGAAGAAGCGGCCGGTCGTCTCGCGGCTGGGACGCACGAGCACCGCGTGCGCCGCGTCAGCCATGATCTCCGGCTTGCGGCAGCCGGCAATCGCGTCGTCGCCGCCGAGCAGGTTGCGGATCGCGGTCGTCGCGATCGCGGTGCGCGGCCACAGCGCGTTGACGGCGATGCCCTGACCGCGCAGCTCCTCCGCCATGCCGAGCACGCACAGGCTCATGCCGTACTTCGCCATCGTGTAGCCGACGTGCGGCGCGAACCAGCGTGCCTCCATGTTGAGCGGCGGCGAGATGTTGAGGATGTGCGGGTTCTCGGCCCGCTCGAGGATCGGGATGCACGCCTGCGAGCAGGCGTAGGTGCCGCGCGTGTTGATCTGGTGCATCAGATCGAAGCGCTTCATCGGCGTCGCCAGCGTGCCGGTCAGGCTGATGGCGCTCGCGTTGTTGACCAGCACGTCGATGCCGCCGAATCGCTCGACGGCCTTGCGCACCGCCTCGTGGATTTGCGCATCGGCGCGCACGTCCACGACGCACGGGAGCGCGTGGCCGCCGGCGGCCTCGATCTCCGCGGCCGCGGTGTAGATGGTGCCGGGGAGCCGCGGGTCGGGCTCGGCCGTCTTGGCCGCGATCACGACGTTGGCGCCGTCGCGCGCGGCGCGCAGCGCGATGGCCTTGCCGATGCCGCGGCTCGCGCCGGTGATGAAGAGCGTCTTTCCGCGCAGCGTGCTCATGCCGTCGCCTCCTTTTCCGCGCTTGCCACGTAGACCGCGGCCGCGAGATCGCCGGTGACGTTGAGCGTCGTCCGGCACATGTCGAGAAGCCGATCGACGCCGAGGATCAGGCCGATCCCCTCGGGCGGGATGCCGAACATGCCGAGGATCATCGCCAGCACCGGCAGCGATCCGGCGGGCACGCCGGCGGTGCCGATGCCGCCGAGCACGCAGAGCAGCATCACCAGCGCCTGCCGCCCGAGGCCCATCTCGACCCCGTAGAGCTGCGCGAGGAAGAGCACGGTCACGCCTTCGTACAGCGCGGTGCCGTTCTGGTTCATCGTCGCGCCCGCGGTCAGCACGAAGCGCGCGACGTGCCGCGGCAGGCGCAGGCTCTCTTCGGCCACCTTCAGCGCCGTCGGCAGCGTCGCGCTCGACGATGCGGTCGAAAACGCCGTCACGATCGCGAGGCGCGAGTCGCGGAAGAACGCGAGCGGGCTGCGACCGCCCAGGAAGCGCACCGACAGCGAGTAGACGACGAACATGTGGATGGCGAGGCCGAGCAGCACGACGCCGACGTACGCGCCGAGCTGGCGCAAAAGTCCCGTGCCGAGCCGGGCGGTCATCGTGAAGATCAGCGCGCCCACGCCGAAGGGCGCGAGGCGCAGGACGAAGTCGACGAGCCGCATGGTCACGTCGTAGAGACCCTGGATCGCCTCGCGCAGGCGCGCCGCGCCGTCGGTGCGCGTGAGCGCGAGGCCGACGCCGAAGATCAGCGCGAAGACGAGCACGCCGATCATGTCGCCGTTTGCCGCCGCTTTGACGGGGTTGTCGGGGACCATCGCCACGACCAGCGCGACGCCGGACAGCGGCGCCGTCGCGGACGCCGCCGGCGCCGCCGACGCGTGAGCCGCCGCGCGCACGGCGTCGGGCAGGCCGTCGCCGGGACGCAGCACGTTGACCAGCGCCAGCCCGATGAGCGTCGCGATGAGCGACACCACCACCGTGTAGGCGAGCGTGCGCGCGCCGATGCGCGGCAGGTGCCGCAGATCGATCTCGCCGATGCCGACGACCAGCGCCGAGAACATCAGCGGCACGACCAGCATGTAGAGCAGCCGCAGAAAGATCTGCCCCGCCGGCTGCGCGATCCAATCGACGAGCCACGCCAGCCACGCGGCGCCCGGCGCGAGCGCGTTGGCGGCGAGGCCCGCGCACGCGCCGATCGCGATCCCGAGAATCAGCTTGCGCGGTAGCGGCGTGGGCACGGGCACGAGCCGCCGACGTATACCTCGGATGCTGGCGTCCAGGCGGTATGCGCCAAGCGCCCCGCGGGCGCGAGGGGCCGGGCCTTGGGCGCGTGGTCTCCCTGTGCCCCGCGCACGAGAACCTGCGCTCCGCGCACGGGACTTCGTGCCTTGGCTGCTCCCGGGAGGGCGCGATGCGTCAGGCGGTCGCGGCCGGCGGCGGCGTCGCGGCCGGAGTCGGAGGCGTCGTCGCGACGCCACGCCGCCCACCGCGCTTCAGCAGGTTCAGCGCGAACGTGGCCACGCGCGCCGGGTCGCCACGCCAGGTCCTGCGCGCGGCGCGCTGCCGCCGAGGACGCCGCATCGACGAGGTTCCGGAGCCACGTCTTGCCGTCCTCGAACGCGCCGTCCTGCGCGTCGGTGAGCACGATCGTGTCGCCCGCGGCGACCGGCCGATCGGTCCGCGCGCCCGAAACAGCGAGCTGCGCCTCTCGCGCGAGCGCGTGCGCCAGCTCGAGGTTCGCGCCCGCGGCAAGCTGCGCCGCGCGCTGGAAATCGCGGCCTGATCGGGAGCGTTGCGGCGCCGCGGCGCCGAGCTCCCGCTGCCGCATGAGATCGCCGCCTCGATGATGTCCGCGCAACCGTCCCCGTGCTAAAAATGGGCTATGAGCGCTGTCTCCGCAGAGGCCGGCTACCCCCACGTCACGCGCGACGCAGGCATCGCCGGCGGCCAACCGATCGTAGCGGGCACGCGCATTCCGGTCGCCACGCTGGTCCGCGCGCACCAACTCGGGATGGACTTTGACGAGATTCTCGTCCAGTACCCAAGCCTCCGTCCTGTGCACCTACATGCCGCCCTCGTCTACTACCTCGACCACAAGAACGAGATCGACGCGCTCCTCCGCGATGCCGATTCCGCGCCGCCCGGTGCCGACATCGTCGGCTGACCGTGACGCGCGCCCGCCTCTACCTCGATGAGGATGTGTACGGCGGCGTCGCCCAGGGACTCCGTCGCCGAGGCTTCGATGTGCTCACGACTGCCGAGGCCGACCACGGCGCCGCGAGCGACGAGGAGCAACTGCGCTTCGCGGTCGCGGAGGGGCGAACGCTGATGACCTTCAACCGCGGGGATTTCGCGCGGCTGCACGCCGAATATCTGGCCGCCGGCCGTCAGCATCCCGGCATCGTCGTTTCCGAGCAGGCTGGCATCGGCCCCGTCGTCCGAGCCCTGGCGCGATTGCTGTCGACGACCGACCTCGCGCAACTCGCGAACCGTTTGAGCTGGCTCTCTGCTCACGCCGAGCGCAAGCCGTGAAGACTTGAAGCGCTCTGGCTATTCGAAGAAGGGGTGTAACGGAGGCGCGGAACCGGATTGGGATGCATTCGCGAGGAATGCAAATGAGAAGTTCGAGTTACTCACACAGGCCGACGAGCGCCTGCAGAAAGCGATTTCGTGCGTCGGCTTCGCAATAACCTCTTTCATGGGGAGAAATTCGTGCCCGGCCAGGGAGACTCGGACGTGCAGCGCGACGAGGGTCTCCTCCGCGCCGGGTTGGCGTCGTGACGCCGCGCGGGCGGCGGCTCTTCCGGCAGGCGAGTCCGTGGGCACGCTCGCCTGGCGCCCGCGATCGGACCGCGCGCTACCTATAGCCGCTCGCGCTATCTGACGTAGACCTGCTCGCGATCGCTGTCGCTGGCGCCGGTGTAGAAGGGCGTTCGGCGCCCGGCGTCAGGGCGTGTACCGGCCGCCGGTGTCGACGAGGACGAGGCCGCCGTCGGCGCCTTCGCCGCCCCAGACGAGCATCTCGGAGCCGGTGCAGACCGCCGTGTGGTAGGCGCGCGCCGAGGGCGCGCCGGTGGTGGACGTGGCCGTCCATGTGTCGGTGGCCGGGTTGTACCGGCCGCCGCTGTTGAAGTAGGTGCCGCCGCCATCGTCGTAGTCGACGGTGCCGCCCCAGACGAGCATCTCGGCGCCGGTCCAGACGGCCGTGTGGAGGTAGCGCGCCGAGGGCGCGCCGGTGGTGGACGTGGCCGTCCACGTGTCGGTGGCAGGGTTGTACCGGCCGCCGGTGTCGAAGAAGGTGTCGCCGCCGCCGCCGCCGACGCCGCCCCAGACGAGCATCTCGGCGCCGGTCCAGACGGCCGTGTGGTAGAGGCTCGCCGAAGGCGCGCCGGTGGTGGACGTGGCGGTCCACGTGTCGGTGGCAGGGTTGTACCGGCCGCCGGTGTCGAAGGAGTCGCCGCCCCAGCCGCCCCAGCCGCCCCAGACGAGCATCTCGGCGCCGGTCCAGACGGCCGTGTGCTGGTAGCGCGCCGAGGGCGCGCCGGTGGTGGACGTGGCCGTCCACGTGTCGGTGGC
>JBBTFH010000139.1:0-1829 GCA_038041915.1 Myxococcota bacterium
GGCTAAAGCGAGAGCGATGCGACGCGCGTGGCGGCGGCGCGCAGCGGGCGCGTCTTCTCGGCGATCTTGGCGGTGGCCCACGCCTTGATGGCCGGCTCGCTCGCGGTCCACTCCTTGCGCGCCTTCGCGACCAGCGGCGGGAGCTTGCCGGCGGCCTGCTCGCGGAGCTTCGCGGCGGCCGCGGGCGCACGCCGTGCGGCGTCGATCGCTTCGCGCACACGCCTGACGGCGCGCTGGAGCGGCATCATCGTCATGAGCGGCGCAATTTCGTGGATCAGATCGGCGCCGCTGCCGGCGACGCGGTGCGGCGCCTTGTGGAGCGACGAGAGGTACTTCGGGTGGCGCTCGAGCCAGGCGCGCACCTGGGCCTCGGTCAGGCCGTACTGCGCGTAGGTCTTTTCGAGCTCCTCCTTCGCCGCGAGCTTCGCCTTGAAGAGGAACATCTGCACGCGCGAGTAGAAGTTCACGCGCCCGTCGCCGCTGGTCTCGACCGCGCAGAAGATCGCCTGCGGCAGCCGCTCCGTGATCGCCGACTGGATTCCATCCGATACGCCCGACGACGGCATGCAGCCGAACGGCTTCACGGTGAGCGTCATGTGCGCCTTGTTGTGCATCACGTTCAAGATCAGCTTGCCGACCTCCATGTGCCCTTCGCCGCCGCGCAGCTGGTTGTTGTAGTGCTCGCTGGAAACGCGCGCGACCTCGTCCATGTCGGCCAGGTGGTAGTCGTGCAGACCCGCCGTCGTGGCGAACGACTTGAAGATGGCGCGCACCAGCTTGTCGGCGATCGCCAAGATCGCCAGCTTCTTGGCGACGCTTACGCCCGAGAGGCCGCGGCGCCCGCCGTCCACGTCGCGCAGCTCGGCGCGCAGGTTCGTGTCGTAGCGGCCTTCCCAGATCATGTAGAGGATCCACGCGGCGACGATCTGGATGTCGCACTCGGCGCCCTCGCTCTCGAGGAAGCGCTGGAGCTGGTAGTTGCCGTCGCCCTCGGTGGTCATCGCCCAGAACTCGCCGATGATCGAGACCTTGGGCTTGGGCTGGAGGCGGTCGACCTTCACCGCGGAAAACTCCTGGCGCGATTGCCACAGCGCGTAGAAAAGGCGGCCCAGTCCGCGCACGTGCCCGTCGAAGGTCTGTGAGAGCGCGCCGTAGACGTGCTTCTTCGCCGCCGCGAACGCGCGATCGGTCGCGCCGGCCTCGACCTCGTAGGGGCGGATGCGGTAGGCGAGGGCGTTCAGCGCGTCGCCCGCGAGCAGCGCCTTGGCGAGGCTGGTGAAGAAGACCGGGTCCATCTTCAGGCCGGCCTCTTCGCCGGTCGCCTGCTTGATGCCGCCCTTCTGCTGGAACAGCAGCACGCGGAAGCCGTCGAAGCCGGCGTCGCGCAGCGCCTTGCGGTACTCGGTGACGTACATGCCGAAGCGGCATGGCCCGCACGCGCCGGCGGTGAGGAAGACGTAGTTGTCGATGATCTCCTTGGTCGATTTCCCGTCACGCTCGCGCAGATCGATCAGCGCCTTGACCAGGTTCCCGACGGTGAAGTAGGTCGGGTTGCACTGGCCGCGGTTGCCGAACTCCTTGCCGACTCGCAGCGCGTCGTTGTCCGGGCAAGCGAGGCCCGCCACGCGGTAGCCGATGCCCTTGAGCGCGCCCTCGACGAAGTAGTCGTGCGCCATCGTCAGGCCCGACACGAGCAGCGTCGTGTGCTCGCGCTGCGACGCCTTGAACTGCACGTCGGTCATCATGTCGGTCCACTGCGGCTTGGCGCCGTCGTCCAGGCCGAGCGACGCGCGCTCGGCGGCCTCGAACTTGGCCAACTCGGCGTCGAT
>JBBTFH010000139.1:1929-11025 GCA_038041915.1 Myxococcota bacterium
CCAGGCCGAGCGACGCGCGCTCGGCGGCCTCGAACTTGGCCAACTCGGCGTCGATATCGACGTCGCCCGCGACTGCGTCGGTCACGATCGGCAAGTGCTTGTCGGTTTCCATGTGGTCCTCCCCCTATGCGTTGACGCGGGCGATCGTGTCGCCCTTCTTGATGCCGAGCTTCACGATTCCGGCTTCTCTCAAAGCGTGCGCCCGATCGCCCGGCGTGGGTGGCGCCTTCTTCGACTCGTACGCGCGCACCTTGTCCTTCAGCTCGGCGATCGAGCGCGCCAGATCGCCGGTCGACGCCTCGCGCGCGTCGAGCTGCCGGCGCTTGAGCTCGTAGAGCTCGATCCGCTTTGCGTCGACGCGGTACGCGAGCTCCTCGCGCTTGCTCGCGACGTCCTCGAGCCGCTCCTGGTGCAATTTGAGCGAGTGGCTGTAGGTCTTGACACGGATCTTGATCGAGCCGCCCGGCTTGTTGGCGTCGATGTCGTGGAGCGCCGAGTATGGCGTGCCGGACGCGTTGATGACGCTGTCGATGATGCCGTAGGTCGGCGCGTCGTGGCCGCACTTGAACGACGACAGGTCGAGCACCGCGACGTTAGGGTGGCGCGACGCGAACTTTGCCGCCCACACCTTCTGCGACGAGTTCGTCGAATAATTCTCGGGCCACACGTCGTTGATGTCGAGCGGCGACTGCCCGCGCGCCACTTCCTCCCGGAAGTACTTGGCGAGCCACTCGGGGTCCTTGGGGATCGAGCGCATCGAGAGCACCGGGTAGCCGAGCACCTGGAACTCCTCGGGGATGCCGTGATTCAGACCCGGGTCGATGTGATAGGGGCGGCCTATGAGCAGGATGGCGATGCGGTTCTCGTACTCGACCTGCTCGATGATCGCCTTGCCCTTCTCCTGCAGATCGGCGTCGAAGCGGTCGAGCGCCTTCCACGCCTGCTCGCACGCGAAGTCCGACTCGTCTTCGCTCATGCCCAGGCGCGGACCCCAGCACTCGAACATCTGGCGGCGCAGCAGCGTCTTTTCGACCATGTTGCACGCCGGGTCGAGGTAGGTGATGCCGCGCGTGGCGAAGAAGTCGGTCTCCTTGGTGAAGGCGGCCTTGAGCACGTCGGGGCAGCCGGCGACGATCGGGCAGGCGGCGTTGTCCATCGTGCCGACCATGAAGTTCGGCATGTTGGTGAGGATGGGGAAGAAGATGTAGTTGAGCGCGCGGCCGCCGTCGGGATCGTGGTGATGGAAGAGCAGGTTGTGGACGTGCGCCTGCCCGACCTTCGACGGGTAGCAGGGATCGATCGACCCGTACTTGCCGCCCTCCACCCACATCTCCTCGCTCGTGTAGTCCGAGAAGACGACCTGGGTCTGCGGGATGCCGACGGACTCGAGGTAGGTCCGCCAGAACGGCGCGGTCGAGTAGATGTTGAGCGTCTTGGGGATGCCGATGCGGAGCTTCTTGCGCGCCGCCCACGACTCGGGCGCGCTGCGCACGAACGCGCGCTCGATGGGCGTGCGGCGGACGCCGCCGAAGAGCGTGCGCTCGACGGTGACGTCCTTGACCGGCGTGCCGCCTTTGGGCATCGGCTGCGCGTCGAAGAAGTGGCGGAAGGCGAGCTTGGACTCGTAGTCGACCAGATTGGGGAACTCCTTCATGACCTTTTTGCGCGCGGCGACGACCTCGAGCATCGCCTCTTTCGATTCGACGGTGCCCTTCTCGCAGGAGAAGCCGGAGATGTAGCGCGAGGCCGTGCCGTCGGGGCGCTTGGTGTCGATGAACGTGCGCGCGCAGTTGTTCGGGCAGAAGTGGCAGCGCGTCTCCTCGTCGTTCTTGGACGAGTACTCGAGCGCGATCGCGGCGTCCATGCCGATGAAGGTCGAATGGCCGCGGCGCTTCACCACGCGCAGCGTCTCGAACGCGGCGCCAATCGCGCCGGCCTCGCCGCAGTGCGGGTGGACGTACACCTCGCCGTCGGGCACGCGCTCCTTGATGTAGTCGACCTGCGCCTTGACGGCGGCGAGGTTGTATTGCGTGCCGCCTTGCAGCACGAACTTGCGGCCGAGCGCGGCGAGGCGCGGGATCTGCACGACGTATTGCCAGACGTTCTTCGGCAGCACCTGCGCGAGCCCGCACAGCAACTCCTCCTTCGAGTAGCCTTCCTTCTGGAAGTTCACGCGGTCGGAGTCGAGGAAGACGGCGCAGCCGTAGGAAAACTTGGGCGAGAGATCCGCGCCAAACGCGGTCTCGGCGTACTTCGTGACCGGCAGGCCGAACTGATCGGCCATCGCCTGGAGCAGCATGCCGTTGCCGGCGGAGCACTGGTTCGAGAGACGGAAGTTTCGGACGTCGCCGTTCTGCATGAACATGACCTTGATGTCCTGCCCGCCGATGTCGCAGATCACATCGACGTCGTTGCCGAAGTACGCGACCGCCGACATCATGTGCGCGACGGTCTCGACGATGTTCACGTCGGAGCGGACACACTCTTGCAGCACGTCGGCGGCGTAGCCGGTCGCGCCGAAGCCGAGCACCTCGAGCGTCGCGCCCTGATCGGCGACCCACTTCTTGATGGTGGCGAGGATGTCCTTCGTGTCCTGAATCGGGTTGCCCTTCGAGAGCGTGTAGACTTTTTGCAGCAGGTTCTTGTCCTCGTCGATGAGCACCGCCTTGGACGAGGTCGACCCGCCGTCGAGGCCGATGACCGCGCGCACGACCTGCCCGGGCGTAAGCTTCGCCGGCTCGAACTTGGGGATCTTGTAGGCGTCGACGAAGGCGTCGAGATCGTCCTTGGACTTCACGAGCGGGCCGCCGGCGGACGCGCCGAGCTTGGCCTTGCGCCCGACGTGGATGTACTCGTTGAGCGCGTCGAGCCCCGCGTAGCGCCCGACCTGCGCGTCCTCGTAGAGGCCGTACATCACCGCGCCGTACGCGGCGTAGTACTGCGCGTTCTCCGGCACGAAGATCAACTCTTCGATAGGCACGTCCTTCGGGTACTCGTAGCCGCGATCGTTCCAGGTCTCGGGGATGCGCTTCTGCCAGCACTCCCGCAGGAGCGGCAGGTAGGCGTTCGGCCCGCCGAGCAGGAGCACGCGGTGGCGCAGCGTGTTGCCGCGCGTGAGCACCGACAAGTTCTGCAAGACGATCGCGTCGGCGAGCGAGCACATGATCTCGGTCGACGGGATCCCGCTCTTGACCAGGTTGACGATGTCGGTCTCGGCGAAGACGCCGCACTTGGCGGCGACGTGGTGGAGCTTCGAGTCGTCGAAGTGGAGCTTGACGACTTCCTCGCTCGGCATGCCGACCTTGAGGAAGCACTTGTCGATGGTCGCGCCCGTGCCCGACGCGCACTTGTCGTTCATCGAGGTGATCGCCTGCTTGCCGCCGGTCTGCTCGTTCTTCTTGAAGATGATGATCTTGGCGTCCTGACCGCCGAGCTCGCACACGCTGCCGACGTCCGGGTGCAGCGTCTCGACCGCGAGCGTGACCGCGTTGACCTCCTGCACGAACTTCGCGCCCAGCGGCTCGGCGAGCGGCTGGCCGCCCGAGCCGGTGACGAAGGCGCGGATGCTTTCGCGCGGCACGTTGGGGAAGCAGTTGCCGATGCGCACCAGGAACTCGAGCACCATCTCGGGCTGCTTGGTCTGATGGCGCTGGTAGTCGGCCCAGAGGATTGCGCGCGTCGTCGGGTCGATGACGGTCGCCTTGACGGTCGTCGATCCGACGTCGATGCCGATGACGACCGGCTCGCTACGAGGATTCAGAGACTCTTGGTCATCCATCCGCCCTCCCTGCTTCGCCGGCTGGAGACGCCGACCCGCGATTAGACGGACATGTCAGTCTATCGAGCGCAACGTGTCAAGAAGAAATGAGTTTTGCGGTTTTCCGCGGGGGCGCGGCGAGGCGGAAATCGAGGCTGCTACGGCGGGGCGCGCTCAGCGGGAGGCGGTGCCGCCGACGATGCGGAGCTTGGCCGGCGCGGGCTCGCTTGCCCTGGCCTCCTGCGATCCGTGGTGGGGCGGCTGCGCTTCGAGCGCGGCGGTCGGCGGCGCGGCGGCGAACCACTTGTCCTCGTAGGCGACCGTGCAGTCGCGCTCGAGCGGCTCCGGGTAGCGGAACGTACGGAACTCGAAGTTTCGCACGACGGTCTCGTGAAGGCCGGTCGAGACGACGTACTGCGGGCCGAACGGCAGCTTGCCGCCACCGCCGGGCGCGTCGATTACGAGCTTCGGGATGGCGTAGCCGCTGGTCCAGCCCTGGAGCTGCTCCATGATCTCGACGCCCTTGGCGACGGGCGTGCGAAAATGTTCGAGGCCCTCGGCGGGGTCACACTGGAAGAGGTAGTACGGTCGCACGCGCGCGCGGACGAGGCGATGGAACAGATCCTTGAGCAGCAGCGCACTCGAGTTCACGCCGCGCAGCAGCACGGTTTGATTTCCGAGCGGGATGCCGGCGTCGGCGAGCCGCGCGCACGCGTCGATGGCCTCCGGCGTCAACTCCTTGGGGTGGTTGAAGTGCGTGTTGACCCAGAACGGGTGGTGCTTACGCAAGACGGCGCAGAGCTCCGGTGTGATGCGTTGCGGCATCACCACCGGCATGCGCGTGCCCATGCGGATGATTTCGATCGACGGGATCGCGCGCAGCGCGCCGAGGATCTCGTCCAAGCGGCGGTCGGAGATGTTGAGCGGATCGCCGCCGGAGATCAGCACGTCGCGCACCTGGGGCGTCGCCCGCAGGTACGAAAGGACGCGCTCGAAATCGGCGCGCGGCATCGTCTCGTTGTCCTCGCCGGTGAGCCGCTTGCGGGTGCAATACCGGCAGTACATCGAGCACATGTTGTTGATGAGCAGCAGCACGCGGTCCGGGTAGCGGTGGACGAGGCCCGGCACGGGCATGGCGTCGTCCTCGCCGAGCGGGTCGCGCAGGGACGTGGGCAGTTTTTGCGCCTCGGCGACGTGCGGGATCGCCTGCATGCGGACGGGGCAGCTCGGATCGTCAGGATCGGCGAGCAGCGCGTAGTACGGAGGGATCGAGAGTTGGAACTGATCCTGCGTCGCAATCGCGCCTTGCCGCTCCTCGGGCGTCAGCCGGAAGATCTGCTCGAGCGTGCCGAGATCCTGGATGCAACTGCGCGCCTGCCAGCGCCAGTCGTTCCAGTCCTGGTCCGATACGTTCGCGAAAAGGGTCGTGTCGCGGAAGGGGCGACCCCTCCGCACGAGAGTACTTCCCGGGTCATCCATGAGAGAGGAGCCTCCGCACCCGAACGGGCCGCATCGATGGGCTCACGATACGTTGGCGGATTGCGAAATCAAGTTCTGGCGGGGCCGCTCAGGGCTGGCATACCCAGATGCCCCCGGGCAACTCGGCATGCTCGGTGCACACGTGGCCATCGGGGCAGTCGGGCGACGCGGGCGAGCAGAAAGGACAGCAGAGATAATCGAGATCGGGGTTGCAGTAGAAGCCAGGCGCGCAGTCGGTCTGCGCGTCACAACTGGTCATCGCGCCGGAGCCCGCGGGCGCGCAGTACGGCGCTTCCCAGGGTTCGACGTAGCAGCCCATCGGCAGGCCCTCGCAGGCGTCGCCGATGCCGTTGCTATTGGAGTCCGCCTGGTCAGGGTTTCCAATGAAGCGGCAGTTGTCCATCCAGTTGACGAGGCCGTCGGCGTCGAGGTCCGAGTCGCTTCCGTCCGGTGTGCCGTCGCTGTCGGTGTCGTTGCCCTCGCAGACGTCGCCGACGCCGTCGCCGTCCGTATCGGCCTGATCCGAATTCATGATGGACGGGCAGTTGTCGTAATAGTCGGGATAGCCATCTCCGTCGGCATCGCCGCCACTGCCGCTCGAGCAGGTCGTCTGATCGAGGAGGTTGCACGCGTCGCCCGCGCAGCCCTCGTCGATGTCGCCGTCGTCGTCGTCGTCGATGCCGTTGCCGCATATCTCGCCGCCGCACTCGCCGCAGTCGCCGGGGCAGGAAAAGCACGACTCACCTATCGTGGGATTGCACGCGCTGTCGCCGCACCCGCCGCCCGCGCCGCCGCACGCGCCATCCGATACGGCGTCGACACCCGCGCACGCCGCCTGCATCTCGTTTGCGTACGTCACGCCGTCTTCGCCGCACACCGGGCTGCAGGTGCCGCCCAGCGAGCCGCAGGAGCAGGCGCCCAAGCAGAAATCGAGGCCCGAGCATGCCGCCTCGCACTCGTTCGGGTACTCGCCCGCATCGGTGCACATAGGCACGAAGGTCACGCATGTGTCCCCGCAGCCGCACGGGCACTCCCCGTAGCAGGAGATCGTCTGGCCGACGCACGCCGCCTGTTCTTCGTTCGCGTAGGTCTCGCCGTCGGCGGTGCAGACCGGATTGCAGTCGACGTCGGCACCGCCGCACGGGCACGCGCCGACGGCGCATTCACACTCGCCCACGGCGCAGCCCGCCTCGCAAGGGCCCAGGCAGGCGATATCCACGCCCATGCACTCGGCCACGCAGCGGCTCGGGTGGGTCATGCCGTCGGCGCCGCACACCGGATCGCAGCCGGCGCCGGCGCACTGCTCGAGGCACTTTGGGTTCTTCGGGCACTCGCCCGGGCAGCTTTCGACGCCGGCGCACTTGGCTTCGCACGGGTTGGCGTAGGTCTGGCCGTCGGTCCCGCACACCGGCGCGTAGATCTCGCCGCAGCCACACTCGATCCGGCACGGGCACTCGCCGGGGCAGCCGAGCGCGATCCCGGCGCAGCCGGCGACGCACGCGTTGGAATAAGTTTCGCCGTCGTCGCCGCAGAAGGGCGGGCCGCCGCTGCCGCACGCATCCTCGCACTCGCCCTCGCCCTCAGCCTCGGCTTCCGATTCGCCCTCGCCCTCGCCCTCGCTTTCTCCCTCGCCGCCGACGTTCTCGCACGACGCGTAGCAGTCGCCGTCGCAGCACTCGAGGCCATCCGGGCACTCGTCGTCGGCGCCGCAGGCGAAGGCGCCGTCTTCGATCTTTGGATCGTAGCAGCCGGCTGCCAGCAAAGCGGAGAGCCACGCGGCGTGTTTCGTCATCAGGGGTATACGCACGCCCAGACGCCCTCGGGGAGGCCGTCCGCAGGCTGGCACGCGACGACGTCGGTGGAGCAGGTGCTTCCGGGGTAGCAGAACGCCGCGCAGTGCATGACTCCCGACCCGCTCATCGTGCAGAAGTGGCCCGCCGAGCAGTTGATCTGTGCCGAGCACGGACCGCCGGCGCCCATGGTTCCCGCGGGCGCGCAGTAGGGTGCGTCCCACGGCTCGACGTAGCAGCCCATGGGCGCGCCGTCGCAGGCGTCGCCCCAGCCGTTGCCGTCGCGGTCGGCCTGGTCGGGGTTGTAGAAGAAGCGGCAGTTGTCGGTCAGATCCCCCCCCCAGCCGTCGCCGTCGAGGTCGGGGTCGACGCCGTCCGGGTTTCCGTCGGCGTCGGTGTCGCTATCTTCGCAGTATTCGCCGACACCGTCGCCGTCCGAATCGCCTTGAGCCGGATTCCAGATGAACGGACAGTTGTCGGCGGGATCGACCACGCCGTCGCCGTCGCCGTCGCCCGGCTCTCCGCTCGGGCATCCCGACTGTGGATACAGGCCGCACTCGCCGCCGCACGGGCACGTGCTGGTGCATACGACGCCGACGCCGGCGCAGTCGGCCTCGCACGTGTTGCTGTAGGTCACGCCGTTCGCGCCGCACACCGGAGACCAGATGTCGGGGCAGAGGCAGCCGCATTCCGGCCTGTCGCTACAGTCGGCGTCCGCGCAGTCGATCAAGCCGTCCAGGTCGTCGTCGATGCCGTTGCCGCATATCTCGGCGCATGGGCACTCGCCGGGGCAGGCGACGCCGACGTCGGCGCAGTCGGCCTCGCACGTGTTGGAGTAGGTCACGCCGTTCCCTCCACAGACGGGGGACCAGACGTCGGAGCAGGCGCAGCCTTCGCACGCCGCGCCACAATCCGGATCGTCGCAGTCGGTGTAGCCGTCGCCGTCGTCGTCGACGCCGTTGGCGCAGAACATCTCGGCGCCGCACGGGCACGCGCCGAAGCAGGAGATGCCTACGCCGGCGCAGTCCGCCTGGCTTGTGTTCGCGTAGGTCACGCCGTTGAAGCCGCACATGGGCTCGCAGTAGCCCCCGAGCTCGCCGCAGGAGCAGTCGCCGACGCAGATGCTGTCGATGCCATCGCACGCCGCTTCGCACGCGTTCGGGTAGGGGCCCAAATCGGTGCACACGATGGGTCCCTCGTCGCTGCATTCCCCGCAGGCGCACGGGCACTCGCCGTAGCAGAGGACCGTCTGGCCGACGCACGCCGCCTGCTCTGCGTTCGCGTAGGTCGCTCCATCCAACGCGCAGACGGGGTTGCACTCGACGTCGCCGTCGCCGCACGGGCAGGCGCCGACGTCGCATCCGCACTCTCCTTCCGATTCGCCTTCCACGGCGCAGCCGGCCTCGCAAGGGTTCTCGCAGGCGATCGGCACGCGCATGCACTCGGAGACGCAGCGGCTCGGGTAGGTCACGCCGTCGATGCCGCACACCGGATCGCAGCCGGCGGCGTCGCCGATGCACTTCTCGATGCATTTTGGGTTCTTCGGGCACTCGCCCGGGCAGCTTTCGACGCCGGCGCACTTGGCTTCGCACGGGTTGGCGTAGGTCTGGCCGTCGGTCCCGCACACCGGCGCGTAGATCTCGCCGCAGCCACACTCGATCCGGCACGGGCACTCGCCGGGGCAGCCGAGCGCGATCCCGGCGCAGCCGGCGACGCACGCGTTGGAATAAGTTTCGCCGTCGTCGCCGCAGAAGGGCGGGCCGCCGCTGCCGCACGCATCCTCGCACTCGCCCTCGCCCTCAGCCTCGGCTTCCGATTCGCCCTCGCCCTCGCCCTCGCTTTCTCCCTCGCCGCCGACGTTCTCGCACGACGCGTAGCAGTCGCCGTCGCAGCACTCGAGGCCATCCGGGCACTCGTCGTCGGCGCCGCAGGCGAAGGCGCCGTCCTCGATCTTTGGATCGTAGCAGCCGGCCGCCACCAGGACGGAGAGCCACGCGACCCGTTTCGTCATCATTAGAACCTCACCGCGAACGAAGAGGGGCCCGCCGAGACGTGCGCGTCGTCGCCGCC
>JBBTFH010000140.1:0-14444 GCA_038041915.1 Myxococcota bacterium
CGGTCATCCACGTCTGCGCGCACGAGGCGGAGGCGTACTGCCGCTGGGCGGGTCGGCGGCTCCCGACGGAGGCCGAGTGGGAGCTGGCGGCGAGCGGCCTCCCGATCGACGGACACAAGCGCCGCTTTCCGTGGGGCGATGCGCCGCCCACGCCCGAGCACGCCAACCTCGACGGGCGCGCCGGCGGCTGCGTCGACGTCGCGGCGCACGCGGAAGGCGAGTCAAGGCAAGGCTGCCGCCAACTCATCGGCAACGTGTGGGAGTGGACCGCCTCGCGCTTCCTCCCCTACCCCGGCTTCGTCGTCGATCCGTACGCGGAGTACTCCGAGCCGTGGTTCGCGACGCCGCACCGCGTGCTGCGCGGCGGCTGCTGGGCCACGCGTGCGCGGCTGCTGCGCAACACGTGGCGGAACTTCTACACGCCCGATCGCCGCGACGTCTTCGCAGGCTTCCGCACGTGCGCGACGTAGCCCGAGCGCTCCGTTCCGCACTCTAGTGTCCCGTTACCGAAATATCATCAGCGCCTCGGCGGCGCGCGCGCGGCTCTCAGCGCTCGCGGCGCATCCGGCGGAGGCCTACGCCGCGGCCAAGCGCGAGCTGCGCGACGGCGTGACCGACGTGCCGGCGGCCGAGCGCGAGCGCTTCGCCCGCGAGGCGCTCGGCGCGTGGGTCTCCCCAGAGCTGCGTGTAAGGATCGCGGCGGTGCTCAGGAAGTAAGCCGCCCTACGCGAGCGGAACGAGCCTGGACCGACTGATCACGCGATCGCGCGTGATTAACGGGATGCCGTGCACGACGCTCGTCGCCGCGATCAGCTCGTCGGCCGGATCGCCGCGAAAGTCCAGCCGCGTGGACGCCCGCGCCACGGCCAGATCGATCGGCCACACGTGCAGACCGGACAGCACTCGGAGCACTTCGGCATCGTCGATATCGATCGCCAGGCGCCCGAGCTGCGTAAGCTTGGCGAGTTCCCAGAGAACGATGGCGGACACGGTCCAGGCTGACGCTGACAACAACGTCCGCTCGCGCGACGTCACCTCTCCGCGCAGCGCGTGGACGAGGATGTGCGTGTCGAGGTTCAGGCGCGGCGGCTCACCGGCGGGCATCGGCGTTCCATCTCAGGTTCGTCGACATCAGGTCGCCGTGAACCTCGATTTTGTCCCGCAGGCACCCGATCAGCGTGCCCGAGGCGCGAGGGTAAGGGATCACCTTGGCGACCGGCCTCCCTCTTTTGGTGATGACGATGCCCTCGGGCGTGAGCCGATCCAGCATCGCGAGGCACTGCTCCTTGAACTTGGCCGCGGCGACGGTCTTCATCGTTCCTCCCAAGTGGACACTCTTCATGGCTAGTCTTGTCGCATGTCCGGTTCGCGTCAAGGGGGCTCCCGCTGGCACCCGTAGCGTCGGCGACATTGACCCGCGCCCCGGACTGTCCTTTGATGCGCACCATGTCGATCAAGCGCTCCAAGGCATCCTCCCACGGGTCGCGCAGGCGCGACGAGGACGAGACGTCGTTCGGCGGACCCAAGGCGGCGGCCGAGCCCGAGAAGAGTTGGCCCGAACTGGTGCAGGATCGACCCGAGGACACGTTCGTCCCCTACGCGCTGACCGGCCGCTTCCAGAAGGGCGCCGCTCTGGCGCACGCCACGTTCGGACGCGGTGTCGTCGTGAGCGTAGACGGGCGGCGCATCGACGTCGTCTTCGAGGGCGGCAAGAAAACGCTCTCGCACGCAGGTTAGCCGTGCACGACGCGCCGCTCCCCGCCGATCCTCCACCGCAGGCCGACCGCCGACGCGAGCTGACGCTCCGCGCCGTGCTCACCGCGATCGTCGTCGCCGCTCTCATCGGCGCTTCGTATCCCTACGTGGTCTTGAAGATCGGCTACGGGCCGAACATCTCGGTCGTCAGCGCCTTCTTCGGCTACATGGCGCTCTCGGCCATCGGCTTCGTCACCGGCGCCCGTACGACCCGCTTCGAAACCAATCTCGTACAGACCGCCGGCACCGCCGCCGGGCAGGCGGGTTTCATGTGCGTCGTGCTGGCGGCGTTCGACATGCTGAACGCCAAGCCCGAGCTCGGCTTCTCGGTGCACCTGTCGAGCATGCAGATCTTCCTGTGGCTGAGCGTCGCCGGGCTCATCGGCGTGTTGCTCGCGGTGCCGCTGCGCAAGCACTACATCGACGAGGAAAACCTCACGTTCGCCGACGGCACGGCGGCGGGCGAGACGCTGCTCGTGCTCGATCAGGGCCCCAAGGAAGCAGGCCCGCGCGTGGCGGCGCTCGGCATCGGCATGGGCCTCTCCGGCTTCATCGCGTTCCTGCGCGATCGTCCCTTCAAGCTCTTGCCCGAGTACCTCGGCTTCGGCGCGCACGGCGATGCGCTTCGCATGGGCACCGAGGTCAGCTTGCTCAGCTTCGGCGGCGGCATGCTGGTCGGCATGCGCATCGGCCTGTCGATGGGTCTCGGCATGCTGCTCTCGTGGGTGATCGCGCCGCCGCTCCTGTTCGCGAACAACATCGTGCCCGCGCAGACCTTCCGGGAGGTGGTGCGCTGGGTCATGTGGCCGGCCACCGGCATCCTGGTCGCCGGCGGGCTCACGGCGCTGTTTCTCAAATGGAAGGTGGTCGCGCGCTCCTTCTCGAACTTCGGCGCCCGAAACGTCGACGGCGGCGACTTCCCGATGCGCTACGTCATCGGCGGCGTGATCGTGCTGTCGATCGTTCTTTGCGCGCTGCAGAAGCTCAGCCTCGGCTTTCCGGTGTGGCTCACGCTCGTCTCACTGGCCGTTTCGGCCATCCTCATGCTCGTCGGCACGCGCGTGCTCGGCGAGACCAACTGGGCGCCGGTGAGCGCGCTCGCCAACCTCACGCAGGCGCTGTTCGCGGTGCTCAGCCCCGGCCACATCGCGATCAACATGATCGGCTCGGGCATGTCCGGCACCGTCGCCGCCAACGGCGAGCACCTCATGCAGGACTTCAAGGCCGGCAAGATCGTCGGTTCGAGCAACCGCAACCTGACGATCCTCCAGCTCGTCGGCGTGCCCGTCGGCGCGCTCGCCGTGGCGCTCGTCTACCCCGCGCTCAAGACGCGCTACGGCATCGGCGACACGGGCCTGAGCTCGCCGATCAGCGTCAAGTGGGCGGGCTTCGGCGAGTTGGTCGCGACCGGCTTCTCCGCGCTGCCGCGTGGCTGCTTCGCCGCGCTCGGCATTGCGGTCGCGCTCGGCATCGTCATCACGGCGCTCGAGCCCAAGCACCGGCGCTTCGTGCCGTCGCCGACCGGCATCGGCATCGGCATGCTGGTCCCGGGCATCGCGGTCATGCCGATGGTGCTCGGCGGCATCGTGCAGCACCTCTGGTCGCGCGCGAACCCGAGGACCGAGAACGCCTACAACCTTCCGCTCTCATCGGGATTCATCGCCGGCGAGGCGATCGTCGTGCTGGTCTACGCCGTGCTCGCGATGGCCGGCGTGGTCTGACCCCGCGGCAGCCGCCGCAGCCGACCGCCACCGTGCACCGTGGCACCACTCTACGTAAAACCCATTTTGTGTCTTTGGGTTAGACCCGTTTTCCCCGGCCGGGGACACGCCAGCGCGCCGCCGGAACTACGCCTTCGCGACGGCGGCGCGCCAGCGAGCGACGAGCGCGTCGGAGTCGGCGCGCGGGCGCTCGGGGCGGAAGCGGCGATCCTCGCGCCAGTGGGCGCGCACGTCGGCCTCGGACTTCCACAGGCCGACGCCCAGGCCCGCCAGCAGCGCCGCGCCGAGCGCGGTGGTCTCGATGACGCGCGGGCGCACGACCTCGACACCGAGCAGATCCGCCTGCAACTGCATCAGCAGATCGTTCGCGCACGCACCACCATCGACCTTGAAGGCGGCCAGCGGCCGGCCCGCGTCGGCGGCCATCGCGTCGGCGAGATCGCGGATCTCGAGCGCGATGCCTTCGAGCGTCGCGCGCGCGAGGTGCGCCGCCGTCGTGCCGCGGGTGATGCCGGCGATCAGGCCGCGCGCGTCGGGACGCCAGTGCGGCGCGCCTAGTCCCGTCAGCGCGGGCACGAAGACGACGCCGCCGGAGTCGGGCACGCTGCGCGCGAGGGGCTCGATGTCGGCGGCGCTGCGGATGATTCCAAGGCCGTCGCGCAGCCACTGCACGGCGGCGCCGGCGATGAACGCGCTGCCTTCGAGCGCGTAGCGAACCTCGGGGCCGCGCTTCCACGCCACGGTGGTCAAAAGGCCGTTGCGCGACGCGACCGGCTCGGCGCCGGTGTTGACGAGCATGAACGCGCCGGTGCCGTAGGTGCACTTGCCCTCGCCCGGGTCGAAGCACGCTTGCCCGAAGAGCGCGGCCTGCTGATCGCCCGCCATCCCGGCGACCGGCGTGCCGTCGCGCAGACCGGGCACGCCGCGCGTCTCGCCGTAGACCTCCGACGAGCCGCGCACGACGGGCAACAGCGCGCGCGGCACGTCGAGCGCCGCGCACAGGTCCGGGTGCCAATCGAGCGAGCGCAGATCGCACAGCAGCGTGCGCGACGCGTTCGAGACGTCGGTGACGTGCGCCGCGCCGCCGGTGAGGCGCCAGACGAGGAAGCTGTCGACGGTGCCGAAGGCTACGTCGCCGCGCTCGGCGCGCGCACGCAGCCCGCCTATATGATCGAGCATCCAGCGGATCTTGGTGCCGGAGAAATACGGATCGAGGACGAGCCCGGTGCGCTGGCGGAACATCGGCTCGAGGCCGCGCGCCTTCAGCTCGGCGCACAGATCGGCGGTGCGGCGGTCCTGCCACACGATGCCGTTATGCACCGGGCGTCCGCTCGCGCGCTCCCACAGGATCGTCGTCTCGCGCTGATTGGTGATGCCGACGGCCGCGACGTCGCCGTCGCCGACGCGCGCACGTCCCGTCGGACGGGCTGATGCAGCCTCGGCCAGCGCCGCACCGAGCGCGTCCGTCACCGTGCGCCAGATCTCCTCGGGATCGTGCTCGACCCAACCCGGCCGCGGGTAGATCTGCGGCAGTTCGCGCGTGACCTTGGCGCGCACGCACATCTCCTCGTCGAGCACGACGACGGTCGTGCCGGTGGTTCCCTGATCGATCGCGACGACGACCTTGCTCACTCGCTCGCTCATTACAGCACCTCCTCGAGGAACGCAGCGACCTCGCGCGCGACCGTCTCGCGCTCGACGTCGCGCGTGATGATGTGGAACGAGCGTTCCAGCGTGATCAGCCGCGCGTGCGGGACGCGCGCGGCGAGCATCCGGGCCGACGCGTAGGGCGCGGTGTGATCGCGCCGCGAGTGGATGATCAGCGTCGGCACCTTCACCGCTCCGAGCGACGCCCGCACCTCCGTCTGCAAATCGATCAGGCTCGCGGTCGCGTGAAGCGGGAACACCTTGTAGCCGATGCGCGCCGCGCGCTCGGCCGGATCGCGGATGTCGGCCCGCGCCTTGGGCACGAACGGCACCCAGCGCTTGAACATGCGCACGCCGGCGCGCACGTGCGCCGGCAGCGCGAGCGGCGTCGCCAGCGCGCACACGGCGCGCACGTCGGCGCGGCGCGCGGCGAGCAGCAGCGCGAGCAGGCCGCCCATCGAGAGGCCGCAGATGGCGACGCGGTCGGCGCGCGTCACGAGGCGATCGAGCGCCGCCTCCGCGCCCGCGTACCAGTCACGCCACGCCGTCGCCTGCAACTCGGCAGGTCGCGTGCCGTGCCCCGGCAGCGTCGGGCACTCGACGGAAAAGCCACGGGCCGCGAGGTGCTCGGCGAGCGGCTCGACCTCGCGCGGGGTGCCGGTGAAGCCGTGCAGCACCAGCGCTCCGCGTGGGGTTCGTGACATTCAGGGAGCGACCATACCTCAAATGATTTGTCGGGCCTGTCCAGCTTGGCTATCCTCACGGCATGTCTACGGTGCGCGTGGTGGCGGCGGTGATCATTCGCGACCAGAAGTATCTGCTGACGCAGCGCCGCGAGGAGGCGAGCCTGCCCCTCTACTGGGAGTTCCCCGGCGGCAAGGTCGAGCACGGCGAGAGCGACACGCAGGCGCTCCAGCGCGAAGTGCTCGAGCGCGTCGGTGCCGAGATCGAGGTCGGCCGGCCGGTCGCGTTCCAGCACCACGACTACGGCGACCAGTCCGTCGAGCTCGTGCTCTACGAGGCCAACATCGTCGGCGGCGTGGTCGAGCCGCGCCGCGTACGCACCGTCGATTGGGTGCGCGCGACCGAGTTCGATCGCTACCCGTTTCCTCCCGCCGACGAGACCGCTCGCGCGAAGGCCTTCCCGCTCGGCGAGCTGCCGACGACCCGCGGCAAGAAGAAGAAGGGCAAGCCGCAAGCGTAGCTACTGCGAGGCGCGCAAATCCCGTCCGGTCAGCCGCAGGAACACGTCCTCGAGATTGGCCGGCCGGCGCAGGTACGGCAGCCCGAGTTCGAGCTCGACGAGACGCGCGACTTCGGCGCCGCGCTCGCAGTAGACGAACAGCGTGTCGCCGGCTTGCTCGACCTTGTGATCCGCGAGACACGCCCGAACGCGCTCGCCTGCCCCGGGAGCGCCGCCCGCTTCCCCGCCGCTGGGGGCGAGGCGCACCTCGACCACCTCCGGCGGCACATGCCGTGCGATCAGCTCGCGTGGCGCTCCCTCCACCAGGATGCGCCCGACGTCCATGATGCAGAGGCGATCGCAGAGTTGCGCCGCCTCCTCCATGTAATGGGTCGTGAGCACGATCGTCGCGCCTCCCGCGAGCAGCGCGCGCAGCGCCTGCCACATGACGTGCCGCGCCTGCGGGTCGAGGCCGGTCGTCGGCTCGTCGAGCAGCAGAAGCTCGGGCCGGTGCACGAGCGCGCGCGCCAGCACCAGCCGGCGCTTCATGCCGCCCGAGAGCAGGGGGACGCGCACGGCACGCTTCTCGCTCAGTCCGACCAGCGCGAGCAGCTCGTCAGCACGTCGCTCGGCCTCGCGGCGCGCCACGTCGAAGTAGCCGGCGTAGACGAGCAGGTTCTCCAGCACCGTGAGATCGGGGTCGAGGCTGTCCTCCTGCGGGACAACGCCGGTGCGACGCTTGATCGCGCGCGCGTCGCGGCGCACGTCGAGGCCGAGCACCTCGAGCTCACCCTCCGTCACGGGCGAGAGGCCGTAGATCATCTTCATCGTCGAGGTCTTGCCCGCGCCGTTCGGGCCGAGGAAGCCGTAGCACTCGCCGCGGCGCACCTCGAAGGCGATCCCGTCGACGGCGATGGGACCGACGGGCCCACCGTAGCGCTTCACCAGCCCGCGCGCGCGCACGACCACGCTCACCGAGCGGACTTCTACCACGGCGGCGACTGCGCTAAGTTCGTCCCGTGATCGAGATCTTCGCGTGGCGCGGAGGAGTCGTCGAACGCGGCGTCGGCATCGATCGGCTGCCCGAGCTTCTCGCCGACACCGGCGCGGTCACATGGGTTGATCTCGCCGAGCCGACGCCCGACGAGGCGCAGCGCGTGCTCGCCGAGACCTTCGGCTTTCACCCGCTCTCGATCGAAGACACGCTCCTGCGCCGCCAGCAGCCCAAGCTCGAGGAGTTCGGACGCTACGTCTACATGATCTGCCACGGCGTGCGCGCGGGCGCGGGACCCGAGCAGTTCGTGCCGGTCGAGCTCGACCTCTTCCTCGGGCAGAACTTCCTGGTCACGTCGCACGACGAGCGCAGCCGATCGATCGACGAAGCGCGCGAGGCGGTGCTGCGCACGGGCGGCGCGCTGCGGCGCGGCCCGGCGGCGCTCCTGCACGCGATCCTCGACGCGCAGGCGGATCACTACGAGCCCGTGCTCGACCAGTTCGGGCAGCGCATCGAGCAGCTCGAGCGCGAGGCGATCGAGGCCGGAGGCCGGCCGCGCCAGGAGACCCTCGGCGAGATCCTCTCCCTCAAGCGCAGCCTGCTGCGGTTGCGACGCGGCGTGGAACGCCAGACCCACATCGTGCTGCGGCTGAGCCGGCGCGAGCTGGCGCACGTCGGGCCGGAGGAGGCGCTGCTGCTGCGCGACGTGCACGACCACCTGGTGCGCGCCGCCGAGCTCGTCGATCAGCACCGCGAGATGCTCGGCAGCGTCCTCGAGATGCAGATGGCCGTCGCATCGCAGCGCCTGAACGAGGTGCTCAAGGTGCTGACGATCTTCTCGTCCATCATGCTGCCGCTCTCGCTGATCGCCGGCATCTACGGCATGAACTTCGAGTTCATGCCGGAGCTGCGCTGGCGCTGGGGCTACCCATTCGCGCTCGGGCTGATGGCGGCGACCACGATGGGTCTGCTCGTCTACTTTCGCCGCAGCGGCTGGCTCGGCGAGCCCGCGCGCCCGGCCGCGAAGCCGCCGCCCCCCGAGCTCGCGGAGCTGGCGCGGCTGCCGGAGGACGCGCGACGCCAGGTGGCCTCGAAGAGCGGCGGATGAGCCGTGCTTCGGCGGCGCTCGGCGTGCTGGTGTCGACCGCGGCGCTCGCGAATGGCCGTGCGCCCGCGCCGATCTCGATCGCCGTACCGGGCGCGGAACCGACGATGATGCTCCTCGGCAGCACGTTCGGCCTCGTCGCCAGCGATGACGGCGGCGGCTCGTGGTGGTGGTTCTGCGAGCAAGCGATCGGCTATGGCGGCGTCTACGATCCGCGCTTTGCCGTCGGCCCCGACGGCGATCTCTGGGCGCCGGTGCCGCTCGGCCTCGCGCGCTCGCGGGACGACGGCTGCGGCTTCGAGCGAACCGAAGCGCCGCTCGCCGGGCTGGCGCCGACGGATCTGGTCGTGGCCGGTGGCGTGATCTACGCCACGGCCGCCGCGGAACCGTCCGAGCCGGGGCGCGGCCTGCTGTTGCGCTCGCTCGACGGCGGCGCGACCTTCGAGGCGTTGCTCGAAACGGAGCGCGCGCTGCACGGCATCGCGGTCTCCGGCGACGATCCCGATCGCCTCTACGTCGGCGCGACGGAGGAGGACCCGGACGCGGCGTGGCTGCTGCGCAGCGACGACGGGGGCCAAAGTTTCGCCGAAGCCGGAATCGACCTCGACGACATCGTCGCCGTGCGGCCCGTCGGCGCCTGGGGCAACGCGCCCAGCGTCGTGCTCGTGATTGCCGATCGCGAAGCCGGCTCCGTGCTGCTGCGCTCCGAGGACGGCGGAGCGACGCTCGACGCCGTGCAGGAGTCGTTCGGGCGCCTTTCCGGCTTCGCGATGGACGGCGCCGAAGGCGTCTTCGCATCGTCGGTCGCCGACGGCATCTACCGCTCGTCGGACGGTGGCCGCTCGTTCGTGCGCGAGACCTCGCCGCGCGCCTCCGGCCTCGCGTGGCGCTCGCCGTACCTGTACGCGACCGGAACGCCGTCGGACGGCTTCGCGCTGGGACGCAGCGCCGACGGCGCGCTCGGCTTCGAGCGCGTGATGGCGCTCGACGAAATCGACGGCCCGCGCGCCTGCCCGACCGGCACGCCCGAGGCCGACGTGTGCGCGCCGCTGTGGCCCGGCGTCGCTCTCTCGCTCGGTATCGATCCGACCGCCGCGCGCGACGGCGGCGCCACGGACGCCGCGCCGCCGGGCGACTCGGGGAGCTCGATCGACGGCGCCGAGCCCGATCACGCCCCCGCCGGCGGTTGCGCGTGCAGCCTCGGCAAGCCGCTTTGAAGCTCAGCATCATCATCGCCGCGTACCGCGAGGAGGCGACGGTCGGCGAGGTGCTTCGGCGCGTGCTCGCCCTCGATCTCTCCGCGCTGTCGGTCGAGATCGAGGTGCTGCTCTGCGACGACGGCTCCGACGACGGCACCCGCGACGTCGCGCTCGCCGTGGCGCGCACCGACGCGCGCTTGCGCGTCATCGGCCTTCCGCGTCGCTCTGGTAAGAGCGCGGCCATCCGTCGCGCGTTGATGGACGCGACCGGCGACTACACGCTCATCCAGGACGCCGACCTCGAGTACGACCCCGCCGACTACCCGCGCCTGCTCGAGCCGGTCGTCCGGCGGGGCGCCGCCATCGTGTACGGCTCGCGCTTCCTCGATCGCCGCTGGCCCGAGGGCATGCGCCTGCCCAACTGGATCGTGAACCGTCTCCTCGCGTGGCTCGCGAACCTCCTCTACGGCAGCGCCATCACCGACGAGGCCACCTGCTTCAAGCTCTTTCGCACCGACCTGCTGCGCTCGTTTCGCCTCGAGTGCCAGCGCTTCGCCTTCTGCCCGGAGGTCACGGCCAAGGCGGGGCTCGCGGGCATCCGCATCGTCGAGGCGCCGGTCCGCTATCGCGCGCGCAGGCACGGCGCCGGAAAGAAGATCCGCCTGACCGACGGCATCGAGGCGATCTGGACGCTGCTCCGCTTCCGCCTCCGGCGCGGGGCGCGATGATCGGCGCCGCCAAGCGTCTCGCGCTGCCCGCCGCGATCGTCCTCTGCCACGTCTACAACTTCCCCTACCTGCCCGACGTCATGGCCAACGAGAAGGCCCGCGCCTACGCGACAATGGCGCTGGTCGATCGCGGCACGCTCGACATCCGCGAGGAGATTCTGCGGCACGGCTACACCCCCGACGTCTCCCACGTCGGCGATCGCCGTTATTCGAACAAGGCGCCCGGCGCCTCGCTGCTCGGCGTGCCCGTCTACGGAGTGCTGCGCCTCTTCGGGGAGCCGACGCTGCGCGCTACGATCTGGGCGCTGCGCGTGTTTGCCGTGACGCTGCCCTGCCTGCTGCTCCTGCTGCCCTTCGCGCGGCTGCTCGCGCGCGTCGCCCCGGAGCCGGGCCCCTTTCGCGCGGCGCTCGTCGGCTACGCGCTCGGCTCGCTCGCCCTGCCCTACAGCATCCTCTTCATGGGCCATCAGCTCGCCGCCGCGCTCGTCGGGGCGGCGTTCGCATGGCTCGCCGATGCGCGCCCGCGCCGCGCGCTCTGGGCCGGCCTCGCGTGCGGCGCGGCGATCCTCGTCGAGTACCAGGCGGCCCTCGCCGCCTCGGTGCTCGCCGTCTACGCGTTGCGCGTCGTCGGCGTGCGCCGCACGCTCACGTCCTTCGCCGTCGGCGCGTTACCCGGCATCGCGGCGCTCGCCCTCTACCACACGATCGCGTTCGGCGCGCCGTGGCGGACGGGCACTTGGCTGGTCGGTCCGGAGCTCCAGCCGATGCTCGCCGACGTGTCGCCCTGGCCCCAACGGGCGAAGCTCTGGCACGCGCTGGTCTCGCCGCGCCACGGTCTGCTGGCGTTTTCGCCGTGGCTCGCGCTCGCGCTTCCCGGCGTGGTCGTGCTGTTCTGCTACCGGCAAGAATCGTCGCATGACGCGAGCATCGTTGGGCTGCGGGCGTCGCCCGCGCTGTCTTGCGACTGGCAAGAATCGTCGCGTCGCGCGAGCGTCGTTGGGTTGCGGGCGTCGCACGCGCTGTGGCGGCAGCGAAGGGCGCAGGCGCTCGCGTGCGCGGCGGTGGTGGCGGCCTTCATCTGGTTCGGCGGCTCGCTGGCGCCGTGGCAGGCGAGCTGGGACGTCGGGCCGCGCTATCTCGCCTGCCTCGGGCCGTTCGCCGCTGTCGCGGCGGCGGCGGCGCTGAGCGCCGGCTGGCCGACCAGGTGGCGCGGCGCGGCGCTCGGACTCGTCGTCGCGTCGGTGGTCATCCACACGCTCGTCGTCACGGTGCTCCCGTACTACCCGCCGTCCTACACGAACCCGTTCGTCGACGTGACGCTCGCGTACCTGCGCGCCGGTCGCGTCACGTACAACGCGGGGATGCTGCTCGGGCTGCGTGGAGTCGCCAGCGTCGCGCCCTACCTTGCCGTCGTCGCGGCGCTCATCGGCTGGATGCTGGCCCCGCGGCCACGGCGCTTCACGCTCGTGGCGCTCGTCGTCGCCGCCCTCCACCTCGGCGGCCTCGCGCTGGTCGAGCGGCACGGCTCGGCGTCCACGCGCGCGAACCTCGAGCTGAACTGGGAACCCTAGGAGCACAGTCGAGGTGAGGACTGAATTCGTGAAAATACCGCCCTCGGTGCTGGCGCGCGTCACCGATGTTCACCATGAACGCAACATGTACGCGCACCCGAATCCGCTTGCCCGCGCGATCTTTTGGCAACGCCTGGCCGTGGGGTTTCGCTTGCTCTCCCGGCGTGCGTCCGCGCAAGCGAAGCTGCTCGATTTTGGCGGCGGAAGCGGCGCCTTCCTACCCGCGCTGGCCCGACGGTTTCCCGAGGTGTCGATCGTGGACAAGGATATCGACGACGCGCGGCGGGTCGCTTCTCACTACGCTCTGGATAACGTGCGGCTTTGCGAGTTCGACGTCACGAATTGGGAGGATCCTCAACTCTACGACGCGGTCGTGGCCATGGACGTGCTGGAACACTTCGCCGATATGTCCGTGCCCCAGCGTTTCTTCGCGAAACATCTGAAGCGTGACGGCTTGCTGCTCGTGAGCCTTCCCACTGAGAATGCACTTTATGAGCTCGGGCGCATCGTGTTGAGAAAATCCAAGCCGGCCGATCACTATCATCCGGCGTCGGAGCTGGTCCGCTGCTATCGGGATCGGGGCTACTCGCTGCTGGCGCACCGTTACGTCCCGCGACTGGGTCCATGCGCGCTGCCGCTGTTCTATGTCGGCCTGTTTCGAAAGGCGGTTTAGGGCTGACGCGGCCCGACCAGCCGCGCGAGCTCTCCCGTGGCGTCGGCGCGCTTCAAGGCTTCGAGGCCGCCCACCGCGTGGTCGCCGACGAACACCGCCGGCGGCTCACCGCCGGTTGCGCGCCGCACGAACGACAGCATCGCCTCGTCGCGGCCGACGTCCAGCACGCGGTAGGCGATGCCGCGCGCAGCGAGCAACTGCTCGATCGGCGCACGGTCGGCGCTGTCCCAGGTGACGTAGAGGAAGACCGGCGGCGTCCCTTCGGACGGGGTGATGCACCCGGCCTCGCGCGCGGCCGAAGGCGAGCCGGCCGCGGCGCCGGAGCGCGAACCACCGCGGCGCCGCTCGAGCTCGACGCGGGAGCAGATCGGCTCACCGAGGAGATCATTGGCCGCGAGCGCCACGCGGCGCGCGAGCCGCCAGGGGAAGGCGCCGTCGCGCGCGTCGCTTGCGAGCAGGTCGTTCAGCCGGAAGCGAACCTGGTCGATCTTCATCACCACGCGTCCTTTCGCCGGCGCAACTCGGCGAGCGCGTCGACCGTCGCCGCGCGCAAGAATAGATTCGTCGCGCGCTCCTCGGCAATCGTGCCCGGCACCGTCGGTTCGCCGGCCGGCACGTCCCGCCTCGCGGGGTGAGGCACCCCGAGGCGCTCGGCGCGCTCGCGGATGTTCTCGTCGCCGGGCAGCGCCTCGCGCGCGAACGCCAGGTTCCGGCGCGTGTACTCGTGGCCGCAGAAGACCCGCGTCGAGGGCGGCAGCGTCGCGAGCTTGGCGAGCGAGGCGAACATCATCGCCGGCGTGCCCTCGAAGAGCCGCCCGCAGCCGGCGAGGAACAGCGTGTCGCCGGTGAAGGCCGCGTCGCCGACCAGGTACGTCAGTGCGCCGAGCGTGTGTCCGGGGACGTGGAGCACACGCGCGCGCAGGGCGCCGAGGCGAACCTCGTCGCCGTCTTCGACGCCAACGGTGAACTC
The DNA here is from genome assembly GCA_038041915.1 of Myxococcota bacterium. GTDB lineage: Bacteria > Myxococcota_A > Polyangia > JBBTFH01 > JBBTFH01 > JBBTFH01. The sequence goes on from JBBTFH010000140.1 coordinate 13,547, forward strand.
GGGGATCCGGCCGCGATCGGAGGCGTGGCCGACGACGGCGAGGCGGCCCGCGCCGTGCGATGCCGCGAGGTCCGCGTTGCCGCCGGTGTGGTCGCCGTGGTGGTGCGTGTTCCAGATGGCCGAGAGGCGGACGCGAGCCGCCGCCGCCGCGCGCAGGACCGGCGCCGCCTCCGAAGGATCAACCACCGCCGCCTCGCCCGTCTCGTCGCAGACGACCAGGTAAGCGTAGTTGTCGCGGAGGCACGGCACCGGAATCACCCGCATCGAGCCAGAGTAGATCGAAAGTATGGCCGGTGGGCACGTGGTATGAGCCCGCGCATGAGCGAGCGTCTGAAGGCGCCGGAGCTGGAAGGCGGGCTGGCGTGGCTCGGCATCGAGCGGCCGCCGCGGCTGGAGGATCTGCGCGGGCACGTCGTCCTCCTCGACTTCTGGACGACCTGCTGAATCAACTGCATGCACCTGCTGCCCGTGCTGCGGCAGCTCGAAGAGCGATTCGCCAGCGAGCCGTTCGTCGTGCTGGGCGTCCACTCGGCCAAGTTCACCACCGAGAAAGATCCTTCGACTGTGCGCAAGGCGATGGAGCGCCACGGTCTGCGCCACCCCGTCGTCATCGACAGCGATCTTCGCATCTGGCGCCAGTACGCGGTGCGCGCGTGGCCGACGCTCGTGCTCATCGACGCGCAGGGCCGCATCGCGCGCAAGGACGCAGGCGAGGCGGACCTCGAGAGCCTCGCGCGCGCGGTGCGCGAGCTGCTCGACGAGGCGCGGAGTGGCGGCACGCTCGCCGCCCGCAAACGTGACCCGGCGGCCCCGGCGGCCGACGAGGGGCGCGAACTTCGCTTCCCCGGCAAGGTGCGCGCGGCCGACGGCAAGCTCTTCATCGCCGACACCGGCCACC
>JBBTFH010000140.1:14544-30226 GCA_038041915.1 Myxococcota bacterium
CCCGGCAAGGTGCGCGCGGCCGACGGCAAGCTCTTCATCGCCGACACCGGCCACCACCGCGTGCTCGTCGCCGATCGCGACGGGCGCGTGCTCGAAAGCATCGGCTCGGGCGGCGTCGGCGATCGCGACGGCTCCTTCGACGGCGCGAGCTTCCATGCGCCGCGGGGGATGGCGCTGATCGGGCGCAACCTCTACGTCGCCGATCCGGAGAACCACCGCATCCGGCGCGCGGATCTCGACGCCCGCACGGTGACCACCGCCGCCGGCACCGGTCGCATGGGCGGCGGCTCGGCAAAGACGCGGCGCGCGCCGTGCGAGACGCCCCTGCGCTCGCCCTGGGATCTGTGCGAGGTCGGCGAAGGGCTGCTCGTCGCGATGGCCGGGAGCCACCAGATATGGGCGTACGATCCAGGCCGCGAGCTCTGCGGCCCCTTCGCCGGCACGGGGCTCGAGCACCACATCGACGGCTCGGTGCAGGAGGCCGCCTTCGCCCAGCCGAGCGGCCTGTGCCACGCCGGCCGCTACGTCTTCGTCGCCGACAGCGAGACCTCGTCGGTGCGCGCGATCGATCTCGAGTCCCACGAGGTAATGACGATCTGCGGCAAGGGCCTGTTCGATTTCGCCGACGTCGACGGCGACGCCGAGACGGCGCGGATGCAGCACGTCCTCGACGTGGCGTTCCAGGACGGCGCGCTCTACGTGGCCGACGCCTACAACCACAAGATCAAGCGCATCACGCTCGACGAAGGGCGCGTCGACACCTTCGCCGGCGACGGCGGGACGTCGACGCTGGACCAGCCTTCGGGCGTTTGCGTCTGGGAAGGCCGGCTCTACGTCGCCGACACCAACAACCACCGCATCCGGGTGGCCGACCTTCGCACCGGCGCGCTCGAGACGCTGGAGCTGCGCGAATAGCTCAGGCTTGCCGGCAGGCCGCCGGGGTTGGGCGAAGCTCCGCAGACGCACCAGAGCAGCATCGAAGAGATCGCGTAGCGCATGCGCGGTTGCTAGCATGCCGCCGTGTCGGATGAGACGCTATTCGTGCCCGCCGCCCTCGCGCGCTTCGCGATCGTCGATGCGCACACGCACGTGTTCCCGCCGCGGCTGTTCGAGGCGGTGTGGCGCTGGTTCGATCGCTACGGCTGGCGCATCCGCTACCGCCTGCACGCGCGCGAGTGCGTGGAGTTCCTGCTCGCGCGCGGCGTCGCGCACGTGGCTGCGCTCCATTACGCGCACGTGCCGGGGCTCGCGGCCTCGCTCAACCGCTTCGTAGCCGATCTTTCCCGCGACCAGCCGCGGGTCGTCCCGTGCGCCACGGTGCTGCCGGGCGAAGAGGGTGCGCGCGCGATCCTCGACGAAGCGCTCGGGAGGCTGGGCTGCCGCGGCGTGAAGATCCACTGCCACGTGCAGTGCGTGGCGCCCGACGACGCGCGCCTTCGCGATGTCTACGACGCGGCGGCGGCGCACGGCGTGCCCGTGATCATCCACGCGGGCGACGCGCCCGCCTCGCCGCACTACCGCTGCGACGTCAAGGCGCTGTGCACGCCGGAGGCGCTGGCGCGCGCGCTCGCGCGGCACCCACGCACGACCGTCGTCGTGCCGCACCTCGGCGCCGAGCGCATGGAGGAGATCGCGGCGCTGCTGCCGCGGCACGAGAACCTCCACCTCGACACGACGATGGCGCTGGCGCGGTACTTCCCGGTCGACGCGGCGCTGCGCACGACCGATCAGCAGCGCATCGCGACCGCATGGTTCGAGCGCGCGGCGGCGATCGTGCGCGCCTGGCCCGAGCGGATCCTCTACGGCACGGATTTTCCCAACATCCCGTACGAGTGGGATCGCGAGCTACGATCGATCGCCGCGCTCGATCTGCCCGACTCCGCGCTCGCCGCGCTGCTCGGCGGCAACGCGCGCCGGCTGTTTCGCATCGAAAGCTAACGATCGGCGAAGCGCGGATCGTCGGGCTTGCTCTGCCAGCCGGGCTTCTCGCCGCCCTGCGTGGCGACCGACGGCGCGGCGAGCTTCAGCAGATCGATCTTCCCGAGCACCGCCGCGCCGCGCGTCAGCACGGGCGGCATGTGCAGGCCCGTGTCCATGCGGATCGAGTCGCAGGGGCACGCCTCGACGCACAGGCCACAGTCGACGCACTTGAGCTCGTCGATCGCGAAGACGGCGGGGTATTTCTCGATGCTCGGATCGTCGGTCTCGGCGGCCTCGATGTGGATGCAGCGCGCGGGGCACGCGGTCGAACACATCATGCAGGCCACGCAGCGCACGCGCCCGTCGTCGCGCTGCATCAGGCGGTGCACGCCGCGGAAGCGCTTCGGGTACTCGATCGTCTGCTCGGGATACTGGATCGTCGGGGTGGCGCGCCGTCCCCACATGTTTACGAACATGTGCTTGAGCGTGAGCCCGAGGCCGCGCAGCACCTCGAGGAGGTAGATCTGATCCTTCCACGTGCGCTCGAGGCGGACGACCTTGACGGTGGCGGCCATTACTTCGTGCCTACCATGATCACCGCCGTCGCCAGCACGTTCGCCAGCGAGGCGGGCAGGAGCTGCTTCCAGCCGAGCCTCATCAATTGATCGTAGCGCAGGCGCGGCAGCGTCCAGCGCAGCGCGAGTTGCAGCGCGCACAGCACGAAGACCTTGCCCACCCACATCGCGACGCCGTGCGCGACGTAGAGCGCGTGCGGCGCCCCCACGGCGACGGCGGAGTCCCACGGCATGATCCAGCCGCCGAGGTAGAGCGTCGTGATCACCGCGGAGGAGACGACGACCTCGGCGAACTCGCCCATGAAGAACATGCCGAAGCGCATGCCCGAGTACTCGACGAAGTAGCCGAGGATCTCGGGCTCGCCCTCGGGCAGATCGAACGGCGCGCGCTTGGTCTCGGCGATAGCGGCGACGGTGAAGAGCACGAAGCCGAGCGGCTGGCGGAAGATGCCCCAGTGGCCGATGCCGCAAAAGCCGCCCCGCTGCGCCTCAACCATCGCTCCCGGCTCGAGCGTGCCGTAGATCATGAGCGCGCCGAGCGCGGCCATGCCCATCGTGACTTCGTACGAAATCATCTGCGCCGAAGCGCGCAGCCCGCCGAGCATCGCCCACTTGTTGTAGCTGGCCCAGCCGGCGAGCGTCGCGCCGTAGACGGAGAGGGACAGGACGCCGAAAAGGAAGAGCAGGCCGACGTCGAGCCTGGCCGCCTGCATGCCGGGGCCGTAGGGGATCACGGCGAGCACGATGAGGACGGGCGCGAGCGCGACGATCGGCGCAAGCGTGAAGAGCGGCTTGTGCGCGTGCGCCGGGATGAAGTCCTCTTTCATGAACATCTTGATGCCGTCGGCGATCGGGTGGAAGAGGCCCCAGGCGCGAAAACGACCGATGTTGGCGCGGTTGGGGCCGATGCGGTCCTGCATGAGCGCGCTCTGCCGCCGCTCCATCCAGGTCAGGACGGGCACGATGCCCATGACGATGCCGAGCAGGCCCAGGTACTTCGCCAGCGACCAGGCAATCGGAACGAGCGCGTCCATCATCCTCGCGATGCGGCGAACCGCAGCAGCGTCGGCGGCCAATCGCGGCCCCACGCCGCCGGCGCGATCGCCGGGATCGCGGCGCGCATCTCGTCGAAGACGGCGCGCGCCGGACGCGGCTCGATTGCGGCGCCGAGCCCACGCGCGATGCGCGCCAGCAACTCGTGGTGCGGCCGCGCGTCGCCGGGCGGCGGGACAACGCTCCGCAGGCGCTGCACCATGCCCTTGGCGTTCGTCATCGTGCCGTCGACCTCGGCCCACGCCGCGGCCGGGAGCAGTACGCGCGCCTTGGAGGCGAGCTGCGAGGCGCGACAGGTCGCGACGATCAGCGCGTCGAGCGGCGCGCCGAAGACGACGTCGTCGCCGCCGTCGATGACGTAGAGCACCTTGACGCGCTCGGCGCGCAGATCCTCGTCGATGGCGGAGGCGGGCTTGACGCGCCCGCGCGTCACCATCTCGACGCCGCGGCGGTTCGGGTTGCGATCGGCGCTGCGCAGGATCGCATCGCCCCGCCACGGCGCCCGGCCGGCCACGTAGACGTGCGAGGCGCCGAGCACGTCGAGCGCGAGCTTCGCGGCGAGCCAGTTGTCCTCGTTGGTCGCCTGCGCGGAGAGCACGAACCCGACCGCCGGGCGCGCGGCCTCGATCAGGCGGGCGGCTTCCGCGATCGCGTCGGCCAGCTTGGCCTCGACGCGCGCGATCCGCGCCTCGACGACGCGCTCCTCGTAGAGCTCCCGGTAGGTCATGCGTCCGTCGTCGCACATCCAGTGCTTGTTGACGGACTGGTTCTCACGCGGCACCAGCCGGTGCACCTTCCCGTTGGCGTGGTGGATCTCGTCGCTGCAGCCGGTCGCGCAGCCGGTGCAGATCGACGGGCTGGCGGAGAGCTCCCACACCCGCCGCTTGAAGCGGAAGTCCTTGGACGTGAGCGCGCCGACCGGGCAGACGTCGACGGTGTTGAGCGAGTACGGGTTCTCGAGCTTGCGCCCGGGCGCCGTCGACAGCGTCTGGTGCGCGCCGCGCCACGCCATCTCGAGCTCGTGCTCGCCGGCGACCTCGTCGCACACGCGGATGCAGCGCGTGCACAGGATGCAGCGCTCCGCGTCGAGCACGATGCGCGGGCCGACATCGACGACCTTGGGCTTGCGTATCTTGACCAGATCGGCGCCGCGCGCGTCCTTGCGGTCCCACTCCATGTAGAGCTTCTGGAGCGTGCACTCGCCCGCCTTGTCGCAGATCGGGCAATCGATCGGGTGGCTAAGCAGCGTGAACTCGAGCATCGCGCGCCGCGCCTCGAGCACCTTGGGGCTCGAGCTCGAGATCTCCATCCCGGGCGTGACGATCATCTGACAGGCGGGCACGAGCTTGGGCTGGCCCTTGACCTCGATCAGGCACTGCCGGCAGACGGCGACGACGGAGAGCCCGGGGTGGTAGCAGAAGTAAGAGATCTCGCCGCGCGCCGCGAGCACCGCTTCGAGCACGTTGGTGCCCTTGGGCACGGCGACGTCCTTGCCGTCGATCTTGACAGTCACGGTCTCGGGCGCGGGCGCGGCGGCAGCAGCGACTTCGCTCATCGATCGCACTCCCCGCCGATCATGTTGATGCTGCCGAACGTCGGCACGATGTCGGCGGACGATCGACTGCGGGGGCCCGTCCGCTCCTCGGCGCCTCCGGCGCCTGCGGTGCTCCGATGCCCCCGCGCCCCCGATGAGCGCGCGAAGTGAATTCGCTCGCTCATCGATCGCACTCCCCGCCGATCATGTTGATGCTGCCGAACGTCGGCACGATGTCGGCGATCATCGCATGGTCGATCATCTGCGGAATCGCCTGGAGGATGGTGAAGCACGGCGGGCGCACGCGGCACTTGTAAGGGCGGCCCGTCCCGTCGGAGACGAGGTAGAAGCCGAGCTCGCCATTGCCTGCCTCGGTGTATCCGTAGACCTCGCTCGGCGGGATCTTGATGCCGTCGATGATCAGCTTGAAGTGATTGATCATCGATTCGATCGTGTTGTAGGCGTCGCGCTTGGGCGGCAGCACGATGCGCGGATTGTCGAGCAGCACCGGTCCCGGCGGCATCCCGGCGAGCGCCTGCTGGCAGATGCGCAGCGACTGGCGGATCTCCTCCATGCGCACGAGGTAGCGGTCGAGATTGTCGCCGGCCGTGCCGACCGGAACGTCGAAGTCGAAACGGTCGTAGACGAGGTACGGGTGATCCTTGCGCACGTCGTAGGCGACGCCGGTCGAGCGCAGGCACGGGCCGGTGAAGCCGTAGGAAACGGCGTCCGCGGCGGAGATCTTGCCGACGCCCTGCATGCGGTCGAGGAAGATGCGGTTGCGCGTCAGCAGCCCGTCGCACTCGCCGACCAGCTCGCGCACCAGCGCGAACACCTTGGCCGCGCGGTCGGCGAATCCTCCCGGCAAATCTTCGCAGACGCCGCCGATACGCACGTACGAGTGCGTCAGCCGCGCGCCGGAGATCTCCTCGAGCAAATCCCACAGCGCGTCGCGCGCCTTGAGCATCCACAGGAACGCGGTGAAGCCGCCGAGCTCCATCGCCGAGGCGCCGATGCAGGTGAGATGGTCGGCGACGCGCGCAATCTCGCCGACGAGCACGCGGATGTACTGCGCGCGTTCGGGCACGAGCTTCTCGACGCCGAGGAGCTTCTCGACGGCGAGCGCGTAGCCGACGTTGTTGAGCATCGGCGAGACGTAGTTCAGGCGATCCGTGTACGGGAAGATCTGCGTCCACGTCGACCGCTCGGCCTCCTTCTCGAAGCCGCGGTGGAGGTAGCCGGGCTGCACGTCGGCGCCCGTTACGGTCTCGCCGTCAACGGTGAGCACGATCCGCACAGTCCCGTGCGTCGCGGGGTGCGACGGGCCCATGTTGATGGTCATGGGCTCGGCGGGCAGGTCCAACTCGCGCGTCTCGGGCGGCATGTCCAGTCAGTTTTCCAGGGCCCCGCGGCGGATGTCCGCGGCGACGGGACGCTTGACCACCTCCACGTCGGTGCGCCGCACCAGCGGTTGCCGCTTGTCGACGGGGTAGTCCTTGCGCAGCGGATGGCCCACGAACTCCTCGTAGAGGAGGATGCGCCGCAAGTCGGGGTGCCCGCGGAAGCGCACGCCGTAGAGGTCCCACACCTCGCGCTCGAGCCAGTTCGCGGTCTTCCACAGGTCGCTCAGGGTGTCGATCGTCGCGTCCTCCTCGGGCACGCGCGCCTTGACGCGCAGGCGGTGCTTCCTGTCGATCGAGTAGAGGTGGTAGACGAGCTCGAACCGCGGTTCCGGCTGCATCAGCCCGTCCGACGGGACGCGCCCGAGGTAGTCGACACAGGTGACGTCGGTGAGCATGCTCATCGCGCTCGCGGAATCGTCGCGCAAGAACGTCATCACGTCGCGGAGCGCCTCGCGCCGCAGGAGCACGGTCTCGTCGCCGTGCTCGGCGTGCGTGCTCACGACGGCGTCGGGGAAGCGCGCGACGACTCTGTCGAGGATCGCCTTGCTCATCGCACGACCGGCAGCCGGCCCGCGCCGCGCAGCGCGGGACCGCGCGCGTGCTCGGCCTGCGACTCGATGACGTAGGCCTTCTGGCTGTGCCCCTCGCCCTTCTGGATGCGCTCCTGGAGCAGCACCAGACCGTCGAGCACGGCCTCGGGGCGGGGCGGGCAGCCGGGGATGTACACATCGACGGGAATGACGTGATCGATGCCCGGCACGGTCGCGTAGTTGTCGTAGAAGCCGCCCGACGAGGCGCACACGCCGAAGGCCACGACCCACTTCGGATCGCACATCTGATCGTAGATGCGCTCGAGCACGGGCGCCTGCCGCTCGCTCACGGTGCCGACGACGATGAGCAGGTCGGACTGCCGCGGCGAGAAGCGCGGAAACTCCGCGCCGAAGCGCGCGATGTCGTAGCGCGGCCCGGCGGTGGCCATGAACTCCATGCCGCAGCAGGCGGTGACGAACGGGTACTGGAAGAGCGAGAACTTGCGCGCCCAGTTGACCGCGTCGGCGAGGCGGCTGCCGTAGAACTCGAGCGACACGGGCGAAGCTACTCCGGCCTCGGACCCCAGTCGAGCGCGCCCTTCTGCCAGACATAGAAGAGCGCGACGAGCAGGATCGCGAAGAACACCAGCATCGCGTGCAGCCCATACCAGCCGAGATCGCGGAAGACGACCGCCCACGGGTAGAAGAACGCGACCTCGAGGTCGAACACGAGGAAGAGGATGGCGACCTGGTAGAATTTCACGCCGATGCGCACGCGCGGCGGGCCTATGGGCTCGGAGCCGCACTCGAACGGCTCGCCCTTGGCGGCGTTGGGACGCCGCGGACCGAGCAGCGACTTGAGCACGATTATCCCGCCGGCGAGGCCGACGCCGACGGCGATCGCGAGCGCGAACGGCACGTAGCCTTCGATCATGAGTGCCCCGCCAGCGACAGCCGGAAGTTCTCGACGACGACGGGATCAAGATCGACCAGCAAGACCGCCTGCGGGCAAGCGTGGCGGTGGGCGCCCAGCTCCTCGATGATGGCGCGCGTCATGGCGTCGGTGGCAACGCCGGTCTTCTCGGTCGAGAGCCCCGGTATGGCGAGCGTCGCGAGCGAGCGGCGGTGCGCGGCCAGGAGCGCGGCGCGCGCGGCACGTCTCACGTTCTCGGCATGCACGCGTTGGCCCGGCTCATCGACGGTCGGCACGTGCACGACGTGTCTGGCCGGCAACGCGCCCGCGCTCGTCACGACCGCCGCTCCAACCGCGACGGGCGCGATCTCTCCGAGCTCGCGCGCGACGACGTCGCCGGCGCGCACGAGCAGCTCTCGCGAGAATCCGGTCGCGAACTGGCAGAAGGAGTTGGTGGGATGAACGATGCCGTCCACCGCCTGGTCGAGGACATCGCCGAGCTTGATTTCGATTTGCATGAGGGGGGCCGATCATTCGCGTGGCGCGTAGGAAGTCAAGGAGAAGACGCTGCGCTATGCTCCGCCCGGGAACGCAGCGGCGGCGAGACGCGTTCGCAGATCGTCGACGAACGCCTGAAGCTGCTCGCGCGTGATCGGCTCTTCGAGGCCCTCGGGAGCGCGGTTTACCTTGACCTCGGAGAGCACGAAGGCGAGCGTGGCGGCGTCCAGGCCGCCGTCCTTGCGTTGCGCGGCGGGAAGCAACGCGAGGAGATCCACGCCGTGGCGCGCGAGGAAGTAGAGGTCGACGTAGTCGCGGAGCTCGGAGCGGCCGAGGATCGTCGCGAGCTCGTTGGCGGCGATGTCGTCGAGCGAGTCGACCTCGAGGCGGTTCTCGGCCACGAGCGGCGGTGCGAGCGCGGGCGCCGTATCGACGGCGAGGTCCACAGGGAGTTGCTCGGCGCCGTCCGAGACGACGAACCGGCGAAAGCCCACGCCGGCCGTGCCGTGCGTGACCGGCAGCCTCTCGTCGGCCATCAGCACCTGGAACTCCTTGACGCGCGCGTCGAAGGCGCCACGGTCGCGCGTGAAGAGATCGAGGTCGTCCGAACGACGATGACCGAGGTGGAACGCGCCGAGCGCGGTGCCGCCCGTCAGGAACATGCCGGGCAGCCGTCCCGCCACCGCGCCCAGGATGCGTCGCTGAAGCGGCGTGAGGAGCTTAGGGACGGAGCGCGTCGAGCGGCAGCGGCTCGTCCCACAGGAAGTACGGAACCGCGGCGCCGTCGCAAAGATCGGTGGTCAGCTTCACGCCTCGACGATAGCATGCCGTGATCGTGCGCGCCCCGCTCACTCTCGCCCTCGCCGCCGCGATCGCCGGGTGCGGCGGAGGCTCCGACCCTGCGGAGGTGGCGCCGAGTTGCGACGGGGTCATCGCGGCCGATGGCGGCGCAGGGGAAGAAGGCGGCGCGGAGGCGCTGCGCTTCCTGCGGGCCCAGCGGCAGCTCGTCGCGCGGGTCGACGCGCTCGGCGCCGAACTGCGCGCCGCGTGCGGCGCGATCGCGACCGATCTCGGCACGGGACCGGCGGACGATCCAGCGATCTGCTCGCTGGCGACCGGCGCGATCGCCGGCCTCATCGATGCGTGCGACGTGTGCGTCGGCGATTTCGCGACGGCGTGCGCGGTGGATCTCAAAGCGGCTCGCGCCGCGATCGAAGAGTGCGAAGGACGCGAGGTCGCGATCGACTGCCTGCAGACGCACACCGACGGAGCGTGCGGCGAAGGCTGCGCGCGCGATGCGTGCGACGTGCTGCTGGGCGAGGGGGAGTGCAACGCGTCGCTGACGCTCGCCGTCTCCGACGTCTGCCTTGCCGCCGGCCTCGCGCGCGGCGTCGCGTGCCCGTCCCCGGACGTCGGCGCGGCCGCCGATGGCCAGTGCGCCTCGCCGAAGCTCGTCGCGACGCTCGACGCCAATCTCGGCGGCGTCGTGCGCGCGACCGCCACGCAGGAGTTCGTGCGCGTCATCCAGCGGCTGCTCGCGCTCGTCCCCGGAGGCACGCTCGCCACCAAGGACGAGGCGCTCGCGTCGTGCATCGCGCCGGCGCTCCAGCAGCTCGTCGATCTCACGACGTCCCTCGCCGACCTCGCCGCGCAGGCCGAATCGCTGCTGGCAATGGTCGAGCGGTAGGGCGACGGGCAGGGTGGACATGCGCCCGCCCGGCTGCTAGACATCCACGCCATGAAGAAGGGCATCCACCCGAGCTATCAGCCCGCCAAGGTCACCTGCGCCTGCGGGGCGATCATCGAAACGTATTCCACGCGCGGCTCGTTCATGGTCGACATCTGCTCGAGCTGCCACCCGTTCTACACAGGCAAGCAGAAGCTCATGGACACCGAAGGCCGCGTCGAGCGCTTCAACCGGAAGTACGGCCGCCCCGCCGCCTCCTAGCCGCTCTTTTCTTTCCCCTCCGCCGCAGCTCCTCTAACCTGAAGGCAGGAGTCCGCCGTGTTCGATAAGCTCAAAGACGTCGAAGCGCGCTACGACGAGCTCGAGCGGATGCTTTGCGACCCGGCCGTGCTCGGTCGTCGCGAGGAAGTGGCGAAGCTCTCGAAGGAGCGCGCAGGGCTGGCCGACGTCGTTTCCGACTATCGCGCCCACCGCCGGATCGTCGAGGAGAGCGGAAAAAACGAGGAGCTTTTGCGCGATCCCGAGTTGCGCGACCTCGCGCGCGAGGAGCTCGGGCGGCTGCGCGCCGAGCGCGAGCGGATCGAGGATCACCTCAAGGTCCTGCTGCTCCCGCGCGACCCGAACGACGAGCGCAACGTCGTGATCGAGATTCGCGGCGGGACCGGCGGCGAGGAGGCGGCGCTCTTCGCCGCGGAGCTCTTTCGCATGTACTTGCGCTACGCCGAGGAGAGGCGCTGGAAGGTCGATATCCTGACGTCGAGCGCGAGCGCGACCGGCGGGCTCAAGGAGGTCGTCGCGCTGATCGCGGGCGATCGGGTCTACAGCCGCCTGAAGTACGAAAGCGGCGTGCATCGCGTCCAGCGCGTGCCCGCGACCGAGGCGCAAGGGCGCATCCACACCTCCACCGCGACGGTCGTCGTACTGCCGGAGGCCGAAGAGGTCGATATCCAGATCGCCGACAAGGACCTGCGCATCGACGTCATGCGCGCCGGCGGGCCGGGCGGCCAGAGCGTGAACACGACCGACAGCGCGGTGCGCATCACGCACCTGCCAACCGGGCTTCAGGTGCAATGCCAGGACGAGAAATCGCAGCACAAGAACAAGGCCAAGGCGATGAAGGTCCTGCGCACACGCCTCATGGACATCGAGCACGAGCGGCAGCAACGCGAGCGCAGCGACGCGCGGCGCGGGCAAATCGGCACGGGCGAGCGCTCCGAGAAGATCCGCACCTACAACTTCCCGCAGGACCGCATGACCGATCACCGCATCGGACTGACGCGCCACAACCTGCCCTCGCTGCTCGATGGAAGCCTCGACGACGTGCTCGACGCGCTCCAGGGCCACTACCAGGCGGAGGCGTTGAAGGGGTCGGAGCAGCGGTGAGCGACAAGTCGCGCGACCCGTCGCTCCCGCCGATCGGCGCGGAGCCGCGCGACACCGGACCGCTGCCGGCCCTTCCGCGCACGGCGTCGCAGCCGTCGCGCCCCGCCGCGCCGGTGCTCGTCCCCAACAGCCTGATCGGCGGACGCTACCGCGTGCTGCAACTCTTGGGCGAGGGCGGCATGGGGCGCGTCTACTCGGCGGTGCACGTCGATCTCGAAAAACGCTTCGCGCTCAAAGTGCTGCGCCCGGAGCTGTGCGATGAGCCGGCCGCCGCCGAGCTCTTCCGCAGCGAGGCGCGCGCGGCGAGCCGCATCGGCCACCCCAACATCATCGAGGTGACCGACTTCGGGCGCACCGACGACGGCTCGCTCTACATCGTGATGGAGCACCTGCGCGGCGAGTCGCTCGCGGCGCGCCTCGATCGCGTGCGCTTCCTCGCGACCGAGCCGTCGCTGCGCATCCTGCTACAGGTCGCGCAGGCGCTCGGCGCCGCGCACGCGGCGGGCATCGTCCACCGCGATCTCAAGCCCGACAACGTCTTCCTGGTCCCGCGCGAGGGCGACGACGATCTCGTCAAGATCCTCGACTTCGGCGTCGCGCGCGTGCGCGGCGGCGCCGAGGGCGACGTCGGCATCAGCGGTACGCTCGGCTACATGTCCCCCGAGCAGGCCTCGGGCGGCGAGCAGGACGCGCGCACCGACGTCTTTTCATTCGGCGTGATGGCTTACGAGATGCTGACCGGCATGCTGCCCTACGAGGTTTTCACGCTCGCCAGCGCGGTGACGCTGGCGGGCCGCCCGCGCCCAGCACCGCCGTCGCAGGCGCGCCCCTCGCTGGCGCTCGATCCGACGCTCGACCAGCTCGTGCTGCGCTGCCTCGAGCCCGATTCGGCGCGGCGCCCGTCGTCGATGCAAGAGGTCGAGTGGTGCCTGGTCGCCGCCGGCGCGGCGCCGATCGCGACGATCGCGGAACGCGACGCCCGGCAGCTCGGCCTCCGCACCAGCGGCGCCCTCGCGACGCCGGCGCCCGCGCCAGCGTCGATGCCCTCCACTGCGTTCAGGCCGCCGCCCGCCCAGGAGCCGAAGCTCGATCTGGATCCGGTCGCCGTCGCCAGCGCCCGCCTGACACGCAGAGAGCGGCAGGCGCGCTACGAGCCGCCGGGGGATCCGCTGGTGCCCAAGCTCCTCCGCCTGGCCGCCTGGGGCGTCGCGGCGGTGGTCGTCTTCGAGCTCTGGCGCCGCGGCGGGCTCTCCAGCGCCTTCGTCGCGCTTCGCAAGACGCTCGGCCTCTGACGACGAGGCGCGCAAAGCGCGCGCGCGAGCCCGATCCCTTGACAGCGCCGGGAGCGGCGTGTAGGAATCCGCGCTCCATGCAGCGCACCTACATGGCCAAGCCCGGCGAGGTCGACAAGCAGTGGCACCTCGTCGACGCCTCCGGCCGCACGCTCGGCCGCCTCGCGAGCCGCGTGGCCGCCGTGCTGCGCGGAAAGCACACGCCACGCTTCACGCCGCACGTCGACGTCGGCGACTTCGTCGTCGTCATCAACGCCGACAAGGTCGTGCTGACGGGCCGCAAGGAGCAACGCAAGCTCTACCGCCAGCACAGCCAGTACCCGGGCGGCCTGACCACCTTCACGGCCGCACAGGTGCGGCAGCGCCACCCCGAGAACCTGGTCAAGCTCGCCGTCAAGCGCATGCTGCCGAACACGCCGCTCGGGCGCGTCATCTTCAAGAAGCTCAAGGTCTACGCGTCGCCGGAGCACCCGCACGCCGCGCAAAATCCGACGCCGCTCGCACTGTAGGAGAACCGCGTGGCCAAAGCCCAACTGCAACTCTGGCTCGCGACCGGCAAGCGCAAGACTTCCGTCGCGCGCGTCTTCGTTCGTCCGGGCACCGGCACGATCGTCGTCAACGGGCGAACCGTCGAGGAGTACTTTCCGCGCGAGACGATCCGCCTCTCGGTCGGCTCGCCGTTCGTCGTGACCGAGTCGACCGGCCAGTTCGACGTGCAGGCGACGGCCAAGGGCGGCGGTCCGAACTCGCAAGGCGACGCTATCCGCCACGGCATCGCGCGCGCGCTTTGCCTCGCCGACGCCAAGTTCCGCCCCGCGCTCAAGAAGGCGGGCCTGCTCACGCGCGACGCGCGCATCCGCGAGCGCAAGAAGTACGGCCAGCCGGGCGCGCGCAAGCGGTTCCAGTACTCCAAGCGCTAAGCCGCCGCTGGTGTCGCTCACCCGCGTCGCGATCGTCGGCGCCTCGGGCTACACCGGCGTCGAACTGGTGCGGCTGCTGCTCGGGCATCCGCGCGTCGTGATTGCGTGCGTGTGCGCGCACAAGCGCGCCGGCGAGCGGCTCGACGACGTTTTCCCGTCGCTGCGCGGGTGCCTCACCCCGTCCGAAGGGACGCGGTTTGCGCCGCAGGCGCTCGAGGCGTTCGACGCCGACGTGGTCGCGGCGCGCTCCGACGCGGCGTTCGTGGCGCTGCCGCACGGCGAGAGCGCGGCGTGCGTCGACGCGCTGCGCGCGCGTGGGCTGCGCGTGGTCGATCTCTCCGCCGACTTCCGCCTGCGCGACGCGGCGATCTACCAGCGCTGGTACGGAGCGCACGGCGCGCCGGCGCGTCTTCACGAAGCGGTCTACGGCCTCCCCGAGCTTCACCGCGAGGCGCTGCGCGGCGCGAACCTGATCGCATCGCCGGGCTGTTACCCGACGGCGACGCTGCTCGCGATCACGCCGCTGGTGCGCGCTCGGCTGGTCGAGACCGACGGCATCATCGTCGACGCGAAGAGCGGCGTCTCGGGCGCCGGTCGCGCGCCCTCCGCGCACACGCACTTCCCCGAGATCGCCGAGGGCATCCGCGCCTACGGCGTGACGTCGCACCGCCACACGCCCGAGATCGAGCAGGAGATCGCGCGGCTCGCGGGGCGCGAGGTCCGGATCACGTTCACGCCCAACCTCGTGCCGATGAGCCGCGGGCTGCTCTCGACCGTCTACGCGACGCCCGCGCCCGGCGTCACCGCGGCGGCCATCCGCGACTGCGTCGCCGAGGCGTGGCGCGGCGAGCCCTTCGTCGTGGCGGCGTGGGCGCCGCCCGACACGGCGCACGTGCGCGGCTCGAACCGCGCACACGTCGCCGCGTGGCTCGACGAGCGCGCGGGACGCGTCGTCGCGATGGCCGCGATCGACAACCTGGTGAAGGGCGCCTCGGGGCAGGCGGTGCAGAGCTTCAACCTCGCCGTCGGCTTCCCCGAGGACGAAGGCCTGCGCTCCCCGCCGCTGTTCCCGTAGCCTCCCCGCCTCGCCGACGCTTTACTTGCCCCTTGGTCCGTCGAAGGTCAGTATTAGAGACGGAAGTGCCACGCCAGATCGAACCTCACTTTTCGGTTCATTCCTTCTTTCATGATGAAGTCGGGAGGGCCTTTCGCGAGCAGGGCGTGAGCGTGACGCCCCGCACGGAGTGGTATGTCGTGCAGACGCTCGCCTCGTTCACGCGCGACACGCTGCCGACCGACGAGCCGCTCGCGCTTCGCCTGGTGCGCTCCCGCAAAGCTCCCACCGCCGAGAAGGCGCGCGAGTTGCGGTCGCTCGGCGACACCGCGCTGGTCGTCTCCGGCTTCTTCGCCGAGAGCCTGAGGAACACGCTGGTCGAGCCGTCCTACTACGTCGCCATCGGCGAAGCCGCCTACGGCGAGGCGGGAACGCTCCTGCGCGTGACGTCGCATCGGCGCGAGCTCGCCGAGGTGCTCGAGGAGATGTCGGGCAGCTTCGCACGGCTCGTGGCCGCACTCGCGGGGCTGGGCGAGGAGAGCGTGGCGCGCGGCCTGAACGTCGGCGCACTCTTCGAGCGCTGGCTGCGCACCGGCAGCCGCGCCGTCGAAAAGCAACTGCTCGCCCACGGCGTGATGGTCAAGACCAAGCCCCCCGAGACGGCGTAGCGTTGCTCAGGCGGCTCCAGCGCGGGCTCGAGACGCTGTACCGGCTGGGCGCGGCGCCCGACGTGCGGGGCTTCCTGCTCGATGAGGACGCGCGGGGAGAGCTCGGCGCCACACGCCGTCCCCGCGAGCAGCTGTTCGTCGGCGGCAACGCGGACGCGCTCGACCTCGGGCTGTTCGTGGACCCGGCGGTGGTTGCGAACCTCGGGCGCCGCGATCCGCGCCGGCGGCTCGACTCGCGCAACCTCGAGGATC
>JBBTFH010000141.1:0-20436 GCA_038041915.1 Myxococcota bacterium
GGCGGCGCTCGCTGCCGCCAAGCAGGAGCCTGCCGTCCGCGCCGAGGCGATCGGCCGGGTCGAGGCCGCGGTCCGCGCGAAGCTGGACAACCTCCGGGCCGCCCTGGCAGACGAGCAGCACGACGTCTTCCGGGAACTGTTCCCAGGAGGGCTCGTCTTCACCCCCGCGCGCGACGGCCGGCGGCAGGTGTGGCGAATCAGCGGCGCCGCCGCCTTGGGTCCAACTTGCGCGGTGACCCCACCGGGATTTGAACCCGGGACTCCGACGTGAGAGGCCGGCGTCCTAGACCGCTAGACTATGGGGCCAGAGAAGCCACCCAGGGATCGCCCCGGGGTGGCCCGGCTCGGGGACTAGGATTCGAACCTAGATAGACGGTGCCAGAAACCGTCGTCCTGCCGTTAGACGATCCCCGAACGCGGCCGCGTTTGTATTCGCCGCCCCCCGTGGTGTCAAGGTTGGGCGGGCCTGCTACATTTCGCGCGTGCCGACCGACGCGATCGTCGTCTACGTGACGGTTCCCGACGCCGACGAAGGGGCGCGCATCGGCAAGGCGCTGGTCGAAGCCTCGCTGGCCGCGTGCGTGAGCGTCGTGCCGGGCGTCCGCTCGATCTACCGCTGGGAGGGGAAGATCTGCGACGACGCGGAGGCGCTGCTGGTCATCAAGACGCGCGCGGAGCTGTTCGAGCGCCTGCGCGCGCGCGTGACGGAGCTTCACCGCTACGACGTGCCGGAGATCGTCGCGCTGCCGATCGTCGCGGGGCACGCGCCGTACCTCGACTGGATCGATCAGAGCACCGCCCACTCGTGAGGACCGTCCTCCTCCTCGGCGTCGTCAGCTTCCTGACCGACGCGTCGAGCGAGATGATCGCGCCGCTCATGCCGCTGTTCCTGGTCGAGGGACTCGGCGCGCGCGCCTCGTTCGTCGGCCTCGTCGAAGGCGCCGCGACCTGCGTCGCGAGCGTGCTCCAGCTCGTCTCGGGACGGCTCTCCGATCGCGCGCTGCGCCGCAAGCCGCTCGTGGTCGGCGGCTACGCGCTCTCGAGCCTCGCGCGGCCGCTCGTCGCGCTGGCGCAGACGCCGTGGCACGCGCTCGCCGTGCGCATCATCGATCGCGTCGGCAAGGGCGTGCGCTCGGCGCCGCGGGACGCGCTGATCGCCTCTGCTGTCGCCGAAGCGAATCGCGGCGCGGCCTTCGGCGTGCAGCGCGGCCTCGACCACGCGGGCGCCGTCGTCGGGCCGTTGATCGCGTTCGGGCTGATCGCCGGCGGCGCCGACCTGCGCGAGGTCTTCGCATGGGCGGCGGCGCCCGGGTTGCTCGCGGTGCTCGCGACGCTCGCCGTGCGCGAAGGCCCGCGGCTCTCGCCGCTGCTTCACACGGCGTCGACCCACGCGCCGCCCTCCCCCGCCTGGCGGTCCACGCTCGCGGCACTCGGCGTGGCGGGCCTCGGCAGCGCGTCCGATGCGTTCGTCGTGCTCAAGGCGCGCGCCGTCGGGCTGCCGGTGGCGCTCGTGCCCTGGCTGTGGATGGCGCTTCACGCGGGGCGCGCGCTCTGCGCCTGGCCCGCGGGCCGCGTCGCGGATCGACTCGGCGGGCGTCGCGTCCTCTGCGGCGGCCTCGTGCTGCGCGCGGCCGCGCTCGCGGCCCTCGCGGCCACGCCCGGCGGAGCGCCGCTTTGGGCGGCGGTGGTGGCGCACGGGGCCGCGCAAGGACTCACGGAGGGTGCCGAGCGCAAGGTCGTCACGATGCTCGGCGGCGCGCGCACCGGCGCGGCGTTCGGCGCGTACTACCTGGTCGGCGGCTTCGCGGCGCTCGCCGGCGGCGTCCTTTGCGGCGTTGTGTGGGACGCGATGGGCCCCGGGGTGGCGCTGGGCGCGGGCGCGGTGATACTCGTAGCGGCGGCGGCACTCCTCGCCGCGCCGAGTCGATGATGCGACGAATCGTTGCGACCCTCGCGCTGATCACCGCCTGCCGGAGCGCACCTTCACTGGCGCCGGCGGGCACGCCCGAGCGCACGCCCGAGCGCACGATCGAGCCGCCGCAGCCGCAGCCGCCCAAGTCGGAGCCGACGGTGCCGGCGCGGAGTCATGGAGACCATCCCGTCGAGCCGCCGCCCGAGGAGTCGCACGCGCACGAGCACACGGCCGCGAGCGCGCCGAGCCGGACGATCGCGCTACCGCCCAAGGAAGCGCATTTGAGCGGGCCGACCTTCCCCGACGTGAAGCCGTTCTTCGCCCAGCACTGCGATCGCTGCCACGGAGCGACTCCCGACGACGAAAAGATCGGCGCCAAGGCGCACGAGCACCTCGACACGTCGAGTTATCCGTTCAGGGGACACCACGGCGACGACGTGCTCGCCGTGATCGCGAAGCAGCTCACGCGCGACGCGAAGGGCCGCACCAAGATGCCCGCCGACGATCGCCGCGGCCTGAAGGACGAGGAGATCGCGCTCGTGAAGGATTGGGTGGCCGCCGAGCGAAGGCGGCAGCGGAGCCACTGAGAGGCGCTGTACTCAGGGGAGGGGAGCCTGGCGTGCCTCCCGCAAATAGACGATGCGGTGCAGTTGGGCCGGGCCGTATTTCGGCGCGGCGTTTTCCATGATGTCGTAGCGGGCTACGGCTTGCAGCCTCTCGACCAGCGCGGGACAGCGCGCGGGGAGGTCGGCGAGATCGCGCTCGAAGCGCAGCAGGTGGTCGGGCCGATAGCGCGCGAGCCGATCGCAGAACGCGTGCTCGCCGTCGAGGCCGAGCCAATCCAGCTCGATCGCGCGGACGCGGCGGTCGAAGATCGCGACGTAGGCGGAGGTGCGTCCGATGAGCGTCGCGCGAGCACGATCTCGCAGGATCTGCCGGACGACGTCTCGCGCCGCGTCGGCCTGGCTCTCGGGACGAGAACGGGACAGCCATTGCGCATACATCGGCGCCTGGTGTGCGAGGTGCAAGAGGACGATCGCGCCGGCGAGAAGCGCGTGCCGCCGCTTGCCTGAGACCCCCTCGGTCGCGACCACCGCGAGATAGGCGAGCGCGGGCACCGCGAAGTAGAAGAAGCGGTATGGACGGAAGGTCGTCAACCCGAGCGGCAGCAGACCGAGCGCGAGCCAGACGAGCACCGCCACGGTGGGCCGCCGCGGCGCCCGCCATTCTCGCCGGTAGATCGCGACGAGGAGGCCGACTCCCGCGGCGATCGCGAGGACCGGACTCCGCGTCCGCAGCGAGAGAAAATACCAGAAGGTGAGTTCCTCGTTCACGAGCAGCGCGAGCGCAGTCCGGGGAACATGCCGCCCGACCATCTCGTCGAGCGCGTGGCCCTGGTAGGTCGCGAACGAGTCGGGGGCGCAGCGAGACAGGACCACGTAGACCGCGCAGACCGTCGCGACGCCGGCGGCGGCCAAGCCGAGCCGCACCGCGCAGGTCCGCCCGCGGCCCTCTCTCAAGTCCTTTGCGCCGTCGGCGGCCGCGAGCAGACCGAGCGCCGCGGGAGTGAAGAGGAAGCTGGCCTTGAAGAGGGCGCCGAGCGCGGCGAATGCGATGCCGGCCGCAAGCGACGCGATCGATCGACTGTGCGCCCAGGCGGCGAGCGCGGCCAGGGAGAAGGCCAGCGCCACCGCGTACGGCTGCGCCGTGCGCGAGTATGTGAAGTGGAGGAACGACGCGGCGCAGGCGAGCGCCACGAGGAGCGCGGTTGCCGACGAGACCGCGCGGCGCGCGAGCAGGTATAGCGCCACCAGGCCCAGGCTCGACAGGACGAGCGAGACCGCCCGCACGACGCCGAGCCCGGCGCCGAAGACCCGCATCGCGGCGGCGAGCAGCGCCGAGTGGAGCGGATTGTGCGTGAACGCGGAGAAGTCAAGGGGGCGCGTAAAGCGGCCCTCGCGCTCCAACACCTGCGCGCCTTTCGTGTACCAGCCCTCGTCCGTCGAGAACCCCGCCGGGTTTCCCAGCGGTCCCCACGGAGGATCCCGCTCGACCGTCACGAAACCCAGGAAGAGCAGGCCGCAGATCGACGCGAGGAGAAGACCGATGGCGGTCCGCTGCGACATTCTCCCTTCTTAGCAGATCGGCTATGGTCGCCTCCGATGCCGGATCGGGTCCTCGTCACCGGCGGAGCGGGGTTCGTCGGCTCGCACCTCGTGGATGCGCTGCTGCAGCGAGGCGACCGGGTCCGCGTGCTCGACGACCTGCTCGGCCAGGCGCACCCGGGCGGCGTCGCGCGCTTCCTCGCCAGGCAAGCCGAGCTCCAGATCGGCGACCTGCGCGACCGAGCGGCCGTCGACCAGGCGCTGGGCGGCGTCGATGTCGTCTACCACCTCGGTGGAATGGTCGGAAACGGTCAGTCGATGGTGCAAATCCGCCGCTACCTGGACGTGAACGCCGTCGGAACCGCGACGCTGCTCGAGGCGATGGTCGCGCGCGCCCGACAGTTCCGGAGACTCGTCGTCGCGTCCTCGATGGCCGCGTACGGGGACGGCGCCTATCGTTGCGTCCAGCACGGCATCGTCTCCGGCGTCCGGCGCACCGAGGCGCGGCTTCGCGCCGGCAGATGGGAGCCGTTGTGCCCGATCTGCGAGGAGGAGGTCGAAGGCATTCCGACCACGGAGGACCAGCCGTTGCGTCCGGTCAGCGTCTACGGAATCTCCAAGCGCGACCAGGAGGAGACCTCCCTCGTGGTTGGAGCGGCTTATGGGATTCCGACGATCGCTCTCCGATACCTCAACACGTACGGATCGCGGCAGGCCCTGTCGAATCCGTACACGGGCGTCGCCGCCGTCTTCGCGACCCGGATCCTCCACGGACGGCGCCCACTGGTCTTCGAGGACGGCCGGCAGAAGCGGGATCTCGTACACGTCTCGGACGTCGTGCGCGCGACGATCGCCGCCGCGGACGCGGGCGACGCGGCGATCGGAAGACCCTACAACGTCGCGACCGGTCGCTTCGTCACGGTTGCGGAGCTCGCCCGTCTGGTCGCGCGCAAGCTCGGCCGAGATCTCGAGCCCGAGATCCCGGGCACGTTCCGTCGCGGCGACATCCGGCACTGTTTCGCGGATACCTCACGCGCGCGAGAGCAGCTCGGCTGGGAGCCGCGGATAACGCTGGATGAGGGAGCTACGGAGCTCGCCGCGTGGGCCGCCGGGGAGCGGCCGGAGGACGGGACCGATGCGGCGAACACGGAGCTGCGCGAGCTGGGGATCTTGACGTAGGTGCGAAACCTTTTGGCGACCGCTCCCTCATTAGATATGGAGAGAGAGAGCGCGACGCCCGCCCACCAGGTCGAGGCGATCGGACCCGCCGAGGCGCAGGCCTACGTCGAGTACCTCGCGTCCCCGCCCGGACGCCTCCGTTGCGAGCTCTTGTGGGGAAACCTCGCCGCGGCGCTGCCTCGCGCGGGCCAGTCCCGCAGGGCTCCCAGGGCGCTCGACGCCGGGGGCGGTTCAGGGGAGCTCGCCCAGCGGCTCGTGCGCCTCGGCTTCGACGTCGTCCTGCTCGACTCCTCTCGGGCGATGCTCGCGCAGGCGAGGCGGCGGCTGGGGACCTCGGTCGAGCTCGTGCACGGAGATCTCGCTCGGACGGCTGAGTTGTTGCCGAAACGTCGATTCGAGGTCGTGGTCTGCCATCTCGCGATCGAGTACGTCGCGGATCCGGAGGCCGCGCTCCTTGCGCTCGCTTCGGTCCTGGGCCCGTCGGGGCTGTTGTCTCTCGCGTTCCGCAACGCCTGCGGCGAGCCCTTCAAGCTCGCGGCCGAGGGCGACCTGGCAGGCGCGCGGGCTTCGCTCGACGCCGATGGATTCGCGACGGATCTGCTGCGAAGACGCGGCCGCCTCTTGCGGATTGGCTCGGTGCGCCGCCGCCTGCGACAGGCACGTCTTCGCGTGTTCGACAGCGCGGGCATTCGCGTCTTTCCGGCGCTCGGACCAACGCGTTGGGAAGATCAACTCGCGCTCGAACGCGACGCCGCGCGAAGACCTCCTCTGCGGCGCGTCGCGCGCTACGTTCAGCTCCTCGCTCGCCGGGAGATCGGGGCCGGACGATGACGATGCCGGCCGATCGCGCGTTCCCGCGCGGCTTCTCGCTGGGCGTGGGGTTGACCAACGCGTGCGATCTTTCCTGCGCGCACTGTTATCGATCGCCGGGCGAGGACGCGCTGCGCGCATCCGACGTCCTGCGCGCCGCCCTGGCCCTGCCCACGCGCGCCGTCAACTTCGGAACCGGTGAAAACGGCCTCCACCCCGATTTCGCACCGCTCGTGCGCGCGCTGCGCCTTCGCGGGATCGATGTCGCGATGACGACGAACGGCCGGAGCGCGGCGTCGCTCGAGGACGAGGACCTCGCGCGGTTCGGCGACGTCGAGTTCTCCATCGACTACCCGACGCCCCACGCCCATGACCGGGCGCGCGCCCCCGGGAACTGGGCACTCGTAGAGCGCCAGATGGAGCGGTGCAGTGCGCTTGGCGTCCGAACCACGATCGTCGCCGTCATGATGTCGACGAATTATCGCGAGCTGCCGGCGCTCGCGGCAATCGCACGGGAGCGCGGGGCCCTCGTGCGCGTGAACGTCTACCAGTCCGTGCGGACGGACGCGTTCTCGCTCTCGTACGAACAGTTCTGGGAGGGGTGGAGACGGCTCCTCGAGGTGGCCGACCTCGTCACCTGCGGCGAGCCGATCCTGCGGGCGGTCCTTGGCCTGCGGCGAGACCCCGGCGCGGGCTGCGGGGTCGAGACGGTGCGCCTGACGCCGCGCGGCAGCGTCGTCCCCTGCGTGTACGGCGCGGACGCGCCCGCCGGCATCGACGACCTCGTCCGGCTCGGCGGCGCTATCGTCGAAGAGGAGAGCTTCCGCGCGGCGCGGACGGTGCCGGCGCCCTGCACGGACTGTCCTCACGTCGAGACCTGCGGCGGCGGCTGCGCGGTCCGTCGCTCGCAGGCGGGCGGCATCGGGCTTCCCGATCCCTACTGCCCGTTCGTCCGCGGAGAGGTCGTCTCGCTCGCGTGGCGGCGGGCCGCGAAAGTCCTGGACCAGCCCAAGACGGCGAGCGCGTGCACCACGACCTTCCGGCCGCGCTGACGAATCCTCTACGGTCCGTGGATCCGCGCGGCCTCCAAGCCCGGCGCGTGGCAACCGTTGCAGGAGCCGTGGGGGGCGGCGGTCTTCATGCGCAGCATCCTTCCGTCGGGCCCATACACTTGCGCCTGGAGGGGAGGATCGAGGCGAAGGTGTCGAAAGAAGTTCCCGTAGGGGTTGGGCATCATCTCGGCGCGGCGGCCCTTGGCGTCCACGACGACGATGCGCGCGACCGACGGGTCATCCTCGACGGAGCCCGCGACACCGAACTCGTCATGGCAGCACGAGCAGTCGGTCCCCCAGCGCTCACGGTCGGGATCTCCCTCCGTGCAGTTCGCAGCGGGCTCGCCCGGCGCCGCGGCGCACGCCGAGAGGAAGGCTCCCGTGACGCCGATGGGGTAGCGCATGACCGGCTCGATTCGACTGTATACGATGCACGCGGATGACGCGCCGCGTGCTCATCGTGCTCATCGTGCTGTCGTGTGCCGGCTGCGGCGGGGAGGCGGCCGACGCCGAGGAGCCGGCCGAGGCCGGAACGCTGCGCGGGCTCGCGCGGGACGCGTGGACAGAGCGGGGCGTCCCGCGAGCCCTGGTCTGTGTCGAACGGGGCGGGCTCTACGTCAACAACCGGTGGGTGGACGAGGAAGGCCGGACCACCGTCGGGAACCCGAGCTTCGCCTTCGGCGCGATTGCGGACGACTCCGGCGTCTTCGAGGTCCACCTGCCCGGCGCCCGAGCCGGCCTCCACGTCTTCGCGGACGGATACCGCTACGGCGCCGAGCGGGTTTCGGTCGACGGCGACATCGAAGCGACGGTGCTGCTCGAACCGAACTTACCGAAGGACAGCGTCCCGATCGTTTCGGATCTGATCCTCGATCCTGCGATGGTCGCGCCGGGCGCGACGTTCCGCCTGCGGGTGGTCGTCTTCGCGGGAAGCGCGCTCGATCCGCTCTCCGAAGAAGTCCTCGCGATCCAGCCCGAGACCCACGCGTGCGCGGCCCTCGATCCTCCCGCCCCGGGAAGCCCCGGCGTCGCGTTTCCCGACGGCGAGTGGTCGCGCACCCTCGTCGCACCCTCGGCGCCCGGCCAGTACGAGACCTTTCTCGTCGTCTCGACCGAAGGCTGCATCACGAGCGACCGCGTCTCCGCGGTCCTGACCGTGAAATGAGGGCCGCACTCCTCGCTCTGCTGCTCCCCGCTTGCGGCACGCAGGACCGCCCGGCGACCTGGTCGTACCTGTCGACCGCCGTCTTCGAGCCGAACTGCGCGGCGGCAGGCTGCCACAGCACGCTCGCGCGGACCGCCAACATCGTCCTCGAAGGGCGCGAGGCCGGCTACCAGTCTCTCGTCCGCCGGCGCCGGCCGTTCGTCGTGCCCGGCGACCCGACGTCCAGCCGTCTCCTCTACCTTCTCGACGGAGACGTGACGATCCGGATGCCGCCGGACGCTCCGCTGCCCGCGGCCGACATCGATCTCGTCGAGGAGTGGATCCTCTTGGGCGCGAGGAACGATTGACGGCGCGCTTGGCGGCCATGCTCGCCGTCGTCACGGCGCCCCTCGGCGCGAGCGCGTTTCCAGAGCTGCAAATCGCGACGGGGGCGGTGCGCTGCGACGTTTGCCACTACGCGCCCGCGGGCGGCGGGCTGCTCAACGGCCGTGGCCGTTACGCGGCGGAGGACGAGCTATCCGCCGGCGGCGACGGATCGTTTCTCCACGGCGCCGTCGAGCTACCGGGGTGGATCGACCTGGGCGGCGACTTCAGAGGCGCGGCGATCGCGAACGACGTCGGGCAGGCCGACCGTCCCGAGCTCGCCGTGTTTCCGATGCAAGCGGATCTGCGAGCGCGACTCGCCTGGAAAACCCTGTCGGCGAACGTCACAGCGGGCCTGCGCGGCAGCACGCGCGCGCAGCCCACGCCGCCCGCCTCCTTGCTCGTGTCGCGTGAGCACTTCCTCCAGTGGAAGCACGGTCCATTGGCTCGGGCGACCGCGGTCCGCGCGGGCCGCTTCGCGGTGCCGCAGGGGCTCCGCCTGCCGGATCACACGCTCTACATTCGCCGCTTCACCGGACAAGCGCTGCTCGAGGAACCGTACGCGCTCTCGGGGAGCCTCCTGCGTCGCGCATGGGAAATACACGCGACCGCGTACGTCCACGATCCCGTGCTCGACGTCGGCCGACCCGAGTCGGGCGTCGCCGCGCTGGGCGAGATTCACGATGGACCTCTCGCGGTCGGCCTCTCGTCCCGGCTCGGCGTTTCCCACGAGGCCGATCGCATCCTGACCGGCGCGCACGGCCGCGCCTACGTCGCTCCCGCGCGGCTTGCGCTGCTCGCGGAGTGGGACTTCGTCTACGAGTGGATCGAGGCCGACCCCGAAATCGGCCGAGCTCAGCTCCTGGGATACACGGGAGCGGATCTGGAGCTGGTTCGATCGCTGCACCTGGCCGCCTGGTACGAACGTTTCGACCAGCACCTGGGCGCTCCCGGGACCTCGCGCGACGCGTTCGGCGCGGCGCTGCGCTCATACCCTTGGGCGCACTTCGAAGTAACCCTCCACGGCAAAGTACAGCTCGTCGGCGAGCGAGACACCGCTCGGTTGGCGATGCTGCAACTGCACTACTACCCATGACGTCGCGGTTCGCCCTGGTCATGACGGTCGGGTGTGGGCCCGCGGTGCCCGAGTCTCCCGCCTACTACGACGACGTCCGTCCGATCCTGCTCGCGAACTGCGTGCGCTGCCACGGACCGGGAACGCCGGGCCATCGGCGCGCGAGAGGAGCGTGGCGCGCCGACACCTGGGACGCCGCGCAAGGCCTCGCCGGAGTCTCCGAGGTCGCGCCCGCGATCACCGGCGTCGCCGGGATCGAGGGTCGGATGCCCAAGGAGCCGGGCCCTCTTCCGGACTTTCAGCGCGACTTGCTGCTGGCGTGGGCGGATGCCGGCTGGCCTCGCGGAGATCGGTTCCGCAACGAGGCCCCTGTGTTCGAGTT
This sequence comes from Myxococcota bacterium, assembly GCA_038041915.1. Lineage (GTDB taxonomy): Bacteria > Myxococcota_A > Polyangia > JBBTFH01 > JBBTFH01 > JBBTFH01. The sequence continues at coordinate 10,044 of JBBTFH010000141.1, forward strand.
CCTCTTTCCCGCCGCTGTCGAGCAGGTGACGGAGGCGGACGCGACTCTCGAGGTCGAGTACCTGCTGACGGACGACGATGGGGACGCCTGCTTCGCGAAGATCGGCGTCGAGGGGCAGAGCGATGAGGCCACCGCCGAGCTCGGGGGCGGAAGGAAGACGACGCCGATCGACACGAGCGTCCTTGCGACCGGCGCGTATCGGCTGGTCGCGACGGCGCGCGACGGTCTCACGACCGTCGAGGGAATCCCCTCGGGTCCGTTCCGAGTGCCGGCGCGCAACGCCGCCCCGCGCGTTCGATGGGTTTCGCCGCAAGGCCCGGCGGTTCTCCGGACGGGGGACTCGATCGAGATCGCCTGGGAAGCGTCGGACGCGGACGGGGACGCGGTCGACGTGCGGGTCGAGGCGATAGGCGTTGGGGCGGCCGTTGCTCTCCCGCCCGTGCAAGGCCCCTGGACGATCGCCGGACTCTCCGCCGGGTCGGGATGGAGCTTCCGAGTGACCGCTTCGGACGGAGAGCTCGAACGCGCGGACGAGTCCGACCGGACGTTCGTCGTCCTCGAGTAGGCGCTCCGCGTCTTCGCCCCCGAATCACGCCGCCAGGTAGCGCGACGTCCTGGCCGTCATCCAAGTGTCGGACAGGTCGTTGGCGAGCGGCGAATTTTGGTCTGACCAAAGTAGGAGCGCGCCGCACGTTGCCCTACCAGCGAAATGCTGGCGTCCCGCGGGGTTGCGGCGATTGGCGCCGCGGACGCGCGCGATCGAAAAAGGGGTCTGCGAGGGCGCGATGACGGCGCGAGAGCTGGCGTCGGCCGGCGCCTACCCGAGCGCCCGGATGCGCATGCCGTGGGGCTCCAGCACCACGACGAACGGCGCCGGCAGCTCGACGTCGGTGGTGAGAAACGCGCGCAGCAGCCGGATCGCTTCCGGTGCCGTCAGGTCGCCGGGCCGGATGAGGACGATGCCGTGACACGGAACGCCCCGGACCAGCGCGAGCCCGCCGAACTCCGTGTCCTGCGTCAGGACCGCGCGCGCTTCGCCGGCGGCCGCGGCGAGAACCTCGGCGTCGGCGCGGCCACGCAGCCCGCGCTCGGCTGCACGCACGACGTCACAGCCACGCGCGCGCAGATCCTCCACCACGGCCGGAGCGATGTTCTCGTCGGTCAGGAAGCGAAGATCGGCCGGCCGGAGCAAGCCGCGTCAGCGCCCGAGCGCGACGTAGGCGTCCCGCCCCACGGCGCTCGCGGCAAAGCGGATAGCGGCCAGGATGTCCTCGCGCGAGAGGGCGTAGTCACGCGCCACGTCGTCAAGCGCGATGCCTCGGCCGAGCTGGCCCAGAACGAACTCGACGCTGATGCGCGTGCCGGCCACGACCGGCTTGCCACCGAGAATCTCCGGGTCGGCTACGATGCGTTCCGCGAGCTTCATCGCGCAAAGAGTAGCATGTGCGAAGGTCGTCCATGAGACGAGTGGAGGTGTTCGTAGTGGCGCTCGGCTGCGGCCGCAGCGTGCACTGGGCGGCGGTGCGCCGGCGGGCGGTGGCGAGGCGGTGACGGCGGTGCGGGTGACGAAGGAGCCGCGCCCGCCGCGCCCGCTCGTTTGGTTAGCCCGGCTGCGCGAGATGCCGCGCCAGCACCCAGAGGATCTTGGCGGAGGCGGCGAGCGTCCCGCGCACGGTCCCGCTCACCTTCGAGCGTCCGCCGAGCCTCGGGTGAGCACGCACCGGGACCTCGACGATCCGCAGTCCGGCGCGCGCGGCGCGAACCTGCATCTCCACGGTCCAGCCGTACCCACGGTCGGACATGCCGAGCGTCTCGAGGGCGCTCCATCGAACGGCGCGCATCGGACCGAGGTCGGTGTAGCGCACGCCGAAGCGCAGACGCATCGCGGCGCACGCGAGCCGGTTGCCGGCCGCGGCGTGGCCCAGGACCGAGCCGGGGTCGCGCGCGCCGCGCGTGCGAGAGCCGACCACGAAATCGGCGCGTCCCTCCAGGATCGGATCGACAATCGAGGCCAGGTCCGCCGGGTCCTGGCTCCCGTCACCGTCCGCGAAAGCGACGACGCCCGGGGGGTCGCGCCCAAGGTACGCGATACCCGCGAGGCATGCGGCGCCGTAGCCGCGCGCAGGCTCGGACACGACCTCGGCACCCGCCGCGGCGGCGATGCCCGCCGAGCCGTCCGTGGAGTCGTTGTCCACGACGACCACGCGCCGGACGCCCGGCCGAAAGCCGCGGACGACCTCGGCGATGCACTCGGCCTCGTCCAGGACGGGAACGATCAGATCGACCGTCGGGTGCATGTCGCGTGTCGCGACCCTACGGGGGAAACAAAGGAAGGTCGACTCCTCCGTCATCGGCCGTGGCAGTCTACGCCAGCGCATGGACCTGACGGCCGTCGTCGTGATGACCAAGGCGCCCGTGCTGGGGGCGGCCAAGACGCGGCTTGCTCCGGTGCTGACACCCGCGGAGCGGCTCGCGCTGCACCGCGCGCTCCTCCTCGATCGACTCGATCAGCTCGCGCTCTTGCCGGGTGTCGAGCCCTTCGTCGCCTTCACGCCCGCCGAGTCGGTCGCCGAAGTGCAGGCGCTGGTCGGGGACCGAGCGCGGCTCGTCCCCCAGCGCGGCGAAAACCTCGGCGAGCGGCTCGCGAACGTCGCGGCGAGCCTGCTGGAGGCGGGACATCGCGGGGTTCTTCTGGTCGATTGCGATACGCCCACGCTGCCGCCCGCCTTTCTGGCCGAAGCCGCCCGCGCGCTCGAAGAGGTGGACGTGGTCCTCGGGCCCGCATGGGACGGCGGCTACTATCTGATCGGCCTTCGGGCGCCTCGGCCCGAGCTGTTCGAGGGGATCGCCTGGAGCACCGCGACCGTGCTGGCCGAAACCGTCCGGCGCGCACGCGCGCTGGGGCTGACGCTTCACTTCCTACCGTCCTGGTTCGACGTCGATGTCCCCGCCGACCTCGACCGGCTCGCGCGCTCGCTACGACACGCGCCTCGCGCGCTCCCGGGCCATCCGGTTCGGACGGCGCCGCTCGTGTCACGGTTCGGCGGGCCCGACGACGCACGGCGCGACGAGCGCTGGCGGACGCTCGCGAGCCGGCTCTGCTACCAGAACCCGTGGCTCCGGGTGGAGGAGAACGTCGTCGACGTCGGAGGCGGCGCCCTGACCCTCTACGGCGTCGTGAGCACGGGCCCCTGCGTCGGAGTCTTGCCGCTCGTGGCCTCGGATCAAGTGCTCCTGGTTCGACAGTTCCGCTACGTCGCCCGCCGGGATACCTGGGAGATCCCGACCGGCGGAGTCCACGCTGGCGAGTCGCTCGACGGGGCGGCCCATCGCGAGCTCCGTGAGGAGACGGGGTTTGACGCCCGACGGCTCGTGCCCCTGTCGTCGTTCCATACCAGCAAGAGTGTCCTTCACGAGGTCGCCCACCTGTACCTCGGCGACGATCTGTTCCGCGCACCCGCCATCGCCGACGAAACCGAGGCCTTCGAGCTCCGGGCGTTTCCGATCGGCGAAGCGATGGCGATGGTCGAGTCGGGCGCGATCGTCGACGCCATGAGCGTGATCGCGCTGCTCACCGGCGCGCGTCGTCGGGGCTGGTAGTCGATCCGCGCCGGCTACCCGGCGTTCCCCGCTAAAAGTTGAGTTGCAGTTGCGTACGCACGCGGTGCGCGTCGCGATCGAAGGTCTCGGCCACGTCCGCCGTCGCGCCAATGTCGAGCTCGCGCGTGAAGGCGTACTCGAGTTGGAGTTTCAAGTCCTGCCCGAAGCGCGCGTAGGTCACGACGCCGGAGTACTCGCTCGTCGTTTCGGGCAGGTTCGACTGCCGATCGGCGAGCGTCGCGCCGTAGTGGTGCGGTTCGGCCCAGCTCGCGCGCGCGGCGAGCTCGACGCGGCGCGGGAGGACCCAGTAGCCGGCCTGCGCGTAGAAGCCGCGGAACGTACGGTCGGGACCGATCGCCTCGGCGCCCGGATCCTCGCGGCGCCAGAAGTACTCGCCCTGCAGCGACGCGCCACGCCAGTGCGCCGTCAGCTCCGCACCGACGAGAACCACCGCGACGTTGTCGACGTCGCCGTCGCCGTCTCGATCTTCGAGCGTGCCCGCCGCGTCCGCGTCAACGCCCGTCCGCGCTGCGATGTCGGTCGGCGCGAGGTCGTACGCGAATCCGCCGCCGAAGGTCACGCGCGGCGGTCCGCGGCGGATGTCGCCCTCCTCCATCGGCGCCGGGCCCCACGGGCTCACCAGCAGCCGCGCGACGTAGAGGTAGTCGATGTTGTCGTTGGCGACGTTCTCGCCGCCCCCGTTCAGCACCGCGAGATTCCACTGGACGAGACCGTCTCGCCAGCCGCCGAGCACAGCCGCGCCGACGTCGCGATCGAGATCGAACGCCTCGCTCGCGACCGAACGATCGGGGAACTGCATGCGCGCGCTCGACAGGATGCGTTGCCGATCGAAGGGAACCTTGAACTGGCCGAAGCGGAACGTCGCCGCCTCGAAGCGCCGGTAGTCGACGTAGAAGTCCTCGAGCGGATCGTCGCGCTTGGCGAAGTCGAGCTGCACCTTGTAGCCCAGCCGCGGCCGCCACGCGTGGCCCTCGACCGCGAGCTTTCCCCGCCGCACCAGGAAGGACGAGACGTCGTCACGCCGCTCGCGCGCCTGGTAGTCGTGGCGGAAGTGGAGCCGCGCGCCGAGCTTCATCGCGAAGTTCCCGTCGGGCGTGCGCAGCGCGAGGGAGTCGCCCGAAACGAACTCATCGGCCTCCTCGCGGGCCGCGCGATCGGCGAGCTGTGCGACACGCGCGCGCAACGAGGCGGACTCGGCGCCCAGGCGATCGAGCTCGCGACGCACGTCGGCGTCCGCCGCGCGCAGGCCGGCGAGCCGGTCGACCTCGCGCCCAAGCGCAATCAGGCGGCTCTCGACATCCGCGAGCGCTTTCTGCGCGGCCTCCGCGTCGGCGGCGCCCTTGCGCGCCTCGGCGACGTCCACCTTCAGCGCCGCGACGTCGGCGGCGAGCGTTTCGAGCTTAGGCGGCGTTGGCTTCTGGGCCAGCGCCAACGAGGAGACGAGCGAGAGGGCGAGTACGCGCATGGCCGAATCTACCGCTTCTCACACCCCTTCGGGTGGGCTGAGGCAGCCTCGTCGACTTCCCAGCGCGAGATGATCGGAAACAGCTTGGTCATGCCGATGAACAGCAACGTGAAGGCGGCGAGCGACGCGCACAGCTCCGACCACTCGACCCACGTCGGCGCGTAGCGCGCGGCCTCATGCGGCAGGCGCGGCGAGACCTCCGACGGCACGAGGATGAGGAAGCGCTCGACCCACATGCCGGCGAGCACGAGCAGCGAGACGGCGACGGTGCCCGCGACAGTGCGGATGCGACGAAAGCCGAGCAGCAGCGGACAGACACCGCACGCGAGCGCCATCGCCAGGAAGAGTTTCGCGAAGCGCCCGTAGACGCGCTCGTGCGCGATGACGAGCTCGTCGGGGATTTTTCCGTAGAAGGCGGTGAGGTGCTCGGCGAACGTGAAGTAGCTCCACACCGTCGAGAGCGCGAGCAGCATGAGGCCGAGCTTGGCGAAATGCTCGGGACGCAGGTAGTCGTGCAGGCCGTACGCCCGCCGGACGATCGCGAGCGCGACGATGATGGTCGCGAGCCCCGAAAAGACGGCGCCCAGCACGAAGTACGGGCCGAAGAGCGCCGAGTGCCACATCGGCACGAGCGAGAGCCCGGGCACCCACGAAAGAACCGTGTGCGCGGAGACGGCGATGGGGATCACGGCGACGGCGACGATGCCGAGCGCGACGTGCAGGCGACGGCGCTGCGCGTCGGTGCCGGTGAAGCCGGCGGCGAGCACGGTGTAGAGGCCACGGCGCAGGCGGCCACCGACGCGCGCGTCGCGCAGCCACGCGGCGTCGGGAATGAGCGCGAGCCAGAAGTACGCCACCGAGACGACGAGGTAGGTCGAGATCGCGACGATGTCCCACAGCATCGGCGACGAAAAGCTCGGGTGCAGCAGGATGGTGCCGGCGCGATCGAGGCGGCCGAGATCGATCAGCGGCTGCGGGCCGCCGACGATCAGCGCGCACACGGTGGTCGCCTCGGCGGCGCGTGTGATCGGGCGTCGCCACTCGGCGCCGACCAGGCGCAGCACGGCGGAGGCGAGCGTGCCGCCGTACGACACCCCGATGAAGAAGATGAGGTTGATGATGTACATGCCCCAGTAGACGGGGCGCGAGAGGCCAGTCACCTGCAAGCCGTCGCGAAGCTGCGTGACGTAGCCGTACGCGCCCCACGCGAGGACGCAAAGGAGCGCGGCGACCAGCAGCTTCTGCCCGCGGCCGGTCGACGTGAGCGGAGCGACCAGCGCCGCGTGATCAGCCGTCGCCATGCCTGGTCTCGCGCAGGTGGAAGACCTTGGGCGCCGTGCCGAGCTCCTCGAGGAAGCGGAAAGCGCGCGGCGAGCGCGCGAGCTCGGAGACGCGAGCGCCGGGATCGTCGAGATCGCCGAACGTGATGGCGCGGCCGGGGCAGACCTCGGCGCAGGCGGGCGTGACCTCGCCGTCGCGGAGCGCACGGCGACCCTCGCGGTGCGCGCGGTCTTGCGCGTCCTTCACGCGGTGCGCGCACAGCGTGCACTTCTCCATCACGCCTTTCGGGCGGATCGCGACCTCGGGCGAGCGGTAATTCGCGAACGCGCCGGGGAACTCGGGCTTCTTCCAGTTGAAGAAGCGCACCGTGTAGGGGCAGTTCTGCGCGCAGTAGCGCGTGCCGATGCAGCGCGCCGAGCTCTGCTGCACGAGGCCCTCGGAGTCCTTGTGCGTGGCGTCGACGGGACACACCTTGGTGCACGGCGGATCGTCGCAGTGCAGGCACGGCATCGGCATCGTCTCCATCCGCACGTGCGGCCACTCGCCCTCGACGCGCGCGAGCACCTGCATCCAGTAGATGCCGCGCCCCGCGTCGAGATCCTCGGCGGTGGCGAACGGCACGTTGTTCTCCTGCTTGCACGCGACGACGCACGCCTGGCAGCCCGAGCAGCGATCGAGATCGATCGTCATGCCCCAGCGCGGCACTACGCCCTCCTCAGCGTCACGCGCGTCGGCCCGGGGTCTTCGAGGAGAGCCGCGACGTCCGCGCCGCGACCCTTCGCCCAGCGTCCGGCCGTGCGCCCGCCGCCGCGCGGCATCGCGACCGCCTCGGGGTGAATCGCCTCCGTCGCGACGACGCGCGCCCGCACGTTGCCGCGCGCCGAAGCCACCTCGACGATATCGCCGCTCGCGAAGCCGTGCTTCGGGTGGACCTCGATCCACGTGTCCCAGCCGATGTGGTGCTGCCAACCGGCGAGCTCCTGCATCCACGGAAGGTTCGCGCCCTCCCCTTCGCCGAGCGTCGTGGTCGCGTGCGTGAGGAGCGTGAGGCCTTCGCCCGCCGGCGCGCGCCACGGCGCGGGCTCCGCGGCGTACGTCGCCAGGTTGGTCACGCGCTCGTCGGTCCACACGCCCGCGGCCGCGAGCTTCTCCATGAACGGCGTGAACAGCTCCTCCTTGATCGAGCCGCGCTGTGCGTCGTGCACGCCGACGAGGCGCTCGCGCAGCGCCAGATGGTAGGACGGCCACGCGAAGTGGCGCCGCGCGTCCTTCATGCGCTGCGCGATGTCGATCAGGACCTGTCCCGCCGGTCGCGCGTCCGCGACGCGCCGCAGCTCCTTGGCAGGATGCGAGTAGGCGACGACCTGCCTGCCCGCGGCGACGGGAACGTGCACGGCCTCCTGCTCGAGCCAGGTCGTCGTCGGCAGCACGACGTTCGCGCTGGACGCGGCGTCGTCGAGCGTCGGCGAGAGCGCCACGACGAAGCCCGCGGGTGGGTGCGCCGGGCGCAATGCGCCAACCAGCACCGCGGCCGCCGCGGGGAGAGGGCGCGCGGCCGGCTGCGGCTGTTCTTCCCACTGCCCGAATGGCGGCGGTAGGGCGACCGAGAGCCCCCCGGACTTGCCGAAGGTCCCCGCGACCTGGTTGAGCCAGAGAAGCGCCTCTTGGGCATCAGGCAGCAGGCGCCAGCCGATCGCCACCTGGGGCGCGCTCGCGGTGAACTCGCGCTTCAGGCGCTCGATCGTCGCGGTGGGCAGGCCGGTCGCGGTCGCCGCATCGTCGATCTCCATGCGACCACCGATCGCGCGAGCGAGTGCGCCCTCGCTGGCGGGCCTCACCGCCACGAACTCGTCGGCCTTCTGCGCCGAAACGCCGAAGCGCGAGCCGACCATCACCAGCTTTGCGCGACCGCGAAGCTGGGCGAAGGCGCGCAGCGAATCCATCAGATCGGGTGCGTCTTCGAGAAACTCGTGGCCGAAGAACATCGCGTAGCGTGTGCGCTCGTAGTCCCAAGCGTAGCGCGCGCCCGTGTACACCGTGGACAGGTAATGGCCGCCGACGGCGCCGGCGAACCGCCGCGCGAGATCCGCGTCGAGCCCACGCGAGCCGTCGATCACCAGCGCGGGCGTCAGCTCCTCGAGCTTGCGAGCCACGAGGTCGAGCGCCTCGTCCCAGGACACGCGCTCGAGCGGCGCGTCCTTCGCGCGGCGCACGGCTGGCTGCATCACGCGGTCGAGATCGTAGAGGTGCTGCAGCCCCGCGACACCGCGCGGGCACAGCGCGCCCGCGTTCTTCGGGTGCGCGGGGTTGCCGCGCACGGCGACGGCGTTGCCATTCACCACGCGCACGCGCGTGCCGCAGAGCGAAGGACAGAACGTGCAGGTCGCGAAGTACCAACTCTCGGGCCCGCTCGGCACGCGCTCGCCATCGCCGAACCACTCGGGCTTGCAGCCGGGGAACGCCGCCAGCCCAATCGCGCCGGCCGCCGCGCCCGTCGCCTGCAGGAACTCGCGCCGCGTCAGCGCCGTCAGCGGGACGTCGGGAGGTTTCATCGGTGGCACGTCACGCAGTCGAGCGACGCCTTGCGCTCGGCGTGGCAGTCCATACACCAGTACATGAGGCCCTCACCTTCCAGCATCAGCTCGCGGCGCGCAACGACGCTCTTGCCGGTATCGCCGTGGCACTTCTCGCACACCACGCCCGCCTTGACGTGCGCCGCGTGCGAGACCTGCGCGTGCGGGGCGATCGCGTAGAGGCGCACCCACGGATCGCGATCGGGGCCGGCGGCCTTCTTGCCCGCTTCCAGCGCGCGCGCGTTTCCGGTGAACGCGAAGGCGTGGCAGCGCAGGCAGTCGTCCGTCGACGGCATGCCCGCCCAGGCCTGCGTCAGGACGCCCTCGTGGCACTCGACGCAAGCCATCTTCCGCTCGACGACGTGAACCGCGTGATTGAAAGGGATCGGCTGCTCCGCATCGGCCGGCGCGCCGCAGCCGGCGAGTGCGAGCGCGAGCGCGGCTACTCGGGCCATCTGACCGTCCGAATCGGCATGGGCCGAGCCAGCGCCTGCACCGCCCCGTCGAGCCGCTGGAGCCGTAGCTGAACCTGTGGCCGGTTGGACCGAATCCATGCGCGCAGCTCGTCGACGCGCGCGAGCGCGGCCGCGGGCGGAGCGAAGGCGGCATAGCCGAGCGTCGCGACGTACGAAGCCGCCGGCGGCAGCTCGAAGCGGAGCACGCGCTCTTCGCCTGACGCGACCGCCGTCGATACGCCGCGCTTCGCCGCCTCGTGCGCGAAGATCGTCGGCCGCCCCGCGGCGTCGAGCATCTCGAAGCCGATCGACTGCTCGGCCGATCCGAGGATCGCCCCGCCCTCTCCGCGCGCCTCGGCGCGCACGACCACGCGCGTGCCGTACGGTTCACCGTTGGGCAGCGCGTGGCCTGCCTTGTTGGTCAGCGTGACGTTGACGCCGCGCGCGGTCTTCGCGATCGCCAGCTCCCAGCCGCCCCGCGCCTGATCGACGTCGCCGGCCGCCGGGAAATCGTGGCGGTGGTGCGTCCGCTTGGGCCCGCCGCGCGCGACCGGGGTGTCGCGCGACGCGCGCATGTGGCACGACTGGCAGCGCATGTAGTCGCGCACCTCGGAGTCGCGCCAGTCGCGCACGACGGTGCAGCACGGCGCGCCGCCCGCCGCCGGCACGTCGTGGTCGTGGCACGCGAGGCACACGCCCTCCCCTTCGTGCAGCTCCGACTTCTTCGTCCCGTGGACGACCGCGTCCGTCGCGTCGTCGAGCGGGCCGTACATCACGCCCTTGTCGCCTCGCGTGATGCGCTTTTCCGGGTGCGGATCGGCGCCCTCGGCCACCGCGGCCATCGAGTGACACAAGAAGCACGCGACGCCGTCCTCCGCGCGCGCTGCCACCGGCTCGTGGCACCCCTTGCAGAAGCCCTTGCTCGCTTCGTCTTGGCGTCCCGTTGGACGGGCTGAGGCAGCCCGGCCGTCGCGCTCGAGCGACGCCTCGAGCGACGC
>JBBTFH010000141.1:20536-21704 GCA_038041915.1 Myxococcota bacterium
CTCGAGCGACGCCTCGAGCGACGCGTAGAACAGCAGCGACTGCCACTCGTAGAGCGGCGTCTTGCCCGCCCGCGCGTGCGCCGAGCGCGACCACTCCTCGAAATGACGCGCGTGGCACCGCCCGCAGTCCCGCGCGGACGGCTCGGCGGGCGCGGCGGAGACAGCGGCTGAGAGCCAGACTAGCATCGGCACGGCCAGCCGCGGACCGAGCCAGGCGACGCGCCGCGCCCGCTCCGCAAGGCGCGAGGAGGGAACGTGCTTTCTGCACGTGACCGACGAGCAACGCAGCGGAGCGGGATGCGCCGCGAGCCTGGCGAAGGGAGCGGCTGGCCGTGCCGATGCTACGGCCAGAGCCCGCGGATTCGTGTCGCCTCCGCGACGCGCTCTACGGCCAGCACGCTGGCGGCCGTGCGCAAGGCGATGCGTCGCTCCTGCGCGATTCTATGAACGTCGGCGTAGCTGCGCCGCATGATGCGCTCGAGCTGCGCGTTGATGTGCTCCTCGTCCCAGAAGAATGCCTGCAGATCCTGCACCCACTCGAAGTACGACACGGTCACGCCGCCCGCGTTGGCCAGGATGTCGGGCACGACGATCACGCCCTTCTCGGCGAGAATCGCGTCGGCGTCGGGCGTGGTCGGTCCGTTCGCGGCCTCGACGATCACGCGCGCGCGCACGCCCCGCGCGATGGGCGCGGTGATCGCGTTCTCGAGCGCCGCGGGGATGAGCACCTCGCACTCGAGCCCGAGCAGCTCGTCGGGGCGGATCGATTCGGCCGCGGGAAAGCCGCGCACCGTGCCCGCGTGAGCCTTGTGGGCGAGCAGCGCCTCGGCGTCCAGGCCCTGCGGCGCGTAGATCGCGCCCTGCGAGTCGCTGACGCCGATCAAGCGCGCGCCGGCCTTCTGCAGCAGGCGCGCCGCGACGCTGCCGGCGTTGCCGAAGCCTTGCACGACGATGCGCGCGCCCGCGAGCGGCACGCCGAGGGACACGAGCGTATCGAGCGTGACGAAGAAGACGCCGCGCCCCGTCGCCTCGGCGCGACCTTCCGAGCCGCCGACGGCGAGCGGCTTGCCGGTGACGACGCCGAGGCTCGAGTAGCCGCGCGTCATCGAGTACGTGTCCATGATCCACGCCATGATCTGCGGGTCGGTGTAGACGTCGGGCGCCGGGA
>JBBTFH010000142.1:0-9026 GCA_038041915.1 Myxococcota bacterium
CGTGACCGCAGCCTCGACGTCGAACCGGCCGGCGGGGACGGAGTACTCGAGCACGACGGCGCCTTCGCGGCAGCCTTTGCGGTGCGCGGGGCCGCTCGCGCGCACGCCTTCGAGCACGGGCGAGCCGTCCTGCGCACGCCAGCCGAGGCCGAAGTCGGGGAACTCCTCACGCGCCGCGTCGACGCGGAAGCCGGCGGCGCGCAGGCGCTCGGCGATGGGCATCGGCTCGATGCCGAGGAGGTGCCGCTCGACGAAGGGCGCCAGGTCGCGGCCGGCGTAGGACGACAGCTCGCGGGTGAGGTCGCGCGCGGAAGTGCGGCGGCCGGTCAGCCCGAAGCGCTCCCACATGCGCGCGACGAACCCGTCGAGCGACGTGCCCCGGCACGTCCCGTCGGACGGGGTGAGGCATCCCGCGCGAAGCTCGAGATCGAGGAGCAGCGCCGCGAGGGCGCCTTTGCCCGCCACGGTGTCGTGCACGCGCTTGTCCCACCAGTACCAGCGCTGCACGTCGTAGAGCTTCGCGTCGCGCACGGGCAGGCGGAGATACGCGTTGACGAGAGCTTCCTGCAGCCGTTCGCGCGCGAGCGAAGCCGGGAGCAGGCCGGCGCGCAGCGGTAGGACAACGCCGTAGTACGCGGCCAGACCTTCGCGGAACCACAGCCCCGCGTACTCGGCGTCGGGCGCGTGGCGCAGCACACCGCCCACCCAGATTTTCCAGATCTCCCGCGCCAACAGCGACGCGCTGTCGGGCTCGCCCGGATCGAAGTCGTGGCCGGCCACCAGCAGCACGCCGCCGGGGACGGTGTGCGCGATCTGCGTGCGCTCGGCACGCCACGGCGCGAGCACGAAGGTCAGCGGCCGCGCGTCGCCGCCGAAAAAGCGCCGCGTCGCGCGCACGATCGCCGCGAGGGGCGCCGCGAGATCCTCGTCGGGCCAGCCGAACGCGCCGCGCAACGCGACCGTCAGCGGTCCGCCCACGTCATGGCGCGTCACGCGCCAGTCGCCGGCGAGGATCACGCCGCCCCGCAGCGCGTCGAGGCCCTGCACCGCCGCTCCCTCCCACGTCGTGGTCACGGCCCAGCCGTCCGGCGCGGCGATCACGACGCGGTAGCGTCCCTCGCCCGACTCTGCATGAACATCGGGAAAGAGAAAGATCGGGTGCCCCGTCGCGTACGCGTAGCTCTCCGCGCGAATTGGAAATCCCTCGCTCTCCTCGTCGAGCCGCGCGCGCGCGCCGACGCGGTAGCGCACTTCCCAATCGCCGGCGCCATCCGCGTGCAGCGTCCAACGTTCGATGCGATGCGTTGCCGTGCGCCCGCCGACCTTGACCTCCTCGACGACCACGTTGTCGTCGAGGCCCGCGCGTCCCTCCCAATCGACGGGCAGCCGCAAGCCGCGCGCCGCCGCCGCCGCCGTCGCGTGCGCGACCACGGCGATCGAATCCGGCGCCCGCAGATCGAGCGAATACGCGACGTCGGGAGGCGGCTCCGTCGGCGCCGCAACCGACGCCGGCGCCGGCGGCGCGGAGGCGCAGGCGAGCAACAGCGAAGCGAAGAGCGAGCGCTTCACCGCAGCCCGAGCACGAGCTTGAGGACGCGATCGAGCTCCGTCTGCGTTTGCGCGCTGAGGCGGCCGACCACGCCCAAAGCCAGATCGTCGGAGCGTACGACACGCAGTCGCGTCGGCGCGGCCACGTGCTCCGCGGTCGAGCCGGCCTCCCGCGCCGACACGCGAACGGCTGTCGGATCCTTCTGGTAGATCGGCGCCGCGACGTCCAGCGGCACGACGACGAGCGTGGGGAGCGTCTGATTGAGCGAGTCGACCTGAACGACCACGACGGTTTCGCCGTCTTCACGATCCAGAAAGCCGAGACGCCGCCTTAGCCGAAGCACCTCGCCACGGTTAGCCACGGCGGCGGTCGAGCTTCTCGAAAGCGGCGAGGATCTCCAGGTCGCGCTTCCGCCTCTCGGGTGTGTACGCCTCGATCGCGCGCCGGTAGAAGTCCTGCCTCTCGAGCTCGTCGACTGCTTCGACCAGCAGATCGCGTGCGACGGCCGATTCGGTACGGCCGCGCTGCCTGGCGACATTGCGGAGGCGCTTTCGCACCTCTTTGGGTACGTTCAAGTTGAGGCGCTCCATGGTCTGCTTCATGAGGACATATTTGGGGATGCGAATGAGGATGTCAACCGGCACCTCGCTGCACCTCGCCGAAGGCGATCGAGGAAGCTTGACCCAACCCGGCCCGAAAGCGTACGAAGCGCTCGGAGGTGACGATCATGGATGCTTGGAAAAAGAGGTTTTTCGCGATGGCGCTGGCTCTCGGCGGTTGCGGCAGCGACAGCACCGATGAGGGCACAGAGAGCGAAGCCGAGGCGGAAGCCGAAGCCGAAGCCGAGTCCGAATCCGAGGGCGAGAGCAACGTGACGTGTACCGGCGACGTCGAGGGCGGCACCGAGATCACGGTGAGCGGCACGATCGTCGACGCGCTGAACGACAATCGCGTCGCCGGCGCGACCATCGAAGTCTACGACGACGCCGACGCGCTGCTCTGCGAAGGAACGGGCGGCGGCGACGGCACGTACGCCATCACCATGGCGATCGCCAAGGCGGGCTTTTCCGGGCGGCTGCACATCGAGGCGGCCACCTACTGGGCGGCCAACATCTTCTCGCTGGCGACGCCGATCACGGAGGACCGGGCCGACCTCGAAATCCTGATGGTGAGCGAGAGCGCCGCCGAGATTCAGGCGACGCTGCTGGGCATCGAGCCCGACGACACCAAGGGCCTCGCCGGGATGATCGTCCAGTCCGACCCCGACGACGCCACGTCGTACCTGGCCGGCGCGGTGATCGATCTGGAACCCGCCGACTACGAAGTCCGCGTCTACCTCGGCGCGTCCGGATTCCCCGATGAGAGCCTCACGGCAACCTCATCGGCAGGAACGGTCGTGTTCGCCAACGTCGATCCGGGGAGCTACTCCGGCGTCGCCACCGTGGACGATGCCGAGTTCGGCACGACGCTGCTCGAGGTCTACGCCAAGGAGTTCTCGGGCGCGGTCATCCTGCCCGCCGACGAGTAGACCGCCCGCGTGGCCTGCCGCTGCGCCGACCTCATCCCGCACATCCGCGAAGACGTCGCCGAGAACTACGGCGCGACCGACGCGTTTGCGCTCGTGCGCGCCCGCGCGGAAGGGCGCGAGCGCCTCTACCGCTGCGGCGAGTGCGGCGCGGAGTTTCTCCAGGCGCGCGTGCCGGGCGAGCGCACCGGCGAGGAGGACATCGTCTACTTCGCGCTGCCGCTCGGCGCCGCCGCCGGTTTCGACACGCTCGACGCGCGACCGCTCCTGCGCGGCTACTACCGAGCGCTGCTCGCGCGCAAAGGCCCGGTCGAGGAGGAGGGCGAGTGCGGCCGCTTCGGCTGCGCCGAACCGGCGATCAAGGGCAGTGCCTACTGCGCCGAGCACCTGATCGCGGCAAGAGCGGGAAGGGTGGACGGGTAGTCTACGAGCCCAATCCCAGCGCCTCGAGCAGCACCGTCGCGTAGCTGCCCGAAGGCAGCGCGAAGCACAGGCGCGCGTGCTCGCCGTCGCGCTCGACCGTCGCGGATTCCACCACCACCACCAGTGGGCGGCGCGCCCCGCGCCCGATCCGCCCTACGCCGCGGAATGCGTCGAGCGAGACCGCCTCGCGCGCGAGCACCTCGTCCTCGAGCACGCGCGCGGGCGACCCCTCCGTCGGCCTCGGCATGCGAAAGCCCGGCATCGGCCCGGTCGGAATTCCCCGCTCGCACCAATCGCCCTCGATCGGATCGCGAAGCGGCAGGCCGCGTTCGGCACGCGCGTCGAGCACCGCGTTGAACGCGTGCGCCTGCAGCGCCGAGACGACCATGCGCCGATCGCGGCGATCGCGCGGCGCCGCGCCGCCGCCGAGCCAGGCGCGCGCACGCGCCACGTTGTCGCGCGCGAAGCGCTGCCCGCCGTAGCGGTTGGCCAGGCCGCCCGCGACGATCGCGGCCAGGCGCGCCGCGAGCTCCGCCACGCGCGGCCCGGCGTCGATCTCGGTCACGACGAAGCGATTGCCGCGCAGGTGCCCGGTCCGCAGGCGGTGCGCGTGACGCGCCGCCCCGAGCACGCGCACGCCCGGGAGCTTCACCGCCGCCGCGCGCTCGGGATCGACGCCGGCCAGCGAGATCCACTGCCGGGCGATTGCCACGCGATCCTTGAGCCCCGCGTAGCCCGCGTCGGCCTCGCGCGCGCCGAGCGCCGAGGCCAGAGCCGCGATCGCCTCGGCCGTGGTCAGCCCGCGCTTCTCGATCCAGAGGAACGTGTGATCGCCCGCGCCCGACGGCGCGTAGGCGGGAATCTCCTCGACGACGAAATGCTCGGGGCTCTGGGCGCGCCAGGTCACCGCCGCGGCATGGGCGGCGGCGTGGCGGCGCGGACCATGTGCAGGTACGTGCGCGCGCTGCGGTTCTCCGGATCGATCTTGAGCACCTCTTGCCACTCGCGCGCCGCCTCGTCCTTCTTGTCGAGCGCGTAGAGCGTCAGGCCCAGGTGCAGCCGCGCCGGCACGTAGTTCGGGTTCTGCTTGCGCACGCGGTCAAACTCGACCACGGCGTCCTCGAGACGTCCCATGTCGCGGTAGGTCGAGGCCAGCCGCGTGCGAAGGTCGGCGAAGCTCGGCGAGAGATCGAGCGCGAGCCGGTATTCGCGCGACGCCTCCTCGAGCATGGACACCGACAGGTACGCGTCGCCGACGGCGGCGTGCAGGTTCGCGATCTTCCCGCGCGCGAACGAGTCGAGATGGTGCGGCGAATCCTTCGCGCGTCCCAGCGCCTGCTCGTAGACGCGCTTGGCCTCGTCGTACTTGCCGAGCTCGTTGTACGTGACCGCGAGGTTCAGCGCCGCATCGGTGTACGCGGCGTTCATGCGCAGGGCCTCCTCGAAGCACCCCTGCGCCGCCTCGTAGCGGCCGCGCCGGTGGTAGATGACGCCGAGCATATTCTGCACGTCGGCGAAGGCGCCCTTGCCCGACGCCTCGCGCAGCAGCGGCTCGGCACGATCGAGCTCGCCGGCCTGGTAGGCCTCGCGTCCCTGGGCCAGCAGGGTTTGCAGCGCTTGATCCATGGCCAAATCTTACACCGGCGAGCCTACATCCGCTCGCGATCCATGAACTCGAGATAGAGTTCGGCTTTGCGCGAGTTGTAGTCGCCCGGTCGCTCGCGCACCATGCGCGCGAAAATCTCTCTCGCGCGCGGCGCGTCACGCATCTGCAGGTACGTCTTTCCCAGGAGCAGCAGCGCCGGCCCCTCCCGCCGCGCCTCGGGATACTGCTCGAGCAGCGCCTCGAGCCGCCACGCCGCCGCCTTCGGTTTTCCGCGCGAGAGGTAGAAGTTCGCGGCGTAGATCTCGTGCTCGGTCAGGCGCCCGACGATGCGCGCGAGGTAGCCGCCGACCCGCTTGACGTACTTGCTCCTGGGGAAGCGCTCGAGGAAATCGCGCGCCTCGCGCAACGCGTCGCGCGCCGCGGCCTGATCGCGTTCGTAGGCGGGTGGGATGATGAACCAGTCCTCCGGCATCTGCTCGACGTTGGCGCGCACGACCCGATAGCCGACGTAGCCGCGCGCGACCTCGGGGTGCGTCGGGTGGCCGCGCTCGAACAGCTTGTAGGCGTCGATCGCCTCGAGGAACTTGCCCTCGGCGAAGTGCGTGTCGGCGATGCGCAGCTCCGCGTAGGCGGCGTACTTGGAGAACGGGAACTTGTTCTTGACGTACTGGAGGTACTTGACCGCCTCCAGGTAGTTCTCGTCGCGAAGCTCGGTCATGCCCATCTGGTAGTTCTGCCGGGCCGAGGCGCCGTAGCCGAGCTCGCCGGCCTGATCCTCGGCGCAGGCAGCGGCGATCAGCAAGAGCGAAACGGCGCGATGGAGACGCACGACGCGGGCAATCTAGCCCGGTCGGACTAGCGGAACAACGAGAGCTGGGTGGGGGCAGGCGCGGCGGCGGGGGCGGGCGCCGGCTTGGGCTCGCGGACGGACGCGGGCAAGCGGGCAGGCAGGCGCCGCGGGGCGTAGAGGCCGCGCTCCTTGGCCCAGCGCAGCAGCGAGAAGTAGAAGGCCTTGAAGCCGGGGCCGTGGTTGAAGTGACGGAGATGCGCCAGCTCGTGGCAGAGCGTGTTGACCAGGCTCGAGGTGCGCAGCGGGCGGCCGTCACGCCGCCCTTCGAGGCGGATGCGGATGACACCGTCGCGGAAACAGGCGCCGTAGCGGCGGTTCGAGCGCCGATCGGCCTCGATGCGGAAGGAACCGAGCGCGAAGGCCTCGGCGAGCACACGCGCCTCGCGGCGAAGGTGGCGGAGCAGCTCGAACCGGTGCGCGCGCCGCTCGCGTCGGGTCGGCGGTCTAGAGCCGGTCCCAATACCCCCTCCCGTCGCCAGGCTCGCGGCGCATCCCGCCCGGCTGCGTTGCTCGTCGGTTGCGTACCGTCGAGGTACGCGCCCTCCTCGCGCCTTGCCGGGCGGGCGCGGCGCTTCGCCTGGCTCGGTCCGGGGGTATTGGGACCGGCTCTTGGCGAACGCCACGAAAAGTTTCTTATCGCGGGCGGCGGCGTTGTCGCAAGATGCGCCTCGTGCCGCCGACCTGGCTCGTCGCCTTCGGGATCGCGCTGTGCGCGCCGTGGGGGGTCGCGCTGCTGCGCGCTCGACCGCGCGCGCTCCGCGCCGTCGCGCTCGCGCTCTGCGCCGTGCCGCTGGCGATCCCGGTCGAGCACTCGGTCTTCCGCCTCTTCGCCTGCATCGGCCTGGGGACGATGTGCGTCAAGAGCTTCATCGCCGCCGCCGGCCACGTGCCGGCGCCGTGCTACGCCGACTTCGTCGCGTACCTGATCGTCCCCGCCGTCACGCGCTGGGACGCGCCGCGCCGGCGCGACTGGACGCGCATCGCGCGCGGCGTCGCGCTCGGGTGCTTGCAGGTCTCCACCGGCCTCGCGCTCATGATCGTCGCCGTTCGCCTCGAGCTGCGGCACGGCGCCGCCGTCGTGCCGCTCAAGCAGATCGAGCTGTACCTGCTGATCGCCGGCATGGCGAACGTCGCGGTCGCGGGGCTGCGTGCGACGCGAGGCGTCGACTGCGACGACGCCTTTCACGCGCCGCTCCTCGCGACCTCGCCGGCCGACTTCTGGGGTCGCCGCTGGAACACGTGGGTCAACGCGACGCTCTACCGCTACGTCTTCCGCCCCGCCGGCGGCCGCCGCCAGCCCGCGCGCGGCACCATGGCCGCGTTTCTCGTCAGCGGCCTCGTGCACGAGGCGATGGTCGACGTCGCGTCGGCGTCTTTCACCGGCGCGATGACCGCATACTTCCTGCTGCAAGGCGCCGCCGTCGCCGCCACCTCGGGCTGGCGCCCGTTCCGCCGCCTCGCCGCGCACGTCCCCGCCGCGGCCTGGCTCGTCACGCTGACGTTCATGGCCGTCTCCGGCGCAATCTTCGTGCGCGGCCTCGACACCGCATGGGACTTGCACGCGGAAATGGCGGCGCTGCTGCGCTCTTGGCGGTGGTAGGTGAAGGGTGGCGCCCGCGGCGGTTTTGTGACCCGTAGCGAACGAAAAAGTATATTTTCCCGTCGGAGAATGGGGGAAGGCGCCTGCCGATCTTCTTGAAGGCCGGGATGTTCGGGGTGCTGGCCGCGAGCGGTCTGCTCCTGGGCGCGCTCGTCGGCCTGTTCGCGCGCCCGACGCAGCGCGTCGTCGCGATCGTGATGGCGTTCGGCAGCGGGACGCTGCTCTCGGCGCTGGCCTTCGATCTGTGCGAGGAGGCCTACGAGAAGGGCGGTCCGGCGGCGCTGGTCGGCGGCTTCCTCGTGGGCGGCCTGATCTTCGTGCTCGCCGAGGGGTTCATCGACTCGAAGGGCGGCTTCCTGCGGCGCGAAGGAACGCGCCACATGTTCCTCAAGGAGAAGAAGGAGCAGCGCGCCGACGACATCCTCCGCCGCCTGAGCGAGGTGCAGATCATCCGCTCGCTCCCGCCCCAGGAGGTGCAGGCGATCATCGCGTTCGTCGAGGAGCGTTCTTTCATGGACGGCGAGGTGGTCTTCCGCAAGGGCGACGTGGGCGACGCGCTCTACCTCGTCCTCGACGGAGGAGCGCGCGTCGTCGACGGCGAGCGGCTGCTCGCGACGCTCGGCAAGGGCGCCGCGTTCGGCGAGATGGCGCTGCTCACGGGCGAGCCGCGCAACGCGACCGTCTCCGCGCTCGGCGCGCTGCGCGCGTACCGCATCGCGCGCGACGACTTCAACCACCTCATGGGGCGCTCCCGGGCGCTCGCCGACGCCGTGCACCGGCTGCTCGAGGAGCGGCTCGAGGCGCGCCACGGCCCGACCGGCGGCACCGAGCAGACCGCCGCGATGTGGCGCAAGGTCGCCTCGGCGCACCTCGATCGTGGCGTCACCGAGTGGGAGGAGAGGGATCTGGTCGAGAAGCACGCCGGCTCGTCCGCGCCGCTCGCCATCTTCCTCGGCGCGCTCGTCGACGGCGTGCCCGAGTCGATCGTGATCGGCGCCACGCTCGTCGGCACGCAGTCGCCGAGCAACTCGTTCCTGCTGGCGGTCTTCCTCTCGAACTTCCCCGAGGCGATGTCGAGCGCCTCGGGCATGACCAAGGCCGGCTTTTCGCGCCGGCGCATCCTCACGATGTGGTGCGGCCTGGTCGTCGTCGCCGGACTCTCGGCGGCGCTCGGCAACGCGTTCCTGGCGGGCGCGTCACCCGCGGCGCTGGCCTTCACCAACTCGCTCGCCGCCGGCGGCATCCTGGCGCTGCTCACCAACACGATGATGCCCGAGGCCTTCGGGATGGGCGGCCGCACCGTCGCCTTCAGCACCGCGGTCGGCTTCCTCGTCGCGTTCTTGATGGTGAAGCTACACTGAGAGCGTGAGCAGAAATCCCTCCCGTCGCCAGACGCGCGATGCATCCCGGCCCGCTGCGTTGCTCGGCGCTCGGCGGGCAGAAAGCCCGCCTCGGCCTCGCGCCTTGCGGGCC
>JBBTFH010000143.1:0-6562 GCA_038041915.1 Myxococcota bacterium
CTGCGGAACCTGCTCGCTCGGCGATGGGGCGGGAGCGTGCGCAAACTTCGACGTGGGTCAGTTCACCGATTGCAAGCCCTGCGAGGAGTGCTCCGGCCTCGGAACCTGCGCGCCACAGCCCGCCGGGATGGACCTCAGAGACGAGTGCCCGTCCGGGTCCTGCGTGACCGGCCTCTGCAACGGCGCCAGCGGCTGCGGCAACTCTCCAGCCACCACCGACTGCGGAACCTGCTCGTTGTGTGATGGGACCGGATCGTGCTCGACCTACGACGCGGCTCAGGACGCCGACTGCGCCCTCTGCCAGGAGTGCTCCGGCCTCGGAACCTGCGCGGCACAACCCGCCGGAATGGACCTCAAGGACGAGTGCCCGTCCGGATCGTGCGTGACCAGCTTCTGCGATGGCACCGGCGTCTGCGGAAACCAGCCCGCCACCACCGACTGCGGCCTTTGCGCCACCTGCAATGCGTCTGGACTCTGCAGCACCGTTCCCTCCGACGATTCGGGCTGCGGCACAATCGACTGCGACTTGCTCGACGTGGAGTGTCGAAACTACGCCGATCTCACGGCCGGCCGCTGCGAGGGTCTCGACAACTGCAAGGACGCCAACACCTCCGATTGTACGAGCTACACAAACATGGCGACGACGACGCTGTGCGACGCCGCCTCGTGCAAGGCCTGCGACGGCTCCGGGGCGTGCCTCGGCACGCCGGCCGACGACGCGGCGTGCGGCACGGTCGACTGCGACCTCCTCGACACGACCTGCCGCGGCTTCTCCGACCTGACGACCGCGCGCTGCGAGGGATTCGGCGACTGCAAGGACGCGAACACGGCGTCCGACTGCACGTCCTTCACGAACATGGCCACCACCACCGACTGCGGAACCTGCTCGCTGTGCAATGGGACCGGATCGTGCTCGACCTTCGACGCGGCTCAGGACGCCGACTGCACGCTCTGCCAGGAGTGCTCCGGCCTGGGAACCTGCGCGGCGCAGGCCGCCACGTCCGACGTCAAGAGTGAGTGCCCGTCCGGGTCCTGCGTGACCGGCTTCTGCAACGGCGCAAGTGCGTGTGGCAACCTGCCTGCCACCACCGACTGCGGCCTTTGCTCAGAGTGCGACGGCGCCGGGTGGTGCGCTACAACGCCGACGGACGACGCGGCCTGCGGCACGATCGACTGCGACGCCCTCGATGCCACGTGCCGCAACTACGCCGACCTCACCACCGGGCGCTGCGAGGGGTTCAACAACTGCAAGGATGCGAACAGCACCGACTGCACGAGCTATACGAACTTGCCCGCGACGACCGTCTGCGCCGTGGAGTCGTGCGTCGACGGCGACACGGTCGATCCGTCCGACACCTGCAATGGCTCCGGAACGTGCGTCGACTCGCCGAACGTCGAGTGCGCGCCGTACGACTGCGCGTCCGGCGCCTGCCTCACGGAGTGCAACGCGGACGGCGACTGCTCGGGCAGCAACGTCTGTCCGATCGGCCGTTGCTGCGCGAGCGGCTGGGACAGAGCCGCGGTGGTGACCTCGTCGAATGTGGTGGGCCGCTATAACCGCATCGGCCTGTACGCGAGCGGCACCGTCCGAATCGCTTACATCGACACGACCACCGACGATCTTCTGACGGCCCAAAACCCGGGACCAACATACTCCGATGCGTGGAACCCCCCGGCGATCATCGACGCCAATCTCACTGGAGGCATGGCGCAGTTCGGCTTCGAAGTGAGAGGGAACACCCACTACTCTTACCAGGGGAGCGACGGCTGGGTGCGCTACAAGTACAACACCTTGACGCCTGAGGAGGTCGATAGCGCGGCGTCCGTCGCCACCGGTGGATGGAGCGCCGTGGCCGGTGGCTCCGACGGCTCCCGGCACATCATCTACAGCTCCATCGGCGCGTCGGGGAGCCTAAAGTACGCGTGGAGGACATCGGTGGGAGCGTGGAACCTCTGCCCCGCGATCGCGACCGGAAGCGGCCTCGATTTGCCTTTCGATTCTGCGATCGCGCTCGATTCGGCCGATCAGGCCGTCATCGTCTGGCACAACGACGCCACGAACAACGTGTTGCTGTCGCGCCAGTCTTCCGGATGCACGTTCGGCGCGCCCACAGTCGTCGACAACTCAACCGACGACGCGGGCCTTACCGGGCCCGATCTCGTGATCGATTCCTTCGACGACGCGCACGTCCTCTACTACAACGCCACGCAGCCCGGTCTCTTCCACACCCTCTGCGGCCCGTCCTGCGGCCCCGACGACATCATCGACCTGGGTGGCACCGTCGGCCAGGAACCGGCGGCGACATCCGACGACCTCGATCAGATCTTCGTCACCTACTACGACTCCACGAACAATCGTCTCAAGATCGCCCACGATGCGCTGGGCGGCTTTACGGCGTGGATCGTCGACAACCCCGCCGACGACGTCGGCGACTGGAGCGACATTGTCATGGCCACCGATGGCCGCATCCACGTCAGCTACTACAACACGACCGACACCGACCTCTGGTACGCGACGCTGCCGGGGAGCTGCGTGCCGAATCAGTAGGATCGCCGAAGCTCAGGTAGCAGTAGAGTACCCACGATGGCGGAGGCGCGATTCGGCAAGTACATCCTTCACGAGCGCATTGCCGCCGGCGGAATGGCCGAGGTGTGGCGCGCCGCCGTCGAGGGGCCGCACGGGTTCCGCAAGGAGGCCGCGCTCAAGCGCATCCACCCTCACCTGAGCGGCGATTCGCAGTTCGTAAAAATGTTCATCGACGAGGCGCGCCTCGCCGCGCGCCTGCAGCACGCGAACATCGTCCAGATCTTCGACTTCGACCGCATCGACGACGTCTACTACCTCGCGATGGAGCTGGTCGACGGCCGCGATCTGCGCCGAATCCTGGATGCGGGACGCATCCAGTCGCGCCCTCTCGCGGCTTCGCACGCCTGCTTCATCGCGGGTGAGATCCTCAAGGCGCTCCACTACGCGCACAATCTCGCGATCGACGGCGCGCCACAGTCGGTCGTGCATCGCGACGTCACGCCGCACAACGTGCTCGTCGCCTACGGCGGCGACGTCAAGCTCTCGGACTTCGGCATCGCCAAGGCGGCGGCGAAGCTCTCGACGACCACCACCGGCCACGTGAAGGGCAAGATCGCCTACATGAGCCCTGAGCAGTTACGCGGGGCGAGCGTGGACGCGCGCACCGATCTCTTCGCGCTCGGCGCGACCACCTACGAGATGCTGACGGGTGCGCGCATGTTCGAGGCCGACTCGGAGGCGGAGCTCATAGGCCGCGTGCTGGCGGCGCAGATCCTGCCTCCGCGCACGCGCGAGCCGTCCATCGGCGATGATCTCGACCGCGTCGTGATGCGGCTTCTCGCCGCCAAGCCGGAAAATCGCTACGCGAGCGCGGCGGACGCGCTGCGAGATTTGACGCGCTGCGCCGTCTATTCAGCCGATCCGCTCGGCCTCGGCGCGTACGTGTCGTCGCTCTTTCGCGAGCAGGGGCAACCCGCCGCCACGCGCGTGATGGAGCGGCGCGCCGAGGAGACGCCCGTGTCCGTCGACGTGTCGATCACGACGGGCGCAGGCGTCGGCGTCGGCGCCGACGCCGAGACCCGCTACGCGCCGGTCGCGGCGGAAGGCGACGACGGGCCGACGGAGCGCGACGCGCAGCTTCCTTTGCGGGCGGAGGGGACGCGCACCGGTTCGGTCGCGGCCGGGGAGGTCGCGGTCGCTGGACCTCGCCGCCGCCGGTTCGGTGTGATCGCGGCGGCAGGCGTCGTCGCGCTGGCGATCATCGCCGGTGCATGGATCGCGCTGCGCGAGGCGCCACCGCCCGTGCTCGCAACGGCGGCGTCCGGAACCAGCGGCGTGGCGAGCACGCCGATTCCGGCCGCGGCGCCTCCCGTGCGGGCCAAGGTGGTCTTGTCGCCTCCCGCGCCGTCTTCTGCGGCGCCGCCCGCGGCGATCCCGCCTTCGACGACGAGCGTCCCGCCGACGCCGCCCGCCCGCTCGCTTGCCACGCGTTCGGCCCGCCACGAGAGCTCGGAGCGGAGTCGCCGAACGGCCGGTGCGGCGGCGCACACGCCAGCGGCCACGCCGGCCGGGCGCGGCACGATCCGAGTCATCGTGATGCCGTGGGCCGAGGTGCGCATCGACGGCGGGCTTCCGCGACGCACGCCCGTCGAGCTCGACGTCTCCACCGGCGCCCACCACGTCGTACTCGACAACTCGAGCCTGGACCGGCACGAGGTGATCGATCTGTCGGTCGGCGCGGGAGGCGCGAAAGAGATTCGCCGAGACTGGATGCCGTAGCGCCTACGGCGGCGGCGTCAGGGCGGCGGGCAGCCGTTCGCGAGGATCGTGCTGCAGTCCGCGGCTGCCGTGTCGTCGCACGTGTCGGCGCAAGCGGCGTCGCCGCAGCAGTCCGCGGCGTCGTCGGCGACGTCCTCGGGCGCGCTCTGGCCGCAGCACTCGTAGACGCGCCGGTACGCGGCCTCGCACAGCTCGCGGCAGCCTGCCTGCACGCAGGCGTCGATGCCGTCGCAGAGCTTTCCGTCGTCGTCGAGAGCGGCGATGCAGTCGATCGCCACATCGCACGCCTCGACTCCTTGGCAGATGCAGGCGCTGCCGAAACATTCGTCCGGCGTCGCGTAGCCGGACTCGGCATAGACGCACGCGCAAATCCGCTCGAGCGCGAGCGCAGGCGCGCCCGTCGGCTCGGCGCACGCGCGCTCGGGCTCGCCCCGCGGTTCGCACGCGAGTGCCGCGACGACGGCGACGGCGACGGCGGCAAGCGCGCGGCTCATCGGCGGCGCATAGCACGCGCTCCGCGGAGGCGCGCTATCTTGGTCGCCATGGACTCGCGATGCGCCACGGTGTGCGCGCTGCTCGCCTGCGGTGGTCACGACGCCGCCACGCCAGCGCCCCCGCCGCTGGTCGCCGAGGAACGCGCGAGCGTGCTGGCCGGGCGCGTGACGGCACCTGGCGGTGCGCCGATCGCTGCGCGTGTCGAGGTCGTGCGCCTGCGCGGGCGCGAGCGCCTCGCCCAGGCACACGCGGCGGCGGGAGCCGACGGTCGCTTCCGCATCGCGGCGCTTCCGCGCGGCGACTTCTTGATCGTCGCCTCGGCGGAGGGACACGCGCGCGCCATCGCACGGCGCACGCTCATGGGCGACGCCACAATCGATCTGTCGCTCGGCGTGGAGGCGCCGATTCTCGGACGCGTGCTCGACGCGGAGGGACGGCCGCTCGCGGGTGCGAGCATCGAGGCGTCGAGGGACGACGAGCCGGCCGCCCAGGCGCACGGCGCCGCCGACGGCTCGTTCCGCCTCGGCGGCTTGGCGGCGGGACGCGCCACGCTACGCGCGTCGGCGCCGGGCTTCGCGCAAAGCGAACGCACGCTGACCGCGCCGTCGGCGGGCATGACGATCGTACTGGCGCGACTGGTCGCGATCGAGGGGCGCGTAACGCGGAGCGGCGCGCCGCACGCGGCGACGGTCGCGTGCGCCGGGAGCGGCCTTTCGCCGCTGATTTCGGCGCGCGCGGGCCCGGACGGGCGCTTCCGCATCGACGTGCGCGAGGGCATCTACGATCTCGCCGCGAGCTCGGACGACGGCTTCGCGTCGCGCGTCGTCGCGGGCGTCGACGCTCGGGGGGCGGCGCCGTCGCACGTCGCGATCGCGCTCGAACCGGCGGGGGCGCTCACCGGTGTCGTGCGTGACGCGCACGGCGCCCCGATCGTGGGCGCGCTCGTCACCACGGGCGAGACGAGGATCGCGGCGGTCACCGCGCTGGATCCGCGCCTCGTGACCGATGCCGCGGGCCACTTTCGATTCGCGGGGCTCGTCGCCGGCGCTTACCGCGTCGACGCGAGCGCCGCGGGCTTTCGGCCGGCCACGCAGGGCGACGTGACTGTTACGGCAGGCGGGGTCACGCACGTCGTGCTCCAACTCGACGCGGGGGCGCGGATTACCGGCGTCGTCATCGACTCGCGCGATCGTCCGGTGGCAGGCGCCGAGGTCTCGGTCACCGTGACCGGCGCCGACGGCAAGCCAATAGACGTCGGCACGGGCGCGACCCCGGCGCTGATCCCGGCGGGAGAGCTCGGCGTGCTGCGCGGCCCGATTCCCTTTGCGCCGCCCGCGGGCTGCCTCAGCCCGTCCGAAGGGACGTGCACCACTACCGCCGCGGCACGCGCGCTCCGCAGCGACGGCGCGGGACGCTTCGTGATCGCCGGCCTTCCGCCCGGCCGCGCGCGCGTGCGCGCGAGCGCCGCGGGGTACGTGGCCGGCGAGTCGGCGGAGGTCGCGCTCGACGCGGCCGCGGCCGCGCCGGCGGAGGCGCGCGTCGTGCTGCGCGCGGGCGGCGTCGTCGCCGGACGCGTCCGGGACGGCGAGATTCCGCTGCCTGGCGCGATCGTCGAGGCGCAGGCCGACGGAGGCGAGCCGACTCGGGCGATCACCGACGCCCTCGGCGACTACGCGCTCGCCGGGCTGCTCGGACGCGTGACGCTGCGCGCGTCGTCGGATGGCTACGAGCCAGGCGCACGGGTCGTGCAGGTCGCGGAGG
>JBBTFH010000143.1:6572-7457 GCA_038041915.1 Myxococcota bacterium
GAGCGCGTCGACTTCCCGCTCGCGCTCGGCGCGTGGGCCTCGGGCTTCGTGCGCGACGCGCAGACGCGCGAACCGATCGCGCGCTTCACCGTCGGCGGCGGAGGAGTGCGCGCGGACGGGCGGGACGGCGCGTTCGTCCTCGGCCCGCTACGGCCGGGACGCCATGCGATCGACGTGAAAGCGAAGAGCTACGACCCCGCGCGCATCGCCATCGACGTGCCCGCGGCCAGGCGCCCGCGCGAGGAGACGGTGCGCGAGCTGCTGATCGAGCTTCGCTACCGACCGCGGTGAACGCGCCTACCGTTACCGCCGCGCGCGCCGCAGCGTCTTGACCTGTGCGCGCAGCGTGCGGACCTCCCGCTCGAGCGACGCGATCGTCCGCGCCTGCACCTGCAGCCCGGCGACGGCGAGACTGACGTAGCCGTAGAGATCGACGTGCTCGCCATCGGGGCGAACCGCCGGGCTCGCCGGGTCGTCGTCGATGATGAAGCCCAGGCGCGGCGGCGCCTCCGCGCCGTCCTTCTTGTAGCGCCAGGTCGCGAGGCGGATTCCCAGCGCGTCCTCGTAGCGCCGCTCGAGCGCACGCGCGTCCAGATACTCGACGTCGCGCTTGTGGCGCAGGCGCGAGATCGGACAGCCGCCCTCGCTCTGGGTCGGGTCGCTCGCGGCGCACACGATCTGCCGGTTGCACGCGTCCTGCGGATCGCACGGCGCGTCGTCCTCCTCGCACGCATCGCCCGCGGTCTGGGTGGTGCACAGCGCCTTGCCCGACGGCGTGTAGCCGCCGCAGACCGGATCGCCGCAGGTGTAGTACCAGGCGAATTCGCCCTCGGACTCCGCCTCGGCTTCGGACTCCGCCTCGGCTTCGGACTCCGCCTCGGCTTC
>JBBTFH010000144.1:0-3186 GCA_038041915.1 Myxococcota bacterium
GACGTGGCGCGAGGCGTCGGCGATGCCACCTTCGCCGTCGGCATCCGGATGGCACCGGTCGCAGCGGTCCCACTCAGGATGCGGGGGCGGCGGCGGGTAGCCGTGGCAGGAATCGCACTGTCGCTGCGACTCGTCGACGAGCGTCCAGTCGGGCGCGGTCGCGGCGCCGCCCGCGAGCGTCGCGCCGTGGCAGTAGACGTTCGTGCAGCTTTCGCCATCCCAGAGTGGGCTCGCATCCTCGGCGCGCGCGAGGCCCGAGAACGTCACCTCGGCGGGCAGCGCGCTGTCGATGTGGCCCTCCGCGAGCGGGTTGCCGACATACGCGCCGGTCTCCGAGTCCTTCTCGAGCGGCAGGACATGGCAGGCCTCGCACGCGACCGGGCGCGCGGATCCCTCGGGCCGAACGTGCGATTGGTGCGCCCCCACGCCGCGCGTCGTCGTGACCGACAAGCCCGCGATCGAAGTCGGCGGCGCCCATGCCGCCTCGTCCTCCTTCTCGCCGTCGGCGTCGCCGTGGCAGGCGTTGCAGCCCTCGGCGGGCGTCACGTCGACGACGCCGTCGATATGCCGCTTGCCGTCGGCGAGCGCGAGTTTCCCGTCTTCGTCCTTCTCCACGCCCGGGTGGCAGTTCCAGCAGCGGTCGCTCGTCGGGTGTGGGTCGGGCGGTGGCGCGCCGTGGCAGCCGTCGCACCGGATCTGCGACTGGTCCACGAGCGTCCATTCGGGCGCGTTGAACTCGCCGCCGCGCCGGCCGTGGCACCAGGTGCTCTCGCAGCGGAGCGTCTCCGGGTCGTAGCGGGCGGCGAAGCCGTTGGCGCGCGCCAGGCCCGAGAACGTGACGTCCGCGGGCGTGCCCAGCTCCTCGGCCGTACGGTCGAGGTGGCCCACGTCGCGCTCCGACTCGGGCACGACGTGGCAGGTCGCGCACGCGACCGGCCGGCCGAGCGCCGGCGACGCGAGGTGCGCCGCGTGCGCGCCGACGCCGCGTCGCGACGTGTCGATCGAGCCCGAGAGGTCGGGTGGCGGCGCGCCGCCTTCACCGCCGTGGCAGGCGGAACATTCCTCCGGCGTCGGGGTTTCTCGGAGGTCAGCGCAGGCGGCCAGAAGCCACACAACCTGACACAGGCGGGGAAGTTGGCGCATCCAAGCTGGCAGCCTATCGCACCTCGTGCATCAGCTCGACCTTGAGGTCCGACCGGATGTGCGCGGTCAGCGCCTCGCCTACTCCTCGGGCTCCCGCGGGTAGGGCGGCGCGTACGGATCCCAGACGTTGTGGACGACGTCCGGCGCGAACTCGGAGTCTTCACCGTGACACACGGCGCAGGACTCCTCCTCGTCGCCGTTCCACGGATCCACCGGCGTCGGATCGAAGGTCATGAGCGAGCCGTGCGCCTGGGCCGCGTCCGAATCGTGACAGGCCAGGCACGCCACCCGCCCCGGGTTCTCGATCCAGTCGTCGGTCTCCGAGTGACACTTCACGCAGTTGCGAACGTCCTGCGGGAAGATGAAGTGGTTGTTCGGCGCGGCGTACATGGAGTGCACCTGCTCGGGCTTGTCGAGGTAGCGTAGGCGGTGCACGCCGTGGACGCGGCGGGCTATAGGCGTGGCGCCGAAGCCCATGTTGCTTCGCCCGCTCGCCGCCGCGGCGCCCCAGCCGTCGACCCAGGTGTCCGTAGCCGTGCGATCCCGGAACTGCCGCTCGTAGTCGTGGCAGCTCCCGCAGATGTCGGTGTCAAAGCTGACGCCGAAATAGCTCGCGTGCATCCGCGTGTCCTCGTGGCAGTCGGTGCAGTTCGTGGCGATCTTGTCTTCCACCGTGGCCGTGCCCACCTGGAACGTCAGGAGGTCCCAGCCCACGGGGTACGCGCTGCCGGCCTCGACCCACGCGACGTACGTCCCGGGCACGAGCGACGCCACGCTGTCCAGCTCGTACTCGATCGTCGTCGCCGTGCGCGTGACGCGCGGGTCGTCGTCGGCGACGGGATCGGTCGGGTGGAGCCGCAGGTCGTTGCTCGCGTAGCTGCTCGGGATCGGTGCGGCCGCGGTGGTCGACCAGCCCATGATCGACTGCGCATCGCCCGCGTCCGCGGCGACGGCCACGGACGAGCTCGTGCCGCGGACGTCGCTGGTGATCTGGACGTAGTTGTTGGCGCCGGAGGTGTACCTGAAGGCCGTGGCGGCCGCGGCGAACGTCGCGTCGCCGTTCAGCCACGCGGTCACCGCATCGACGGTCACGCCGGTCGTCTGAAGCGAGCCCGGCACCGCGAGCGTCAGGGGTGCGCCGCCGTTGAGCGTGACGGTGAAGTCGACCGCCGTCGTGAGATTCCAGCCGGCCGCCGCCTGCGCCGCGCTGCGCAGATACGCGCGGGCCCAGTCGATGCCGCCCCCCGCCGCCGTAAGCACGGGCATGCGGCGCGCCCGCGGTCCGGAGACGAACAGGTTGAACCGCCTGAAGCTCGTGTCGGTCATGGTCGCCGGGTCGATGATCGCGGTGCCGGCCGCGTTCCTCACGGTGATGGTCAGCGTGGGCTGCTCGGTCGTGTAGTACGTGCCGCTGGTCGGCGCCGAGATGGCGACGTCCACGACGTTGGCGAACGCCGGCGTCGCCGGCACGTGCGCGGTCGCGATGGACGGCGCGATGCTGTCGTTGTGGCAGCCGAGGCACGAGCCCTCGGGCTGCGCGCCGCCGCCGTGGTTGGTGCCGGCGATGACGTCGACGTCGTCGTGACAGGCCTGGCACGCGAGCGTGCTGGGCCTCTCCTGCCACGAGTCGTCGAGGTGGCACTTCGTGCAGTTCTCGATGTCGGCCGGGAAGACGACGCCCGTGTAGTACCGGAAGTCGCCGAGGTCCGGGTCGGTGTTCAACGCGCTGGACAGGTTGGATCCATTGTGGACGCCATGCACGCGCCGAACGAGCGGGTCGGGTACGAGGATGACGTCTCCGGTCGTGCACGTCGGCGGGAAATCGGTCCTGTCGGGGAGCGAGCCATCGCTACACGTCGTGTAGGCCGAGTACCCATCGTTGTTGTGACACGACTTGCAGGTGCGCGGGGGCACGCTGTCGATTGCCCAGTTTCCGTCCGGGTTGTCGCCAAATTCGATGCGATCCGGGTCGATGTGATGCAGATAGAACTTGCCGCTCGCCGCGCCCATGTGGCAGTCGGCGCAGTTGCCGACGATCTGGCC
>JBBTFH010000144.1:3286-16232 GCA_038041915.1 Myxococcota bacterium
TACATGTAGAGGTTGGCCCGCGAGAGGTCGGCGAGATACACGGGGAAGCCGAACGAATCCTCGAGCGTGATCGTCGCGACGACTTGCTCGCCCGCGGTGAAGTACGAGCCGGCAGCCGGCGACGACACCTCGAGCGTCGCCACGAGGCCGTACAGCTCGCCCGCGTCCAGCCCCGGCCTCCCGTCGGACAGCGTCACCGTCGTGCCGTCGTCGCAGGTGATCGTGTTCGTGCCCTCGCCGTTGTCGACGACGCTGCACGAGGAGCCGGGTGAGCCGTCCGAGACGGTCACCGAGGTCCCGTCCTCGCAAGTGATCGTGTACGTTCCGTCGCCGTTGCTCACGACCGAGCAATCCGAGCCGTCCGAGACCCCGTACTCGGTGCCGTCCTCGCACGCAATGGTCGCCGTGCCGTCGCCCTCGTCCGTGACGCTGCACGAGTCGCCGGGCGTCCCGTCCGACACCACCACCTCGGTGCCGTCCTCGCACGTGATCGTGAACGTGCCGTTCAGGTTGTCTTCGACCGTACACGAGTCGCCCTGCTCGCCCTGCTCGCCGCTTCCGACCGTGTACTCGTTGCCGTCGTCGCACGTGATCGTCGCGGTGCCGTCGTCGTTGTCCTCGATCGTGCAGGGCGTACCGGGCGTGCCGGGCTCGCCGTTCGAGACCGTCGTCTGCGTTCCGTCGTCGCACGAAACCGTCGCCGTGCCGTCTCCGTTGTCCGTCGCGGTACACGAGGCTCCGGCCGGCCCGGGCAATCCGGCCGGACCGTCACAGCCGAGCCAAGACATCGCGCAGCCAGCAGCAACAACAAGGGGTAAATGCCTCATGATGACCTCCAGCAAAGGTTTCGCGTGCCGGAACGATGCACGCCCCGAGCCAGCTTCTCGGAAAGCGAATCGGCGCCCACGAGACGGGTCAAATCCAGTCCGTGAGCTCCGGCGGCGGCGAGGCGCGCGAGGCCTATGTCACGTGGGAAACGCGATCGACAGGAGCACGAGGAGCGCGGCCCCGGCGGCGATGGCCGTGGCCACCCACGCGGTCTCCGGCGCGACGTCCCCTTCTTCTCTCGGAGCTTCCATGGGTTCGACCTCGGCGAAAATCAGTGCAGCATGCGTACCAGCGTTGCACGGCCGCATACGCGCCGCGGCGTTACGCGACGGTGACAGATGAGCCGCGGCACGTCACTGCGGGACCACGCCATCACACCGCGTGCGAGAAGCGCCGTGTTCCGTCGGGGCGCCGCAGGTACGCGTCGAACACCATCGCGATGAGGCTCGTGATCACGCCGCGCCGCCGGCGGTCGTCGTCCGAAAGCCGCACGCCGCGCGCCGTCGCGAAGCGCCCCTCGTCGATCGTGGGTATCCATCCGATGGTACGAGTTTAGCAGCGTGAATGGATGATCTTGGGGAGCGGAGCGCCGGAATGGTAGGCACGCAGCGCGGCGGGCAGATACTCGGGGATCGTCGAGCCCTGCTTGGAAAGTGTCTGCGAGATGCTGAGTACAGCGCCGCCCCGAATCAGGACGACGTCGCGGCCGCGACGCGGTTGCGACCGCGCTGCTTGGCGCGGTAGAGCGCGGCGTCGGCGGCCCGCACCAGACCGTCGTCGTCGAGCGCGCGGCCGACCAGCTCCGGCCGTTCGGACGCGAGCGCGCGAAGCGCCTCGCCCAGCGTGCGCACCGCCTCGAGATCCAGCGCGACCTCCCCGCTTTCGACGTGGACGCGCAGGCGCATCGCGGCGGCCTACAACGACCGCCCGCAGGCGTGCTAGGTTGCGGCGCATGATACGCGCGCAGGTTCTCGTTCTCGCTCTCCCCATCGCCCTCATCGCCTGCAGCAAGGGCACGACGCCGCCCCTGCCGTACTCGCCGCCGGCATCCGCGTCCAGCGCGACGATGCCCGGCGCTCCGGCCGAGCCGCTGCCGCCCGGCCATCCGCCGATGGGCGACATGCCTCCGGGCCACCCGCCGATGGGCGCAGCTCCCGGCGCCGGCAGCGCCGGCGGCGACGCCGCGGCCAGCCCCAAGGTCACGTTCACCACGCCGTCCACGTGGGTGGCCGAGACGCCCAGCTCCTCGATGCGCCTCGCGCAGTACCGCGTGTCGCGCACCGCAGGCGACAACCAGGACGCGGCCGTCGTCGTGTTCTGGTTCGGCGGCGGCGGCGGATCGATCGAAGCCAACCTCGAGCGCTGGTACGGCCAGTTCACGCAGCCCGACGGGCGGCCCTCGCGCGAGGCGGCCATCGTCACCAAGGGGACGGCCGGCGGCATGGCGCTCACGCGCGTCGAGCTCGGCGGCGCGTATTCGGGGCAGATGGGCCCCGGCGCGCCCCCCGCGGGCGGCCACCAGGCGGGCCACCGCATGGTCGCGGCGGTGCTGGAGACGCCCGAGGGACTCCTGTTCGTGCGCCTGCTCGGCCCCGAGAAGACCGTGCGCGCGGCGACCCCCTCCTTCGACGCGTACGTCACGAGCGCGAAGAAGCCATAGGCGCCACCGCGGGCAGGATCGGCGGCAGCGGCACGTCGAGCCCGTCGGCCACCGCGCGCAGGAGCTCCGCCTGCGGCACGGTGAGCACGCCGTCGGCCACGATCGTGGCGACGCCCGCGTCGACCAGCCGCCGCTTGATGGGCGGCGATGAGACCGCGAGCCGCCCGAGCGCTGTGGGTCCCCATGGCCCCTGAGGAGCACGCGGGCGCGGCGCGATCGACCCCCCTTGTGGTGGACGCCGCCCACATGGTCACGGTCGGCTGCGGCGATGCGTCGACCTGCCTGGCGCTGGAAATCCAGATGATGTAGAGGCCGGCCTGGGCCCTTACATCGCGTGGCACGCGAGGCAGAGCGCGCTGCGCTGGTTGGACATCACCAGGCGATGGGGCTCCGGCGAGTCCGCCGCATGGCGGCTCGTGCACTCGACCTTGCCGCCGGGCAGCGCGACGCGCGGATCGAGGCGCGGCGGCGCGTGCATCTGGGCGGGGTTGCGCAGGCAGGCCGCCAGGTAGGCGACACCCACCGGATGCTGGTTCTCGCCCAGGTGGCGGAGCGCCCCGAGGTCCACGGACGCCTCGGCGGCCAGCACGCCGTCGTGGCACGCCAGACAGCGGTCACTCCCGGCGGCTCTCCGGCCGCGACGAAGGCGACCGTGCGGCGGGCCAGCCGCGGGTCGTCCGCCCCGTCCCCGGGGGGGGGGTCGCGGGTGAGAGATCGCAGCGCGAGGGGTCGGCCTCGACGCGCGCGTGGAGGGCCAGCGTGAGGGCGGCCACCGCCATGAGGTGCTTGCGCATGCGCGTGCTCTGCCGATCTGGATCGGCGGGCGACGGTGGAGCTTGACGCCGGGCGGCCCGAGCGAACCGCTAATGGGAGGGGTGGCAGCGCAGGCAGAGCGCGCTGAACGGAAGGCGCAGGCCGTGCTTGACGCGCGCGAGATCGTGCGCCTCATGGCAGGTGTGGCAGACGACGCGCCCGCCCTCGCCGAGCGGCAAGCCGGGGTTTGGCGGCTTCTTCTGCACGACGTCGACGGGGTGGCTCGTCCGGTGATCGCCGGGGTGGCACGAAGCGCAGAGCGCGACCGGGTCGCCCGCGAGCCGCTCGTCGTCGTGCGGGTGGCAGGCCTGGCAGAGCGGCTTGCCGCGGAACGCGTGCGCGTCGCGCACGCCCGCCACCTCGGCCTCGGCGTAGCGCACGAAGCGCGGATCGCGCCGGCGCGGCAGCAGGAAGAAGGCGGCAGCCCCGGCGGCGGCGATGAGGGCGAGCGTGCCGCCCACGGCCCTTGTGCGCCACTTCACTCGGCGGCGCCCGCGCGCGCCGGGAGAGGCAGCTCGATTCCCGCGGCGCGCAGCATCGCCTTCACCGCCTCGGGCATCTCGGCGTGCGCGGCCATGCGCGCCATCTCCTCGCCGAGGTAGCTGTGCTCGATGAGGAGCTTGAGCACCTTGACGAGGTAGTCGCGCTTGTTCTCAGGCAGCGCCTCGAGGTGCGCGAACTTGTGGTGGAAGAAGTCGCCCGTCGCTTTGAAGAGCGCGTGCCGCACTTCCTCGAGGGTCATCGCGACGGGCTTGACGACCGGCTCGACCAGGTTGTAGCGGCGATAGTCGCGGGTCGCGACGTGCGGCTCCATTTCCGCCCACAGATCCGCGTAGGGCCACGGCGCGAGCGCGAGAAAGAAGGCCATGTCCGGCTCGTACCATTTGGCCAGCTCGACGGTGCGGCGGATCGACTCGGGCGTCTCCTCCGGCGTGCCGAGCACGAACGAGGTCTCGGTGATGATGCCGGCGGCGTTCAGGCGCTCGATCGCGCGCTTGCCCTGCGCGACCTTCGTGCCCTTCCGGAAGCGATCGAGCGTCTCCTGGTCGGCCGACTCGACCCCCACGTAGACGTGCGAGATGCCGGCGGCGCGGTAGCGCTCGAGCAGATCCTCGTCGCGCAGGATGTCGTCGACGCGCGTCTCCATGAGCAGCTCAACGCCCACCTGCCGCTCGACCAGCAGCGCGAGGATGCGCTCCCATCGCGGGCGGCTCACCGTGGGCGTCTCGTCCGAGAGCATCGCCACGCGCACGCCGAAGCGGTCGCGCAGGAGTTCGAGCTCGGACACGAACGACTCGGGCGCGCGCGCACGCCACGAACGCTCCCAGAACTTCTGCTGTGAGCAGAAGGAGCACTGCTGGCGGCAACCGCGCGAGGAGCTGACGATCGCGAAGCGGCCCTCCGGGTGCGGCCGGTAAAAATAGCGCGGCCAGTCGACGAGGTCCCACGCGGGCGCGAGCGCGTCGAGGTCGGGCGTGAACGCCCGCGGCGACGTGCGACGCGGGAAGCCGTGGTCGCGCACGGCGAGGCCGACCACATGGCCGAGAGAATCGCCGGCGGCCACGGCGCGAACGAGGTCGGCGATCGTCTCCTCTCCCTCACCGCAGACCACCGCGTCGATGGCCGGATCCGCGAGCACCTCGCGCCACATGAACGTGGGGTGGACGTTGCCCATCACGGTGACGATCCGCGGATCGACGCGCTTGGCGGTGCGGCAGACCTCCCGGGCGTCGGGCTCCATGGCGGTGATCGCGGTGACGCCCACGATGTCGGGCCGGAAGGCTTCGATCTCACGCGCGATGTCCTCGTGGGTGAGGAACATCGACATGGCGTCGAAGATGCGCACCTCGGCGCCAGCGGCGCGCGCGGCGCCGGCGAGGTAGACGAAGTGGAGCGGCATCCAGACGCCGGCCGACTCGACGACCCCGGCGTGGTAGGGCGGCGTGACCAGGAGCAGGCGGGGGCGGTGCGAACCCATGTCTGATGGCTAACTGTGCAAGTTCCCTGCCGATGGAGGATTGACGGCGATCAAGCCGCCGGGTCGGGCGGCGCGTTCCAGCCGGGCAGCGCCCGCAGGCGCCGCCGGAGCTGCACCCAGGCGTAGGCGCCGACGCCCAGCATCGTGAAGATAAGCACGTGCTTGACGACCAGCACGGGGACGAGGCCGCGCCCGAGCGCGGGGAACCACTCGACGCGCTGGAAGAAGAGCGCCCGGACGACCCCGGTGGCGACAATGACCCCGATCGAGCCAGTCACGAACCGCAGGCATCGGCGGTAGCTCCGCCGGAACACGTGGACCGTCTCGGGCCCGGGCCGGTCGCCCAGGTCGCGGGCGGACCAGCCCAACCACAGCGCCGAGAGCAGCAGGAGCCCCGTGGCGACGTCGTGGACGTAGTTGCTGAGCATGACGAGGATGCCGACGGTCTGACTCATGGATTGCCTCCCGGCTCGGGCGCCATCGCGCCGAGCTCGAACACGTGGAACGTCTGCCCGGCCGGAAGATACGGCATGGCCTTGGCGCCGAGCACGAAGACCGCCACACCGAGCGCGATGAACCATCGCTGGCGACGGGGGGAGACGCCGTGGAAGAGGCGGAAGTGGAGCGCGACGCCGATGAGGATCCAGGCGAGCAGCCCGAGGATCTGCACCGGGTCCCACTGCCACGGCGTGGCGAACAGGATCGACGCGTAGTACGCGCCGACCGCCCCGAGCGCACCGTGTGCCACGAACCCCAGGCCGAGCGCGCGCACGGCGAGCGCCTGCGCCGCGCCCTCACGGAACGCGAGCGCGGCGCCGTGAAGGTAGGCGGCCCAGGCGATCCAGGCGAGCGCGGCGTGCAGGTCGATCCACAGGCTCTGCTCGGAGATGGTCACCGGCGTCGGCTCCGAACGGAGCGTCAGCGCGTGCGCGAGCGTGACCGCCGCGAGGCCTGCCGCGACGCGCGCGTGGGCCGCTCCGGCGCGGCGCGCGAGCGGCGGCGCCGAGGCGCACAGCACCAGCGTGGCGGCCAGGCTGGTCTCGAACGTCCCGAACACGGGCCCGTGGCCGATCCTCCACCAGCGCAGGCCGAGCAGCAGCGCGAGCGCGAGCGTGGAGGCGGCCGTGGCGACGCGGGTGAGCCGGGGCGCTCTGGGCAGCCCCGCGGCCGACGCGAGCAGCGCCGCCAGCGCGGCGACGGCGATCCGCTCGGGCGTCACGGGCGCCTCGGCGGAGCGAGGCGGCCCAGAATGGTGGCCGGATCGCCGAAGAACGCGTCCTCGCGCACGATCGCGTGGGCGACTCCGCCCTCGAAGCGGACCCATACGCGGACCGAGGGCAGCAGGATGCGCGTCGCGGCGCCCGCCAGCAGCAGCGCCAGCGCCAGCCAGGCGAGCGGGTATCCGAGGTCGCGGTGCACCATGATCTCGCCGCCGCGGCGGACGGCCGGCAGCGTGAGGCGGAAGCCGTCGAAGGCGATGGGTTCGCCCGGCGCGCGCCAGCCGTGGGCGACGAGTTGCTTGCCCATCGTCACGGCCACGTGCAAGCGCGGCCGGGTCATCGCGTAGCCGCCGTCGGCGTCGCGCAGGCGCACCCAGAAGCGGTGGGGCAGCGGCGGGAGGCGAAACGAGTCCTCGGCGCCCGGCGGGAACAGCCGGAGGTTGAGATCGCCGGACTCGAGGAGCACACCGTCGGCGCGTACGAGCTCGAAGGAGGGCGTGACGTTGAAGCCGTGGATCGATACGCGCGCGCCGCCCAGGCGAAGCGGCTGGGCGAGCGTCATCCAGGCGCTGCGCCCGCCGGGCGGCACGACCAGCGCGCGCAGATCGGTGAAGAAGAGGCGGCGGCCCCAGAACTTCGCCTCGACGGCCTCGACCTGGAAACGCACGTCCGGGGCGCGCGCCGCGAAGTCGCCGCCGGGCTCGACGTGCACGTACTCGTCGCGCGTGCCGCCGAAGGCGTGCCCCTCGACGATCCAGGCGTCGCCGCGAAAGCGGGTCGCGCGGCTCGCGGCCAGCGCCAGCGGCAGCAGGAGCAGCGCGCCGTGGGAGACGACCGTACCGAGCGGCGCGAAGCGGTGGCGCGACAGCACCCCGGCTCGCTCCGACTCGGTCCACCGCAGGCGCAGCCGCGCGCGGCCCGC
This sequence comes from Myxococcota bacterium, assembly GCA_038041915.1. Classification (GTDB taxonomy): domain Bacteria; phylum Myxococcota_A; class Polyangia; order JBBTFH01; family JBBTFH01; genus JBBTFH01. The sequence goes on from JBBTFH010000144.1 coordinate 10,708, forward strand.
GGCGGCGGCAAGCTCGTGCGCACGGAGATCGATCGGCACGCCGGACTCGCCGGCCGGCACGGCCAGCGAAATCCGCTGGCGGAGGGCGGGCCACGACAGGATCAGGCAGGCCACGAGGTGCGCCGCCGCGACGGCGTAGATCAACCCGAACGGCGCGAGGCGCGCGATCGCGCCGACGGTGGCGGGCGGCGTGCGCAGGCTCCACACGGCGAGCAGCACCAGGAACGCGCCGTAGCCGAGCAGCAGGTAAGGCGTCGCCGCGCGCGCGCCGAGCAGGCGCAGGCCGCTACGGAATGGCGTCGGCATGGGGCTCGGGCAGGACGGGCGTGGCCTCCTCGACACGCAGGTCCGCGCCGTCGGGCGCCACGCGGTAGCTGAAGCGCAGGCGAGAGTCGGCGCCGCCGAAGGCCCAGGTTTCCTCGGTCGCGACGCGCCACGCGCCTCCCGGTTCCGGCCGGGCGGCCAGGACGTCCAGGCGTCGCAGGCCCTCGGGCGTGCCGGCGCCCGGCCTTCGCGCGAAGGCGATCTCGGCGCGCAGGTCGGCCAGCAGGGCGGCTCCGGCGGGTGCCGCGTCGAGGGCGGCGGTCCCTCCCCGGTAGGCGCGGTCGACGGCGGCCGCCAGCGCGCGTACGGCGCGCTCGGCCTCGGGCGCGCTTTCGCTCCGCTCGGGGCCTCGGGGCGGCGAGAACCAAGCGTCGCGGAAGATCGCCCACTCGTCGGCCATGGCCAGCGCCACGAACGCGACCGCGAACAGGCCCGCGACGGCGGCGTAGCGGGCGGCGGGAAGGCCGCCGCGGGCGGCGCCCGCGCCCACTACAGGAGCTCCGTGTGCACGTCCGAGACGAACTGGATGCCGAAGAACGTGACCACGATCCCCACGACCGAACCGACCGCGAGCCACGCGGCGCGCCGGCCGCGCCAGCCGAGCGTGAAGCGCAGGTGCAGGTTCACGCCGTAGATCAGCCACGAGACCAGCGACCAGGTCTCGATCGGATCCCAGGCCCAGTAGCGGCCCCACAGGCCGTGCGCCCAGATCGCGCCCGAGGCGATCATCACGGTGTCGGCGGCGAAGCCGAACGCGACCAGGCGCCCCGACGCGTCGTCGAGCAGCCCCGCGCGCCGAGCGTCCGCCTCCGCGCGCCGGACGTGCCACAGGTAGAGGCCCCCCACGATCGCGGCCACCACGTACGACCCGAAGGCCAGCCAGGCGAACGTGACGTGCACGACCAGCCAGCCGCTGCGAAACGGCGGCTCGAGCGGAACCAGCCGGGCGGGCATCATCAGGCCGTTGCCCAGCATGAGCAGCACGGCGGCGGCCACCGCCGGCGTCGCGGCGCGCGCGGCGGGGATGCGCCAGGCCAGCGCCAGGAAGATCACGCCGACGAACCAGCTCCCGGTCAGCGAGTTCTCGTAGGCGTCCATGACCGGCGCGTGGCCGGTGGCGATCCACCGGGCGACGCCGGCGAGCAGGTGCAGGGCGAGCGCCGAGGGCAGGGCGGCGGCGCCCGCGCGTCCCGCCCGCCCGGCGTGGAAGATCGACCCGACCAGCGCGAGCACGAACGACGCGGCGTAGAGCGCCACGGCCGCCCACAGCAGGGCGCCCTCGACGGCGTTCATGCGGGGGTCGCGTCCTCCCGCAACGCGGCGACGAGGCGTTCCACGGTCTGTTCATACATCGCCGGGAAGAACCGTGTCGAGGCCGTCAGCCGCACGCGCGTCCCTTCGGCACAGGGCTCCCACTCGGCGCGCAGGCTCTGGTCGGGGTACGCGAGGCGCAGCCCGAGGCCCAGCGCTCCGAACAGGCTCCCGGCGATCAGCAGCCACAGACCGCGGTCGCGCGCCACGACGACGCCGGCGAAGTAGGCGAGCCGCTCGAAGCGGACCGTGCGACCGCCGACGGTCACGCTCGCGCCCTCCGCCACCTCGCCCTCCGCCGCCACGCGACCTCCCGGCTCGACCCAGGCGAAGTGGAGCACCGGACGCGCCGGCCGCAAGCTCCGCGATACCGAGCGGCCGCCGCCGCGGGCGTGGTCGGGGTAGAGGCTGACGCGCAGCGTGCCGCCGCCCTCCAGCGGCAGCGAGTCCTCCCGCCCCGGCGGCAGCAGGCTGAGCAGGCCGACCGCGTCCAGCCGCGTGCGGCCGCGCTCGTCCACGGCCTCGAGGGCGGGCGCGAAGCCGTAGCGCTGGAGCGTGAACTGGAGGCCGGCGAACGTCGCGCCCTGGTTGACGCGCACGAGCCGCTCCCGGGGGGGCGCGCCCGGCCGCTCGAACGTCATCACCGCCGCGAAATCGACCGGCGTCCCCGACTCCGAGTACTCGGCGATGAAGTCGCGGATGCCCACCCGGGTCCCGTCCGGCGCGGGCAGGCGCCCGGCGCCGTCGAGCGTGACGAAGGACGCCGCCTCGAGCGCCGCGGGATGGCCTTCGGCGAGCAGCAGCTCGCCGCCCAGGCGCGTCAGGGAGGAGACCGCGACTCCCCCAAGGACCAGCAGCAGGCCGGCGTGAAACGCGATCGAACCGGCGAAGCCCAGGTCGCCCCGGCTCGCCCGTAGGATCCCCGCCGCGGCGCCGCGGGGCGCGTAGCCCTGGGCCGCCACGGCTTCGCGCAGCCGCGCCTCGGCGGTTGCGCCCGCGCCCGCCATGACGAGCGTCCGCTCGACGCGGAATCGCTCGCTGGACACGTGGCCCAGGCGCCGCAGGCGCGCCCACGTCCGCACGCGGAGCACGATCGACGCGACGAGGGCGGCGCACAGGTACGCGGTCAGCGCGAGGAACCACACGCTCGAGGCGGCGGTCCGCGGCACGAGCCACGCCGGTGCGCGGCCCGTGCTCCCGAGGCCGAGCACGATCGCCAGCGCGGCCATGGCCGTGCACGCCGCCCGTCGCGAGACGAGCGCGCCGAGCGCGGCGCCGGGGAGGCGCCGCAGGAAATCACGAGGACGGCTGCTCACGGGTCTCCAGGTTATCGAGGCGGTCGACGCGCCACCGCCCGTCGAGCTTCACCAGGTGGTAGCGGATGCGGTAGTGGACCCGCTGGGGCGCGAGGCGGACCTCGCCGGTCGCGCGATCGACGCGGCGGTACCACCAGGTCTCGCGGGTCGTGAGCTCGGCGGCCGCCGGCGGCGCGATCGTGACGGCCTCGACGCGTGACGACTCCTGGCGCGCGTCGAGCACCGCGCCCGACCCCGAGAGTGCGCCGATCAGCGTGGCGACGCGGTCGAGCTCGTTGTCGGTCGCAGCGTCGGCCAGCAGCTCGGGACGCCCGTTGAACTGGGCACGCTGGAGCGCCCGGTTGTACTCGCGCACCGCGGAGCGCACGCGATGCATCTCAATGTCGCCGTCCGGGCGGCACGCGGAAACGAGCGCCGCCGCGCAGACGAAGGCCAGGCGCTCATGGGCTGGTGTCATAGTCGTAGTTGGCGCGCGACTTGACGCCCAGGTAGTTGCTGCTCTCGAACACCTGGTTGGTGTGGGCGCGGGAGCAGTTGGTGACCGTGTCGGTGCCGCCCTTGGTCCAGCAGGCGCCGTTCGAGCCGAGCTGGCTGCGCGTGACGCCGTACCAGTGCGCGCCCGCGAGCAGCCGCTTGCCCGAGTAGCTCCCGGCCGCGCCGTTGGCGCCGCGGCCGAGGTTGGACCCGTGGATCGTGCCGATGCGCGCGCCGCCGTGGCAGTTCAGGCACACGATGCCCCACTTGGGCTTCACCTCGAACGCGACGCCGTCGTCGCACGGGTGCGTCTGCCGCGAGTAATAGGGCGGGTCGCCCGCCGCAGAGGGGCTCGGCATGAATTCATAGTCGCCGTAGACGTCGCGGCGGTGGCAGTTCAGGCACAGGTTGTTGGCGTCGCCCGGCGCGGTCGTGATGGTCGTCAGGGCCGCTCCGGACCAGAAGCTGAAGGTCTTCGAGGTGAACTTCTTGAGCAGCCACTTCGTGCCGCTCGCGTGCGGGCCGAACGGATCGGTCGTCGTGTCCGACTCGTGGCAGTCGGTGCACACGAGCGTCGACCAGGGCCCGTAGGGCGGCACGAAGTTGTTGCCCAGGCCCGCCGTCAGCATGAAGGCCTTGCCCGGGCCGGTCGCGCCCGTGTAGTTGCGGTCGAGCGTGAGCGTCGCTGCGGTCGGCACGGCGGCGACCTCGTACCAGCCGGCACTGTCCTGTGAAGGCGCGATGGAGCCGATGTAGATGAACCAGCCCGGCAGGACGGTCGCCGGCCAGGCCGACGTGCCCGTCACCGCCGGCGAGCCGTTGGTCGCCGTGACCGTGCCGGTGGTGAACTTCGGCCAGTTCGTGTTGTAGGTCGACGTGGTCGCGTCGCTCGACACGAGCGGCTGGTTCTTGCCCCTGGCGAAGATGGCGTGGTGCCCGAGGTTGTTCGGGTTGAACTGGCTGGCGATGTCGCTCTGCGCCGTGGCCGCGCCGGTCGTATCGCTCCAGGTCGTGTTCGTGCTCGTACCCGCGCCCGACGGCGTGTTGGGCGGGCTGGCGCCGTAGGCGTAGTACGAATGGCACTTGACGCAGAGGCCGCCCATGACCGTGACGGCGTCGGTCCGCCCCCAGGTCGCGATGGCGTTGAACTGCGTGGTGATCTCCGCGGCCGTCTCGGCGCGGTCGGCGTCGCCGTCGTTCCAGTTGGGCGGCGACGGCTGCGCCGGGAAGGTCGGCGCAAGGCCCCACACGCCGGCCTGCGCGCCCGAGACCTGGTTGCCGGTGTTGCGCACGCCCCGCGGCACGAGGACGTACGTGCTCCCGGCCGCCGGCGCCGTCCCGAACGCGACGCTCAGCGTCGTGGCCGCGTTCGCGTAGACCACCGACGTCTGGCCCGCGCCCGTGCCCGCGACGATCTTCACCGTCCAGCCCTTGAGCGCGTTCACGCCCCAGGCCTTGGTCGAGTCGGTCAGCGTGTCGGGCGTCCCGGCCGCGTAGCCGGTGGCCGCGCCCGCGTAGGCGCCCGCGGCGATCGGCGCCGCCGCGTGCGGGTTGTGACAGTCCTCGCATTCGACGTGGCGGCTCGCGGCCGCCATCGAGCCGTCGGCCGATGCGAGGCCCTCGCCGTTGGACGGATCGTGGACGCCGCGCGCCATCGACACGTTGTGCCGGGCCGGCGCTGTGGCCGACGTGTCGCCGTAGGCGAACTTCACGCTCGTCGGCATCACCAGCCGCGCGTTGCTCGTGGCGTTGCCCCACCATTGCGTGGCCGTGCCGGCGGCCGGCGTGACGGTCCCTATCTCGACCTCGAGGACTATTCGGTCGCCCGGCGCGAACGTGACGGCCGCCGTCGTCGAGAAGGTGATCGTCTGGCTGCCGCGGCTGGTGCCCATCTCGGCGCCGTTCAGGCTGTTGCGGAAGTTCGCGCCGAGCGTGTCGTTGGCGTTCCACTGGAACAGCGCGATGCGGGTGCGGGCGTCCACGCCGGTGCCCGACTCCTGCGTTCCCATGGTCAAGGAGAAGCCGGCCGTCCCGCTCGCCCAGGTGAAGCCGGTGGCAATCGGCGGCGAGACGAACTGGACGAAGCGGTAGGCGGGGCTG
>JBBTFH010000145.1:0-3925 GCA_038041915.1 Myxococcota bacterium
CGCGACCAGGAGCTTGGCCGCGAACAAGCCGAAGGGCCGCCGGTGGAGTTTCGGAAGGTCGCCGATGAATCTCCGCTGGTGCGCGAAGCGGCTGCCCCAGACGCGGCGCAAGATCAAGGGGAGGTCGCCGTCGTACTCGGACCACCCGACGTCCATCGGTCCTTCGCCGACGATCCGAACGATCACGAGTCGTGCTGGATCGTCGGCGCCTCCGCCGGCGTCGGACCTTCGATCAACCCGCGCTCGCCGAACGAGCCCCACAGCTCGCCCAGGTGGAGACCCCATCCGCGCTTGACGAGGTCGAGCGGGGGGCGGCGGATCGTCGTCCACCCGCCGGCGCCGTCGCGCCGGAAGACGAGCACCTCGCCGGGCGTGAATTCGTCCAGCAGGTACGGCGAGTGCGTCGCCATGAGGATCTGACAAGCGGGTCGCGTGCCCTCGGGCTGCGTGAGACGCCGCAGCAGGGCGACCATCTCCTTGAGGCGCCCCGGATGTACGCCGTTCTCCGGCTCCTCGATGAGGATGATGCGCGGCGGGTTGTCCGAGTGGACGAGCGCGAGGACGTACAGGAGGTAGAGGAGGCCGGTGGAGACGAATCGCGCCGGAATCTGCTCGCCTGACGCCATGACGAACCACAGCGAGTAGCTTCCCTGCCCGTTGTCGGGCGTCGCGATCGAAGCTACTCGGCCCTCGGTGAGGCGCCGTAGTTCGTTTTCGATCGCCAGGATCGTCGGACGCGAGGTCAGCGCAAAGCCCGCGAGCACGCAAGCAAGGCCACTCCCGTCGAGGTTCAGGCTCCGATGGGAGGCGTCCGCGCAGATCGTCGTCGGAGAGAGGCGCAGAATCGAAGCCGATGCCAGCGGTCGCGTCGCGTTCAGGTGAGCCGCGAATCGTGCCGGATAGGCGTACAGAATCGTCGGCGAGAATTGACCTTCGCCCAGTTGCGCCGTGCCCAGCGTCAGCTTCATGTGTCGAAATGCAGCCGTCGGCTGCCCTTCCAGCTCGACCGTTTCTTCGAAGAGACCCGGCGCTGCCGGAGGGACCTTCAGCACGTACGAGAGGGCCTTGTCATCCGGCCTGGAATGCGCCTCGAGGACGACAGTGTGCCGATGCGAGCCGTCGCGTCGCGCCATCTCCTGAAGGCTGTCGGGACCGTTGAGCACGTTCTCGCCCGATTGGCCGAGCGCCCGTCCGATCATGCCAATCGCGCGCAGGAAGCTGCTCTTGCCCGAGTCGTTCGCCCCCACCAGCGCGCCGAAGTCAGGCAGGTCAACCGTGACCTTCTCGATGCACTGGAAGTTCTCGATCGTGATGCGCGACAGGACGGGCATAGGCCTCGACGGTAGCATCGCCGCCGTGGCCCCGCAAAAGCGCCCGGAAAGCGGGTAGGACAGCGACCGTGAGCACGTGGGCTAGCCTCAGTGGGAACGAGGGAGCCCGTTAGGAGTCCCCTACGGCTGCCAGCCGCGCTCCGGGCGCGGCTCCGGCTTCGTGCCGAACTCCTCGGACGGAAGGCCTTCCTGCTCGGGCGGCTCGGTGATCGGCGCCGGCGCGACGAGGACGTCGGCCAGCGACGCGGCGACCAGCTCGGCGACGTCCATCACCTTCACGCGTTCCGCGGCGCCTTCGTCGGCCACGCCGTCGCGGAGCATGATCGTGCAGAACGGGCACGCGGTGGCGATGGCCTCGACGCCGGTCTCGAGCGCCTCCTTCACACGGTTGCGATTCACGCGCTCGCCCGTTTTCTCCTCCATCCACATGCGCGCGCCGCCGGCGCCGCAGCAGAACGATTTTTCGCGCTTGCGCCCGAGCTCCACCAGACCGCCCGGCGTGGGAATCGCCGCGAGCACCGCGCGCGGCGCGTCGTACTCGCCGTTCCATCGGCCGAGGTAGCAGGAGTCGTGATAGGTCAGGTTGCGCACGACCGAGTTGAGCGGCGAGATCTTCTTGTCCGCCAGAAGCCGCGCGAGGAACTGCGTGTGGTGGATGACCTCGTAGTTGCCGCCGAGCTGCGGGTACTCGTTCTTGAGGGTGTGGAAGCAGTGCGGGCATGACGTGAGCACGGTCTTGACGTTGTGCGCGTTCAGCGTCGCGACGTTCTCCTGCGCGAGCTGCTGGTAGAGCAGCTCGTTGCCGGATCGACGCGCGGGATCGCCGGTGCAGCGCTCCTTGTTGCCGAGCACCGCGTAGTCGACCTTCGCGATCTTCAGGATCTTCACCATCGCGATGGTCTGCTTCTTGACACGGTCGTCGAAGGCGCCGGCGCAGCCGACCCACAGCAGCACCTCGGGGGCGGGCTTCTCGTCGATCGTCGGCACGCCCTGGCCCTCGGCCCAGTCCATGCGCTTGTCCTTGCCGATTCCCCACGGGTTGCCGTTGCGTTCCAGGTTCGTGAACGTGCGCTGAAGCTCCGTCGGCACGCGCTGCGGCTCGTTGAGCGTGAGGAACGTGCGCATCTGCAGGATCTTCATCGGGTGCTCGATGAAGACCGGGCAGACCTGCTCGCACGCGCCGCAGGTCGTGCACGCCCAGAGCGACTCGTCGTCGGTGTGCGGGCGTCCGCCGGTGAGCGCGGGCAGCGCATCGAGCTGCTTTTGGCGGTCGCCGTTCTTGCCGCCGGCGAGATCGAGCAGCAGCGAGCCGCGCTCGCGAAGGTCATGGTGAACGTCGTGGATGAGCCGCATCGGGTCGAGCGGCTTGCCGGTGGTGTTCGCCGGGCAGTAGTTGGTGCAGCGCGCGCACTCGGTGCACGCGTAGCCGTCGAGCAGCGCCTTCCAGGTGAACTGCTCGGCCTTGGCGACGCCCCACTGCGTCTCGTCCTCGAGATCGAGCTTGGGCATCACGCCCTTGGCGCCGAGATTGCGGAAGAAGATGTTGGGCAGCGCGAAGATGATGTGGATGTGCTTGGAGAACGGCAGGTAGTTCATGAACGCGAGCAGGATGACGACGTGCGTCCACCAGCTCGCCTCGGAGACGACGTGCGCGGCGCTCGGGCTCGTCCCCGCGAACCAGCCGGCGACGCGCGACGAGAGGAAGGCCCAGCCGGGCGCCTCCTCGCCGGCGACGAAGCGCAGGCCGTGGAAGAGGAAGTGCGTGATCATCAGGCCGGCGATGAGGCCGAGGATGACGCCGGCGTCGAGGCTCATCGGGATGTTGCGGGGCTTGAGCACGATGCGTCGGAAGAAGGCCCACAGCACCATGACCAGCACGATCAGGTTGAACGCTTCGATCGTGCCCTTGAGCCACGCGTAACCAGCCTGGCCGATGAACGCGAGCGAGAAGCTGGGCGCGAGCCCCTGCACCAGCATCTCGACGGTGCCGATGGTGATGACGAGGAATCCCCAGAAGATCCAGAGGTGGTGGGACGAGCCCTTCGCGCCCTTCTCCTCCGCGACCTTCTTCTGGCCGAAGTAGTAGACGACCACGCTCCACAGCCGCTCCGGGATGCGGTCCAGGCGATTCTCGGGACGCCCGAGCAGGACGAAGCGCACGAGCCGGTAGCAGGTCCAGCCGAAGAAGCCGAAAGCGCCGGCGAGCAGCGCGAAGAAGATAAATTGGCGCATGGCGCGCGTTGTATAGCAGCAGCGGTTTTCACTGCCAAGCGCGCGTCCGGTCGCGAGTCAGTCTCTTGCGGCTGGCCGTGTGCGACGGTGGCGTGTAGATTCCCGGGCATGTCCATCTCTCCCGAGCTTCTCGAGATCCTCGCGTGCCCGAAGTGCAAGACGCCGATGGCGCCGGACGGAAAGCTGCGGCTGCGCGAAGACGGCAGCGGCTTCGAGTGCGAGGCCTGCCGGCTCCTCTACAAGATCGAAGACGACATCCCGAACTTCCTGATCGACGAAGCCGCTCCGCTCGATCGCTGACGCCGCGGCCCGCTGCCCGCGGCGAGGAGGAGGCGTGTGCACGGCGTCGTCGACGACGCCGC
>JBBTFH010000145.1:4025-11856 GCA_038041915.1 Myxococcota bacterium
TCACGTCTTTTCGGGCTCCCAGATCGGCTCGGGCTCGCCGTGTGCGCGCGCGGCGAAGCGCGCGGCGACGAAGAGCCAGTCCGAGAGGCGGTTCAGGTAGCGAATCGCCTCGGCGGGGAGCGGCTCGACGCGGCCGAGGCGTACGACCTCGCGTTCGGCGCGCCGGCAGATCGTGCGCGCGAGGTGCAGGTGCGCGCCCACGGGTCCGCCGCCGGGCAGCACGAAGCTTTGCAGCGGCTCGAGATATTCGTTCATCGCGTCCATGTCGCGTTCGAGGCGCAAGGCGTGGCGCGGGGCGAGCGACGGCGTGTCGGCGCGGCGATCCTCGGGCAGCGTCGCGAGCTCGGCGCCGAGGTTGAAGAGCTCGTTCTGGATGCGGCGAAGCTCGCCCTCGACGCGCGCGCGCGCGTCGTCGGGACCGCTCGCCGCATCGTTGGCGGCGCGAACCAGCCCGATCGCCGACATCAGCTCGTCGACGGTCCCGTACGCCTCGATGCGCGCCGAGTCCTTCGCCACCTTCTGCCCGCCGGCCAGGCGCGTCTCGCCCCCATCGCCGGTCTTCGTGTAGACGCGATTGATTCGGACCATGCGCGCAGTCTAGCAGTCCGTGGTGGAAGTCAGGCGAGCACGGCGCGTCACGGCACGCTCGCGAACGCGCGTTCGACGTGCGGGTCGGCTTCGCGCGCGGCGTATTCGAAGTGGCCGAGGCCGGGCGCGGTCAGGTGCACGACCTCGCGCCAGCGAAAGCCGTCGCGCCGCAGAATCACGAGCCGCGCGTCGGCGACCTCGCTGTTCATGCAGAAGCTCGGCTCGCCGTCGGGGTCGCGATAGTCGGCGCGCACGAGATCCTCGGGACGGCACGTGAACTCCGCCTCGACGCGCGCGCGCGCGGTTCGCGCCGAGACGCGGTAGCGGCCCGTCTCCCACGCGCCGCGCAAGAGCGGCGCTTGCCAGAGGCTGCGGAAATGGTGCTCCTCGCCGCCCGCGCGCACGTAGAGCACGGTCAGCGGCGGCAGCACGACGGGACCGCGCCGCAGCCGCGCGGTGACGGCCTCGACGACGGCGCCCTCGTCTTCGCGAAACGCGCCGCAGTGCGCCCACGCCCACGCGTGCGCGTGCTTGCGCCCCCACAGGTGCGTCTGGCAGCCGGGCTCGCCGCCGAGATCGCCGCCGAGCTCGATCGTCCGGCCGTCGACGACGATGCGCCCGCGGAAGCGCGCCTGCAGGCTGGGTGAGAGCACCTTGGTCTGCGCCAGCGGCGATCGGTAGAGCGCGTCGGGCAGGTGCCGAAACGTTTCCGCGCCTGGCTGGAACGCGAGCTCCCAGCGCGCGGCGTGCCCCGCGCCTTCGATCGCGCCGGCCGCCGCACCGTGCGTGAGCGACGCGTCGCCGAGCGCGAGCCGCCACGGATCGCGCGTTTCAACGAACGCCGCGATCGGCGTGCGCCTCCTCAGCGCGAAGCTCTTCCGCGCATCCGCGCGATCGAAGAACGCGAACCACAGCTCCGCGTGCGCCTCGCCGGCCGCGGGTGCCTCCATCGTGTACCGGATCCAGAACCCCGTCCGCGTCGCCCGGTCGTTCAGCGTGAGATACCAAACCTCGTAATGGCCCGGTCGGCCATCCCATCGCATATGGTTGTCTGCCGCGCTCACCGTCGGCCGAACTTTCTTCCCAGTGCGAACCCGACGAGTATCCCGCCCACGAACACCGGCACTGCCAGCCACAGCCGCTGCCGGAGGCGGGCGCCGCGCAGCGCCGCCTGCGCTTCGGCGTCCTTCGGGTCGACCTCGATCGCCTGCGCGAGCGCGCCAATCGCCCGCTCGTAACGTCCGGCACGGCTGAAGGCCAGACCCAGGCCGCGCAACGCCTTGGCGTCGCCCGGGTGGTCGCGCAGCGACGCGCGGTACTCGCGCGCCGCGCCGTCGGTGTCGCCGTCCTGCAGGCGCACCGCCGCGAGGTTCATGCGCGCCTCGTAGCACTCGGGAAAACGCTCGAGGTCCTTCGCGTATGCTTGGCGGGCGCCTTTCGCGTCGCCCTTCGCCAGCGCGAGATCGCCGATGGCGTGAAAGCCCGCACCCTTCGGATCGGCGCGCGTGCTCGCCTCGTACGCGCGCAGCGCGCCGGCGACGTCGCCGCGCGCGCGCAGCAGATCGCCCAGACGGTAGCGCGCCCACCCGTTCGCGGGCTCGATCTCGAGCGCGCGCGAAAGCTCGCGCGCCGCCGCCTGAAGCTCCCCGGCCGTCAGCAGCGCGTCGCCGTAGTGGTAGTGCGCCTTGGCCGATCCGGGAAGCCGCGCGATCGCCTGCTCGAAGTCGGCGCGCGCACTCGCGAGCCCGCCGATCTCGACGGCCACGAGCGCGCGGTAGAGGTAGGGCTCGCCCTCCTCCGGCGCCTCGGCGACGGCGCGCTCAAGCGCGACCGACGCCTCCTGCATGCGACCGGCCTCGTAGGCCAGCCGGCCCGCCTCGAAGCTGGGTGAGACCGCCAGGATGAGAATCGCCGCGAGCACCGCCGCGGCAGCATAGCGCAGCGGCGCTTGCCCGACCGCGTCCTCCGTGCGAGCATCCAATCGATGCGTCGGGCTTTCCGCAGGGGCGCGCAAGCGGGCGCCGGCTTCGTAGAGCTGATGATCGTCCTGACGGTCGTCTTCTTCCTCGGCACGATGGTGTTTCGGCAGATGAGCGCCACGCGCCAGCGCCTGATCCGCCCGGTGGCCGAGCGTGGGCCGCTCCGCCTCAGCCGATCTCCGCGGGCGCCGCCGGCGTTGCCTCGGGCAGCAACTGGCTGGGACCCGGCGGCGATTGGCTCGGACCGCGCTAACGTCCTCTCCTACCGTGCGCCTCGAGGTCCATAACGACGAGCGTCTCGGCGAGGGCGGGTTTCTCCGCCTGCGCCGGCTGCGTCTGGTCAACCTGCGCGACGACGGCTCGCGCTCTCGCGCGTACGCCTGCGACTTCGTCGAGCGTCCCTTGGGCCTGGACGCCGTCGCGGTCGTGCTCTTCGCGCGCGACGCGGGCGCGGCGGGCGGCGTCCGCGTGCTTTTGCGCGACGCGCTACGCCCGGCGCTCGATTACGGCCGGTCGGGGCCGGGCGGCGGGTCGCCGTGGTCGACCGAGGTCGTCGCCGGGCTGCTCGCGGCCGGCGACGAGGGCGAGGAGGGCGTGCGGCGCCGCGCGGCGATCGAAGTCGACGAGGAGGCGGGCTTTTGCGTCGCGCCCGAGGCGATCCGCTTCCTCGGAAATCCCGCCTTCGCGTCGCCCGGCGTCATCGGCGAACGGATCTGGCTCGTCGCCGCCGAGGTCGATCCGGCATCGGGGCACGCGCCCTCGGGCGACGGCTCGCCGATGGAGGAGGGCGGGTGCCTGCGCTGGCTGCCGCTCGCCGAGGCCATTGCCGCCGTGAGGGACGCCAAGACGGAGCTCGCGCTGAGAAGGCTCTCCGACTACCTCGCCGGGCCCGCGACGTAGGCGGCCAGTTCCGCGGCGATCTTGTCTGCGATCGGGCGCGCCTGGCCGCCGGGAGCGCCCGCGATGAGCACCGAGAAGGCGAGCGGCCCGCGCGCGGCGCCCGCGATGCCGCCGACGTAGCCCGAGAGCGCGGTCACGCCGTCGAGCGTGCCGGTCTTGGCGCGCACGAGGCGCTCGGCGGGCGTGCCGATCAGGCGATGGCCGAGCGTGCCGTCGGCGCCGGCGAGGGCGAGCGACGCGACGAAGTCGGGCGCGATGCGGAAGTCGTGCCACGCGGCACGGAGCACCGCGACGATCTGCGCGGCCGACAGCCGGCTCGCGTCGCCCAAGCCCGAGCCGTTCTGCAGGGTGAAAGCGCCGCGCGGAACGCCGATGCGCGCGAGTTCGTCGGCGACGGCTTCGAGCCCGCTCGCCGTTGTGCCCGGCGCGCCACGCGTTTCGGCGCCGAGCGTCTTCAAGAGCTGCTCGGCCATGAAGTTTTGCGAGAGCTTGTTGACCTCGCGCACGATTACGCCGAGCGGCTCGGACGCGCGCGTCGCCAGGATCGCCGGTCCCTGCGAACCCCGCGAGGCCGGCGCCGACCCGCGGCGGACCTTGCCATCGATGCGGACGCCGTAGCGCGCGAGCGCGGCTCGAAGCGTGTGTCCGGCGTAGAGCGCCGGCTCGGCGACGCGACGGCGCAGTTCCACGGGTTCGGCGCCGGCGCGGATCTGCCCGCGCACCTCGATGGCGAGGCGACCAGGCAGCGCCGTTGCGGTGGCCGACACGCGGCTCGCGCCCGCGGCGACCGTCGCGACGCCGGCCAGGAGGCGCACGTACTCGGAAGGCGGATCGACGGCCACGTGCGCGGCCGCTCCGGGCCTGGTCGGACGCACGAGCACGCGCAGCGTGTTGAAGTTGAGCGAGACGGCGCCGGTCGGCGCGCGGTAGGCGGCGTTCGGGTCGGCGGAGTCGATCGAGGCATAGCCGGACGGGAAGCGCTCGCCGTCGAAGAAGCCATCGTCGACGACGAGATCGCGCGTCACGCGCCGCACGCCGAGCGTCTGCAGATCCTCGGCGAGCAGCGTGAGCGTCTCGGAGACCAGCGTCGGGTCGCCAAAGCCGCGCAGGTAGAGGTTGCCGACGACGCGATCGCCTTCGAGCGTGTCGCCGTGAAGCACGGTGCGGAAGCGGTACTGCGGCGTCAGGCGCGCGAGCGCGGCGAAGCTCGTGACCAGCTTGACGTTCGAGGCGGGGTTTTGCGGCCGGTCGGCGTCGGCGGCGAAAAGGATGCGACCCGACGCGATGTCGGCCACCTGAACGCTCATCGGGGCACCCTTCGGGCGCCCCGTGAGCGCCATCTCGATCCGCGGGGCCTTCGGCCCTCGCTCACTCGCTCGCTGCGCTCGCTCATTGGATGCCGCGGGCGGAGTCGTCGCGACGATCGCGGCCAGCCGCGCGCGCAGTTCCTCCTCGTTCAGGGGGGGACCTTCCCGTCCCCCCTCGTGCGGCTGAGCCGCGCGAGCCTCCCCCCCGCCTTCGCCGTACGACGCGGTCGGCGACGAGGCGGCAGCCAGGGCCGCGAGGCGAGCCAGCGTGGCCAGGCGATTGGTCACGCCCGGATGCCCGTGCTACGAAACGCGCCCATCTGGGAAAGGACGGTCGTGATGACGAATCTTCTACGCTTGGCTCTGGTCGGATGCACCATTTCCGCGTGCGGCGGCGACGACGACGCCGCGGAGAGCGAAGCCGAGTCCGAAGGCGAGGCCGCGGAAGGGCTCGCGGCTCCGGCGGACGGCGCCGGCTTGCAGATTCGACTCCAGCTCACCGTCCCGGCCGGCGGCGAGATGTTCAAGTGCCAGTACGTTCAGCCCACCGCCGACGCCTTCTTCGTCAAGCGCTGGGAGTCCTGGTACTCGGAGGGCAGCCACCACCTGCTCCTCTACAAGACCTTCTTCTCGGGCGAGCTTCCCCGCGCCGACGTGTTCGACTGCGCTTCGCAGGGCGACCTCGGCATCGCCGGTGTCGCGTACGCGTCGCAGACCACACGCGCCGACCTCGCCTTCCCCGAAGGCGTGGCGATGAGCTTCGAGCCCGGGACGGTGCTCCTCTACCAGTCGCACTACATCAACGCCACGCCCGAGGACATAGACGCCGACGTGCGCGTGAACCTCTTGTTCGCGGCCGAGGACGAGATCGTCTCGTATGCCGGCACGCTCTTCTACTACGACTACAACATCCTGATTCCGGGCGGCTACGGCGCCGAGGGCTCGGCGTCGATGAGCTGCCCGCTGTCGGCGGACATCAACCTCGTCTCGGCGGCGTCGCACATGCACCGCCGCGGCGCCGGCCTCGAGGCGCGCCTGAGCGGCGGCGACCTGCTCTACCAGTCCGACGCGTGGAAGGCGCCGGTGCCGCTGGTGCCCGACGTGCCGATCGCGATCCCGCAGGGGACGAGCATCGACTTCACGTGCACCTACGCCAACGATCGCGAGGACCCGACGGTCGAGGGCAACTCGGCCGAGGTGAACGAGATGTGCATCTTCGCGGCGTTCTACTATCCGAAGCTGCCGGCCCTCGAGGAGTTCTGCCTGCACGACGGCGGCGGGCCGATCTTCACCGGCACGGCGTCGTGCGGCGAGACGCTCGCGTGCTGGGGCGCGTGTGCGGACGGCGACGAGCTGTGCGATCACACGTGCACGGCCAACGTGTGCGCGGGCTCGCGCGACGCCATCACGCCGTTCGTGCGCTGCGCGTTCATCGCCGACTGCTTCGACGCCGAGGACGGCGACGCCTGCATCGAGGCGACGTGCAGCGACGAGCTCGAGGCCTGCGAGCAGGCGACCTGCGACTAGTCGCCGCCTCATGCGCCGCGGCACTGGTCGCCGGATGCGGCGCGCCGCGGCCCGCCGACGACGAGATCGTCGTGCTCATCGAGCAGATGCCGGGCGACCTCGATCCGCGCCTGGCGGCGACGGCGTACGGCAGCAAGATCGCGCATCTCGTGTGTGCGCCGCTGGTCAGCCTCGACAACGAGCGCAGCGAACCGCAGATGGAGCTCGCAGAGTCGGTCACGCAGGAGGACGAGGCGACCTACCTCGTGCGTCTGCGCGACGCGCGCTTCTCCGACGGACGGCCGGTGCGCGCGCAGGATGTGCGCTTCACCATCGAGAGCCTGCGCGGCCCGGCGACGCGCTCGCCGTTCCGCTCGTCGTGGGAGCGCGTCGAGTCGATCGCGATCGTCGACGATCGCACGTTGCGGCTGCGCCTGCGCGAACCGCACGCGCCGTTCCTCACCGACCTCGATCTCGGCATCGTCCCCGAGGGGCTGCGCGCGGGCGATCCGCTGGTCGGCGCCGGTCCGTTCCGGCTCGCCCAGCGCGACGCGTCGGCGCTCGTGCTCGAGCGCAACCCGCACTACTTCGGCGGCGCCGTCGCCCCGCGGCGCGTGATCGTCCGCGTCATCCGCGACGACAACGCGCGACTGCTCGCGCTGGTCGGCGGCTCGGCCGATCTCACGCAAAACACCGTGCCGCAGACGCTGCTCGCGGCGCTCGCGAAGAGCCCGCGCGTGAAGCTCACCTCGGGGCCGTCCAATTCGCTCACGTACCTGGGCATGAACCTCGACGACCCCGCGCTGCGCGACGTGCGCGTGCGGCGCGCCCTCGCGCACGCGATCGACCGCGAACGGATCGTCCGCACCAAGCTCGCGGGTCGTGCCGTGCTCGCCACCGGAATGCTCGCGCCCGGCCACTGGGCGTATTCGGGCGACGTGCCCCGCTACGCCTACGATCCGGCGCGGGCACGCCGGCTGCTCGACGACGCGGGCCTGCGCGATCCCGACGGCGACGGCCCCGCGCCGCGGCTGCGGCTCTCGTACAAGACGTCGTCGAACCGCTTCCGCGTCGCGCTCGCGCGCGTGCTCGCGCGGCAGCTCGCCGAGGTCGGCATCGAGGCCGAGGTTCGCAGCTACGAGTTCGCCACGTTCTTCGACGACGTGCGCAAGGGCAACTTCCAACTCGTGACGATGCAGGTGACCGAGGTGGGCGAGCCGCAGTACCTGCACCGCTTCTTCCACTCGTCGAGCATCCCGACGGCCGCGCGCCCCGACGCCGGCAACAACCGCTGGCGCTACCGCGACGCCGAGGTCGATCGCCTGCTCGACGAGGGTCGCCGCGCGCCCGATCGCGAGGCGCGGCGCGCCGCATACAAAGTCGTGCAGCGGCGCCTCGCCGAGGATCTTCCGATCGTGCCCCTCTACCACGAGGACAACGTCGTGGTGGCGCGCCGCGCGCTGCGCGGCTACGCGCCGATCCCGAACGCGCGCTTCACCCACCTGTGGCGCGCCTCCAAGCGTAGACTCGCGCAATGAAGCGCACGGGCCT
>JBBTFH010000146.1:0-13559 GCA_038041915.1 Myxococcota bacterium
GCTCTCAACGACGGCGGCCGCTGGACGCCCTCCGGCGGCTGGACGCTGACGCCCTTCGCCGGCCCGTCGCCGCGCATCGGCCACAGCGCCGTGTGGACCGGCTCGGAGATGGTCGTCTGGGGCGGCGCCGGCGGCGACTACCTCGACGACGGCGGCCGCTGGACGCCCTCCGGCGGCTGGACGCTGACGCCCTCCGCCGGCCCGTGGCCGCGCATGGCCCACAGCGCCGTGTGGACCGGCTCGGAGATGGTCGTCTGGGGCGGCGCTGCCGGCGGCGCCTACTCCAACGACGGCATGGCCTACGTCCCGCCGTAGTCCCACCCGTCCAGAAGCGCGCCCCGCGGCGCTTACATTGACGGGCGCATTGCTGGCGCATTGCTTGACCGGCTGATCCTCGTTTGCTAGCGTGCCCGCCCGGAGACCTTTCGTTGCGCGTACTTTGCCTCGGATTTTTGCTCTCGGCGGCAGGGTGCGGACCCGTCGAATACCTCAGCCAGGTCACGCAGAAGGCGGCCATGGCGGTGGAAGAGGCCAAGGCGGCCGACGCGGAACGCTACGCGCCCTACGAGTGGTACGCGGCGACGTCCTACATCCACAAGGCCCGGCGCGAGGCGGCCGTCGCCGATTTCGAGGCGGCGATCGAGTTCGGCCGCAAGGCGGAGCTGCTGGCGAAAAAGGGACGTCAGCTCGCGCTGGAGCGCGCGGCCGGCGGCATCGACTCGGGCGCACCGACGATCGAGAACGCGCCTCCCCTGCCGGCGGCTGGAACGCAGTGGTGAGGCGCGGCCTCCCGCTCGCGCTGGCGCTGTCCGCGGCGCTCGGCTGCGCGGGCGCCGAGCTGCGCGGCAAGTCCAAGGGCGTGCGCAACGTCACGGCCAAGGCGCGCGAGAACGGCGCCTACAAGTGCTCACCGCGCGAGCTCGCGCTCGCCGAGTCGAACCTCGAGTTCACCGACACCGAGCTCGATCAGGGCCACTACCTCGACGCCAGGGATCACCTGGCCATAGCCAGCGAGAACGCGACGCGCGCCTACCAGAACTCGCCGCCCGAGCGCTGCGCGCCCAAGGTGGTCATCGCCGAGGCCAAGGACACCGACGGCGACGGCTGTCTGGACGACGTGGACCGCTGCCCGGTCGATCCCGAGGACAAGGACGGATTCCAAGACGACGACTGCTGTCCCGAGCCCGACAACGACGCCGACGGCGTGTGCGATCCCGCGCCCGAGATTCAGGCGACGCTCGACAAGTACGTCGGAGTCTGCCTGTCGAGCGACAAGTGCCCGCTCGAGCCCGAGGACAAGGACGGGTTCGAAGACGAGGACGGCTGCCCCGAGCCGGACAACGACCAGGACGGCATCCTCGACGTCAACGACCAGTGCCCGCTGCAGCCCGAGGACCTGGACGGTTTCCAGGACGAGGACGGCTGCCCCGACCCGGACAACGATCAGGACCAGATTCTCGACGTCGTCGACACCTGCCCGAACGAGCCCGAGGACTACGACGGCGACGAGGACACCGACGGCTGCCCCGATCTCTACAAGCTCGTCAAGATCACCGACGACAAGATCGAGATCTCCCAGAAGGTCTTCTTCAAGTTCAACAAGTGGGACATCGATCCCGTGTCGTTCGCGCTGCTCGACGAGGTCGCGTTGGTGCTCCAGAACAACCCGACCATGCAAGTACGGGTCGAGGGCCACACCGACAGTCGCGGAAACGACCGCGCGAACGAGAAGCTGAGCCAGAAGCGCGCCGACTCCGTGAAGACGTATCTGGGCAAGAAGGGCGTCGACGGCTCGCGGCTCGAAGCAAGGGGCTTCGGCGAGTCGCAGCCGATCGCCGACAACCGCAGCAAGATCGGACGCGAGCAAAATCGCCGCGTCGAATTCATGATCACCTCCAAGTGATGATGCGCCTGACGACACCCCTTCGGGTGGGCTGCGGCAGCCTCGCCGCAGCGCTCCTCGTCGGATCGTCCGCCATCGCGGAGACGCGCGAGGCGACGCTGCAGAAGCTCGAGCAGGCCAACCAGCAGGCGATGAGCAACTACGACGCGCTCGAGTTCGAGGCGGCGAAGAAGGACCTCGTCGGCGCGTTCGAAGCCGCGAACGCCGCCGGCGTCCACGATGATCCGTTGGTCGCGAAGCTGCACGTAAGCCTCGGCGTGGTCTACGTAGCGGGGCTGAAGGACCCATACCGGGGCTTCCAGGAGTTCCGCAGGGGGCTGCAGATCGATCCGACGGCGCAGATCGAGCCGAGCATCGCCACGCCCGAGTTGCAGGAGATCTTCCAGAACGCGCGCGACTCACTCAAAGGCGAGGCGCCCAAGCCCGCGCCCGGCCCGATTCTGCCCGCCGAGCCTTCGCTGCCGTCGATCCGCGGTCTGGTACACACGCCGATCGACGACGCGCGCGCCGGATTCCCGATCGTCGTGCGCGCCGAGGTGGGCGAGGACGTCGGCGCGAAGAAGATCGTCCTCTATTACCGGCGCGCTGGCCGCGAGAACTTCGAGCCGGAGGCGATGATCAAGCGCGGCACCAGTTGGGTCGCGCAGATCCCGGGTGACGCCGTGCGCGGGCGGGCGCTGCACTACTACCTCGAGGCCGTGGACGTGCGCAGCCGTCCGGTCGCGCAGAACGGCAGCGCGGCCAGCCCCAACATCATCAGCCTGAGCGGAGGAGCCGCGACGGTGGGGCGAGCCGTGCGGCGGCGCGCCGAGCCGCCGCCCGAGTCCGCCGAGGACGCGCGCGAGGATCGGCGCTGGACGCTCGGCTTCAGCGTCGGCACAGGCGGCGGCGTGATCGGCTTCGGGTCCAAGAGCCAGCACGTGGGAGCCGAAATCGAGGAGGACGACGACGAGGGAAATTTCTGCCTTTTCGACGACGACAACTGCGAGGCGGTCGAGATCAACACCGGCGTCGCGGTCTCGCCGCTGCACGTCGGCTTTGAAATCGCGCACCAGGTCGCCGACCTCTGGCACGTCGGCGTGCTCGCGCGCGTCCAGCTCGTCTCCGGCGCGCAGTACAAGCAGCATGACGCGAAGAGCTTCTTCGGCGAGCTGCGCGTGAAGCGTTACCTGTCGAACGACCCGCTACGCTTCTTCGTCAGCGGCGGCGTGGGCGGAGGCCAGGTGCGGCACATGGTCAACCTCGGGCCCGACGCCGATGATCGGCGCGACACGATCGCCTCGGGAAAGTTCGCGCTGGGCGCGGGCGGGGGCATCAACTACGACTTCAATCCCGGGCTCGCCCTCGTGCTTGAGGCCAACGCGCTCGCGCTCATGCCCGACGACCCGAGCGTGCACGCAGATGTGAACCTCGGCACGCAGTTCATGTTCTAGCCGGCTGGAAGTCTGGTCTGCGCGCCAACCGCGGGCAGCCGCACCGTGAAGGTCGTTCCCGCGCCGGGAGCGCCGTCGACGTCGATCGTGCCTCCGTGCTCTTCGACGATGCGCTTGGCGATGGCGAGACCGAGTCCGGTGCCGCCTTCCTTGGTCGTGAAAAACGGCTCGAAGAGGTGCGCGCGCGCAGCGGCACTGAGCCCGGCGCCGCGATCGCGGACAGCGATGAGGGCGGCGCCCTCGTCGCTGCGCACCGCCACCTCCACGGACGAGCCGCTCGCGCTCGCCTGCGCGGCGTTGCGCAGGAGGTTCCAGAGCACCTGCCGGAGCTGCGACGCGTCGGCCTCGGCGCGCACTTCGCGCGACGCCTCGATCGCGACGGCGACGCCGAGCTGGGCGGCGTCCTCGCGGAACATCCGCGCGACGTCGGCCACGAGATCGCGCAGATCGATCGGCGCTCGATGCGGCGGCTGCGGACGCGCATACTGGAGAAAGTCCTCGACCAGCTTCGAGAGGCGCGCCACCTCACGCAGCACGATGTCGTGGAGCTGCTGCTCCTCGGCGCCCCGGCCAGCGCCATTGGAGTCGCGCGCGAGCAGCTCTATGGCGCCCGAGATCGCCGCCAGCGGGTTGCGCAGCTCGTGCGCTATGGCCGCGGAGAGCCGGCCGATCCCGGCGAGGTGCTCGGCACGTCGCACCTTCTCCGCCAAGCTCCGCAGCTCGGTGAGGTCCTGGAACGAGAGCACTCGGCCGACGACGAGGTCGCCCTGCCCGCGCAGCGGCGAGACCGACACCGCGAGCTCGACGCTGCGGCCGTCGTCGCGTACGACCGACACCTCGGCGCGATGAATCGACGCCTGGTCCGGAGAGCGGGCGACCAGGTCGAACAGCGGAGGCGCCGCCTCGATGAGCGCGCGCCCCGCGAGCCCCCCGGAGGCGCCGAGGATCTCACTGGCGGCGGCGTTCGCGGTGCGGATGCGGCTCTGCCGATCGGTCGTGATCAAGCCGCTCGGGAGCGCGCGCACGATCGCGTCGTTGAGCACCGACAGATCCCGAATGAAGAGCTCCTGCGCGGCGACCTGCGCGCGGGCCAGGCCGAGCTCCTTGCCGAGGAAGTTGCCGAGCATGGCCACCGCGAAGCAGGCGGCCGCGTTGGTGGCGACGAGACGCGCTATTTCCTGCACCGTCGTCTCCCACGGCAGCACCTCCTGCCCGGGGATCGGCGGCAGGATGCCGCGATAGCCGCCGATGGCGACGGCCGCGAACAGCGTGCTTCCGGCGAGCGCGACGAGCAGCGCGCCGCGCCGAAAGAACAGCACCGCGGCGGCGAGCGAGGCGAGCGGATAGAGGAAGACAAAGGCGCTCAACCCTCCGCCGGTGGTGTGGACGAGAATTGTCGTCAAACAGAGGTCGCCGGCGATCTGCGTGAGGCCGAAAGCCTCCGTGTCGCGTGCGCGCGGCAGCAGCAGCGAGTAGGCGATCGCCAACACGTAGGCAGCCCCGGCGAGCAGCAGGAGGTATCGCCCGAACTGGCTCCTCCCGAAGTCGATGTGCCCCCACGCGATGTCGAGCGCCACGGCCGCGGCGAGCATCACCGACACCAGCACGACGCGGAACGACATCAGGTAGGCGAGGCGGCGCGTCGGCGTATCGTCGCCGAGGGGCACCGCCAACGCAGCGGCGGTCGGGGGGACCGACCGCTCACCCCGTCGGGGGGGGCGCGGCCGGTGCGGCACCGCCGAACTACTCGGCCTTGACACTTCCGGCGAGCTCGAAGATCGGCATGTACATGGCGATGATGACACCGCCGACGATGCCGCCCAGGAAGACCATCATGAGCGGCTCCATCATCTTGGTCATCGCGTCGACGGCGACGTCGACCTCCTCCTCGTAGAAGTCGGCGATTTTCTGCAGCATCGTGTCCATCGCGCCGGTGTGCTCCCCGACGCCGATCATCTGGACCACCATCGGCGGGAAGACGCCCGTCTCGCCGAGCGGCCCGGCGAGATCGCGGCCCTCGGATACGCGCGCCGAGACGAAGCGGACCGCGCGCTCGACGATGGTGTTGCCCGCCGTCTTGGCGGTGACCTCGAGCGCGTCGAGCAGCGGCACGCCCGAGGTGAGCAGCGTGCCGAGCGTCCGCGAGAAGCGCGCGACGGTTTGCCTGCGCAGCACGGGCCCGACGATCGGTAGCTTCAGGATGACGGCGTGCCAGATGAGCTTTCCCTTGGGCGATCGGATGAACGCGGTGAAGCCGCCGGCCGCGGCAATAGAACCGGCGACGATGAAGTGGAGATTGCCGATGAAGCCATGGCTGATGCCCATGACGATCCGGGTCGGCGCGGGTAGCGCGCCCGCTCCCATGTCCTTGAACATGTTCTCGAACACCGGGATCACCTTCCAGAGCAGCAGCGTCACGACGCCCATCGCGATGAACATGACCGAGATGGGGTAGACCATCGCGCCCTTGACCTTGCTCTTCAGTTTCTGCGCCTTCTCGATGTAGACGGCGAGGCGATTCATGATGGTGTCGAGGATTCCGCCGACCTCGCCGGCCCCGACGAGGTTGCAGAACAGTTCGTCGAAGACGCGCGGGTGGGCGCGCAGCGCGTCGCTGAAGGTCGCTCCGGCCTCGACCCGCTCCTTGACGTCGAGGAGGATCTTGCCGAAGGCGCGGTTCTCGGTCGAGTTGCCGAGGATGTCGAGGCACTGCACCAACGGCAGGCCGGCGTCGATCATCGTCGCGAACTGGCGCGTGAACACGACCATGTCCTTGGTCTGCACGCCGGTCCCGAACGAGATGTTGATCTCCCGCATCTTCTTCTTGACGTGGACCGGGGTGAGTTGCTGCGCGAGGAGGCGCTGGCGAACCGCGTCCTCGCTGGCCGCCTCCATCAGGCCGGTGCGAACCTCGCCGGCGCGCGTTTTCGCCTCCCACGCGAAGACGGCCATCGGCTAGGCTTCCCTCGCTCGCGGAAGTTTCATTGCGCCGCCGGCCGGGTCGTGCCGCCGGTCGGCTGGCCGGTCTGGATCATCGCGCGCAGCTCGTCGGGGTTGGGGCTGTGCGCGATGACGTCCTCGAGCGTCACGAGCCGGCGCGCGTACAGGCCGTGCAGCGCCTGGTTCATCGTCTGCATCTGGTTCTTGGCCTGGCCGACCTGCATCTGCGAGTAGAGCTGCTGGACCTTGTTCTCGCGCACGAGCGCACGGATCGCGTCGCTCGGCATGAGCACCTCGCACGCCATCACGCGCCCCTGGCCCGTCGCCTTCGGCAGGAGTTGTTGCGAGATGATGCCCTCGATCACGAAAGAGAGCTGCGTGCGCACCTGCGTCTGCTGGTAGGGAGGAAAGACGTCGACAATACGGTTGATCGTCTCGACGCAGCCGTTGGTGTGCAGCGTCGCGAATGCCATGTGTCCGGTCTCGGCGACCTGCAGCGCCGCCTCGATCGTCTCCAGGTCGCGCATCTCGCCGATGAGCACAATGTCGGGATCCTGCCGGAGGATGTGCTTGAGCGCGCCCTTGAAGCTCTTGGTGTCGGTGCCGACCTCGCGCTGATTGACGACGCAGCCTTTGTGCGGGTGGAGGAACTCGATCGGGTCCTCGATCGTGACGATGTGCTGCCGCCGCTCGGTGTTGATCGTGTCGATCATCGCGGCCAGCGTCGTCGATTTCCCCGCTCCCGTCGGCCCGGTGACGAGGACGAGCCCGCGCGTCTTGCGGCACAGGTCGCGCACGACCGGCGGCAGGCCGAGATCGCCGAACGTCGGCACCTTGAGCGGCACCAGGCGGAACGCCCCGGCGACCGCGCCGCGCTGCATGAAGACGTTGGCGCGAAAGCGCGCCAGGCTCTTCACCCCGAAGCTCAAGTCGAGCTCGAGGTCCTCCTCGAACTTCACCTTCTGCGCGTCGGTGAGGATCGAGTAGCAGAGCTGCTTGGTCTCGGTCGGCGTGAGCGGCGGCAGGCGCAGAGGGATGAGCTGCCCGTCGATGCGAAGCTGCGGCGGCGACCCCGTCGTGATGTGCAGGTCCGACGACCCCTTGTCGACCATCGCCTTGAGAAGCTGGTGGAGGTTGGCCGCCATCTCCTCAGTCCTCCGCCGTCACGCGAATGACTTCTTCGATCGACGTCATGCCTTCCTTGATCTTGCCGATACCGGCCGCCCGCAGCGATTGCATGCCCACGCGGATCGCCTCGGACTTGATCTCGGACGTCGAGGCGCCCTGCAGGATCATCTCCTTGATCTCGTCGAAGAGCGGCATCACCTCGTAGAGCGCGACGCGGCCCTTGTAGCCGGTGCTATTGCAGGTCTTGCAGCCGGCTCCCTTGAACAACTGGACGGTCTGCGCGTCCTCCGGACTCATGCCGATGTCGATGAGCGCTTGCGGATTGGTGCCCGCCGATTGCCTGCACTCCTGGCAGACCTTGCGCGCGAGGCGCTGCGCGAGGATGAGGTTGGTCGACGCGGAGACGAGGAACGGCTCGATGCCCATGTTGAGCAGGCGCGAGATGGTCGACGGCGCGTCGTTGGTGTGGATGGTCGACAGCACCATGTGGCCCGTGAGCGCCGCCTTGACCCCAATCTCGGCGGTCTCGAAGTCGCGGATCTCGCCGACCATGATGATGTCGGGGTCCTGCCGCAAGAACGCGCGCAGCGCGGTGGCGAAGTTCAGCCCGATCTCGTCGTGCATCTGCACCTGGTTGATGCCGGGCAGGTTGTACTCGACGGGATCTTCGGCGGTGGAGATGTTGTGCGTCGACTTGTTCAGCTCCGTGAGCGCCGAGTAGAGCGTAGTGGTCTTGCCCGAGCCTGTCGGGCCGGTGACGAGCACCATGCCGTAGGGGAGGTAGATGGACTTCTTGAACCACTCGAGCGGCTGCGGGTCGAAGCCGAGCTTGGCCATGTCGAGCTGCAGGTTCGACTTGTCCAGCAGGCGAAGCACGACCTTCTCGCCGAACAGCGTCGGCAGCACCGAGACGCGGAAGTCCATCTCGCGCGACGATCCCGTGCCGTCCTTGCCGAGCTTGAGCTTGATGCGCCCGTCCTGCGGAAGCCGCCGCTCGGCGATGTCGAGGTTGGCCATGATCTTCACGCGGCTCGTGATCGCGTTCTTGAGCTTGATCGGCGGGTGCATCTCCTCGTAGAGCACGCCGTCGATGCGGTAGCGCACGCGCAGCTTCTTCTCGTACGGCTCGATGTGGATGTCGGAGGCGTTCTTCTTGATCGCGTTCAGCAGCATGGCGTTGACCAGGCGCACGACCGGGGCGTCCTCGGCGGCCTTCGAGAGATCGACGACGTTGACCGCCTCCTCCTCGCCGCCGAGCTCGACGTCCGTCTCGTTGAACTCCTCGAGGACGCCGGCATAGTCGGGTGGCGCCTCCTCGTAGTACTTCGCTATGGCCTCGATGATCGCCGTCTCGGCGGCGACCACGATTTCCATGTTGTAGCCGGTGAGGAACTTGAGATCGTCGATCGCGTAGATGTTCGACGGGTCGCTCATCGCGACGATCAGCGCGGAGCCCGCTCGGTTGATCGGCACGACCATGTGCTTCTTCGCGACGTCCTTCGGAATCAGGCGGATGATCTCGGGATCGATCTCGTACTCGGCGAGATTGATCGACGGAACACCGTACTGCTTGGAGAGGAAGCTCGTGAGCTCGTTCTCGGCGATGTAGCCGAGGCGCGGGAGGATCTCGCCGAGGCGTTTGCCGCTCTTGCGCGCCTCTTCCTGCGCGCGCTGGAGCTGCGACGGAGAGAGCAGGTTTTCGCGGACGAGCAGATCGCCTAAGCGACTCACGTGGCGGATTATAGCCTACGTCCCGTCGGACGGGCTGCCGCAGCCAGAAATTTGCCGCTGCGAAACGCGCGCGTAACCTTGGGTTCCGCCAGCAATCCGCCGGCTGCCGCAGCCCACCCGACGGGGTGTGCGCTCGGCGGGGCGGGCGCCGTCGCCTTCGACGATCCGGGCGACGAGCCCGTCGGGCCGGCTGCGACAGCCCCGGGCTATGGCGAGGAAATGGCGATCGTCAGCGAGTAGCTGTTGACGGCGCCGCCGTAGCCAAAGACTGCGATGCGGTAGTCACCGGAGTCCGGAGCCGGATCGCTCATCGTCAGATGCTCGTCGTCGTTGACGCTCTGCCCGAGGTCCAGCACGCGCGCGCTCTTCTGCGGCGGCGCCTTCATCACGGCGTCGATGTCGCCAGCGTCATGCGAGAAGCTCACGGTGACCTCGAGCCGTTCGCCCTCTTCCACCTCCACCAGGAAGTAGTCGAGATCCCCGTCCCAGCAGATCTGGAGGTTGTCGTGCGACCCCACCGCCAGCTCGATGGCGTCGCCATAGTTGTCGGGCGGCTCCCGGTTGTCGTCCAGACACGAAACGCCCTCGGGACGCGCCGAGCCGACCAGCTTCGGCGCCTCCTTCTCGAAAGGCCCGTCGGCGCCGGCGTCGCCGGCATCGGGCGCGCCCGCCTCGATCGTGTCCGGATCGACACAGAAGCCGTCGTCGCCGCAGGTCTGGCCGTCGGGGCAGTACGGCTCGTCGTCAGCGCAACGAAACGCTCGGTTCGCGATGGCGGGATCGAAGCAGCCGACCACGAGCGCGACGGCCAGAGCCAGCGCCCGCACGGTCAGAACTCCCCGAGAACGCCGACCGGCGTCAGCCGCAACCGTGCCATCGGAAGCACCTGTTTCCGCGGCTCGTGCGCGCGGCGGTAGTCGAGGTACCACAGCGTTCCGGCGGCGCCGGCGAAAAGCCCGCCGACGGCGAAGAAGACGCGCGAGAGCGTCGCGAACGAGCGCCCCTGCGCCTCGTAATCGCGGATATCGCGGTAGTCCCAGGTGAACGGCTGCGCCGGCGCCTGCTGATCGAGCGAATCGTCGGCCGCTTTCTCCAGCGCCGACTCGCGATCCTTCGCCAGAATAGCGAAGGTGGCGCCGGCGCCGACCAGCGCGACCGAGGCTGCGGCGGACAGCCACGTCCAGCCGCGATACTCCGGCGGCGGCGCGTCGGCGGCGGTCGCGCGGCGCGGGGGCGCGCGGCCACCGATGACCACGATGATATGCGGGTTGTAGGAGCTGCCCGACAGGGCGACGGCGCGGCCGGCCGCGTCGCGGGCCTCCACGTAGTACTGCATCGACGACGAGACGACCGCGCGAGCGGGGATCTCCGCGACGTACGCGTAGCCTTGTGCAGCCATCTCGCGCTGGCGGAAACGCTCGCGCCCGGCGTCGCGGTAGAAGACCCAAACGTGCGCCGCGTCGACGCCCGACGGAAGCTCGGCGACGAGCGAAATCTTCGCGCCGGCGCGCACCTCGTCGATCGGCGTGTGGACAATCGCCGCCGGACCCGCGCGCTTTCGCTTCGCCGCCGCGGCGGAACCCGCGCCCGTCTTCGCGTTGCCCGCCGGCTCCTCGGGCGCTTCCGGCTCCACGCCGGGCACCTCGATCGGCGCCGGAATCTCCGCCTCCTCGCTCGGCGCTACGACCTCGGCCTCGAGTTCCGCGACCATCTGCTCGACGGCCGCGCGATCGGGATCGCCGATGCGCGCCTCACGCAGAAACTGCTTCAGATGGCGTAGCGCCGCCGGCCTGTCGCCGGTCTTGAGGTGCGTCTTGGCGATGTCGACCAAGAATTTCGGTATCGGCTTGAGCGCATAGGCCGCCTCGAGCTCCTTGGCCGCCTCCGCGTAGCGCTGCGCCTTGAAGTGCTCGACGCCGGCGCCGTAGCGCTTCTTCGCCTGGTCAAGCGCTTCGTCGGCGCGTGCGCCCGAAGCGGCACAGAGAAGCACGGCGATGACGACTGCGCCAGCGACTGGCCCTACTGAGCGAACGGGTCCTCCCATTCGCCGGGCTTGGCCTCGGCGGGCTTGTCCTTCCGGGAGGGCTTGCCGCCCGGCTTCTTCTTGGACGAGCCGCTGAAGATCTCGTCGGTCGGCGTCAGTCCCGAGTCCTGCGCCTTGCGCGGAGTCGGCGGGGCGGGGCGAGCGGGTCTTGCGGCAGGCTCCTCGGCGCTCGACCTGGGGCGCGCGGAAGCCGCCGGCGCGCGCGTGGGCGCGGCGGCGCGGTTCGCGGGCGGCTTGGCGACGGCAGGATTTGCCACTGCCTCGGCGGGCGGAGGCGTCGGCGGCGCGGCGACGGCCGCCACGGGTACGTTGAGCGGCGTGACGACCGGCGCGGCGGGCGGCTCGGGCGCGGCCGAAGGCGGCGGCGGCAACGTCATCGTCGTCGTCGAAAAGGTCATCGGGCGCGCGCGCCGATCAGAATCGTCCGAGGCGCGCAGGAAAGCGATGACGGCACCGCCGCTGAGAACCGCGCTGACGAGCGCGACGACGAGCAGCGTCAGCCCCATCGAGCGAGCTGCGGGGGCCGGCGTAGCCGTGGCCACCGCCGGGACCGGCCTCGCCGGCTCGTCCGGCGGCGTCGCGGAAGCCGGCTTCGCGGCCGCCTCGGCCTTCGCCGGCCCGGCGCTCTTCTCGACCGCCTCCGGCGCGCGCGCGGCGTGGGCGCCGACGAGCGGCGGCTCTTCCGCGACTTCGTCTCCCAGCGTCGGGGGCGGCCCCTTGTACGTCGGCTCGTCGGAAACGGCGTCGGGCGGTGCGCCGACGACGGTCTTGTCCTGCGCGTCGGCCTGGGACGCAAGGGATGCCGCGGCGGGCTCGGACTCGGGTTCCGGCTCGGACTCGGCCTCCCGCTCGGGCTCGGGTTCGGAGCGCGACGCCGGCGCCGGCGCCGCGGAGACGACCGATGGCGCCTCCGCGACCGGCTGCAACGAAGCGGCCTCGGGCGCCGAATCGACGGCAGCGACCGCCGGCGGACGAGGCCGGCGCGAAGCACGAACCGTGCTGCGCCACAGGCGCGCGTCCCTGACGAACGCGTCGAACGCCTGCTCGAAACGTCCGTCGAGCGCGTCGCTCGGGTCCTGCGCATCGGCGCCGGAGGTCGAGTCGATGCTTTCGCCCGCGTCCGGCATGGGAACCACGTGAATCTCTACACGTAGATGGTGTGGAGCGACTGATACTCGCGCGCCGCCCGCTCGACGACCAGCCGGCCCGCGTAGCCACGCTCGCAGGCGGCATCACCGACGCGACACCCGCTCTCCCAGTGGACCGCGAGGCAATCGAGGAGCTGACCTTCGCTCAGCACCTGCCGCTCGATGAGGAACTCGCCGAACCGTATCCGCTTGAGCGTGAGCGCGCGGGTCATAACTGGAAAATCGTATCTCCCATAGGGGTTCCGGGATGTCAAGACGAGCGCCGCTTGCGCACTGTTGCCCACAGCGCGGGCGACGCCCGCAACCCAAGAACGCTCGCGCCATGCGACGATTCTTCCCGGTAGCAGAACAGCCGTTGACAATGGGGCATCGGCGCGTATCTTCCCCACCGCTGGCGGCCCCACCGGCCGCCCAAAGGAGAATCCCAATGGCACTCGTTGGCAAGCCGGCTCCGGACATTCAGGGGCAGGCCTATATCAATGGAGAGATCAAGAAGTTCTCGCTCGCGGAGCTGCGCGGCAAGTGGGTGGTCGCATTTTTCTATCCACTCGACTTCACCTTCGTCTGCCCGACGGAGCTGAAAGCGTTTGCGAGTAGCCATCAGGCGTTTCGCGAGCGCGGCGCCGAAGTCGTGGCGATCAGCATCGACAGCGTCTTCTCGCACAAGGCGTGGATCGAGCGTGACCTTCCGGACGTGAAGTATGCCGTGGTGTCCGACATCACGAAGACCATCGCGCGCGACTACGCCGTGCTGCTCGACGACAAGGGCATCGCGCTGCGCGCGACGTTCATCATCGATCCGAAGGGCGTCGTCCAGGCCGAGCAGGTCTACAACACCAACCTCGGCCGCTCGACGGAGGAGACGCTGCGCATCCTCGACGCGCTGCAGACCGGCGAGAAGTGCCCCGCCGATTGGAAGAGGGGCCAGAAGACCCTCGGCTAGCGGCGTCGCTTCGCCGCCGACGGTAGCCCCGCCCGCTGGATCCGCTCGGACACCGCGTCGTCTTCGATGGACCCGTCGGCGAGTCCGCGCTCGGCCGTTCGGCCGACGCGGCGCTCGCGCTCGCCGTCCTGTGCAGCGATGCGCGCGTCGAGATCCTCGGCGTGATCGGTTCGCGCCCCGCGAAGGCCCGCGCGCTGCTCGACTGCCTCGGACGGCCAGGCGCGCCGATCGTCGAGGACGGCGCCTCGGCGCGCTTCGTCGCCGACGCCGCGCGGCGACACCGCGGCGA
>JBBTFH010000147.1:0-1590 GCA_038041915.1 Myxococcota bacterium
AGCCGCTCGTCGCCTTGGACCGTGACGTCGTGGGCGCGGCTGGTGGTCGCGCCGGTGCCGACGAGGACGCGGTAGCGCCCGGGATAGAGATCGCCGAGTTTGACCGGCGTCTGCCCGGAGAACTCGCCGCCGACGAACACCGAAACGCCGGCGGGCTCGCTGGTGATTTCGAGCGTCCCGCGCGGCTGGGCGTCGAGGTCGCGCTTCACCTTCTTGAAGAAGTCGAGCACGTCGGGCGAGAAGCGCAGCGTCGAGGGCTCGCGCTTGGCGTCGCTGCGAATGGCCTCGGCCATGAGCGCGTTGGCCTCGGCGTCGCGGCTGAGCCGCCGGTAGCACTCGCCGAGCATGATGCGGATGTCGTAGAGCGATTCGCGCAGCGAGACGTCCGCGGACAGCGACGAGGGGCTCGCGTCGATGCGCGCGCGCAGCCGCTCGAGCGTTTCGGCGGCCGGCGCCCAGTCGCCCGCGGCGTAGACGCGAAACACCGAATCGGTCGCCTCGCGCATGACCGCCACGTCGCGCGCGGCGATCGGGTCGCCGGCC
This sequence comes from Myxococcota bacterium, assembly GCA_038041915.1. Classification (GTDB taxonomy): domain Bacteria; phylum Myxococcota_A; class Polyangia; order JBBTFH01; family JBBTFH01; genus JBBTFH01. The sequence continues at coordinate 544 of JBBTFH010000147.1, forward strand.
GGGAGCGAGAGGCGCTCGTCGATTGCGCGTGCGAGCGTGTCGCCGAAGCGCGCGTCCGCGCCGACCTCGGCCGCGACGCGATCGAGGACGGGGCCCAGATGCGCCGGCGCCTTGCCGACGCCCGAGAGGATGATCAGCGTTTCGAGCAGTGCCAGCGTCACGGCACGACCATACAGCGCGGCGCCCTTCCGGCCAACGCGCGCGACCGTGCCGGCGCGTCCGGCGTTCGGCCGAGCGCTTTCGACGGACTCGGCGTGCGCTCGGCGCGCATTACGGCTTCCTGAGGTAAATCCACACGAAGCGGTCGCGGTCGGGGATCACCAGCTTCGTTTCCGTCGGGTAGCCCTCCTTCTCGGCGCGAACTTCCACGGGGTCGAGCCCCTGGGGGACTTTCACCTTGACCGGGGAAACCTGCGGGAGCGCGTTTCCGGCGACGAAGATGCGCGCGTCGGACGGGGCGGTGCGGATGGAGAGCGTCGCGACGCCGGTTTCGTGCAGGCGGAAGTTGATCGCGTGCGAGCGGTCGGGGACGAGCTTCTTTTCGGCATCGTCGTAGCCGTCCTTGTGGACCCTGACGGTGACCTCGGAAAGCGATTTCGGCAGGTGAGCGGTCGCCGGCGTGACCTGCGAAAGCTGCTTTCCGTCGACGAAGACGAGCGCGTTCCGCGGGCTGCTCGAGATAAAGATGCGAACCGTATCGCCGGCCGGGGGCGAAGGCGGCTGCGGGGCGCGAGGCGCCTCGGCGCCTACCTCCGCGGGGCGTGCGGCGCGCTCCTTAGGGTGGCGTGCCGGCGATTTCGACGGCCGCGCGGGCGGTCCCGCGGGCATGGCGCTCGCGGTCGGCGTCTCGATCGCCTTCGCGTGGCCGACGGCCGGTTGGTCGGGTGCGGATTCGGGCGCCGGCGGCCCGGCCGCCTTGGTATCGCCGACGGCCGGTCGGTCGGCCGTACCGTTGCTGCAAGCCATGGAGAGCCAGAAGAAGAGTGCCGTTTTGCGCATCGTGTTGCCTCCTGACGAATTGTCGGTCGGGAGGACGAAAAGCGTGCG
>JBBTFH010000148.1:0-8172 GCA_038041915.1 Myxococcota bacterium
GGATGCCAAGACGGTGCAGGCCGCCGACCCGACGCGCGTCGCCTACCTGACGCAGACGACGCTCTCGGTCGATGACACGCTGGCGATCGTCGAAGTCCTGCGGCGGCGCTTCCCGAGCATCCGCGGGCCACGCAAGGACGACATCTGCTACGCGACGCAGAATCGCCAGAGCGCCGTCAAGGATCTGGCGCGGAGCTGCTCGCTGATCCTGGTCGTCGGCTCGCGCGAGTCGTCCAACTCCAGCCGCCTCGTCGAGGTCGCGCGCGCTGCCGGCGCCCGGGCGCACCTCGTCAACGACGCCGGCGACGTCGACCCCTCATGGCTGCGCGGTTGCGCCCGCGTCGGGGTCACCTCGGGCGCCTCGACCCCCGAATCGCTCGTCGGCGGCGTGCTCGACCGTATCCGGCAGCTCGGCCCGATCGAAGTCAGCGAGCTCAGGACCGCGACAGAAGAGGTCACGTTCCCGCTCCCCGTCGAGCTGCGAGGCACGCCGTGACCCGCGCACCGGCGACTCTGGCTCTGCTGCTCGCCTGCGCTGCGGCGCCCGAGCGCTCCGCCGGCCACGTCCCGTCGGACGGAGTGAGGCACCCGGGCCGCACCACGGTGCTCTGGCTCGACGACCTCACCTGCCCCGGCTGAGAGGACGAGATCGAATCGGCCCTGGACGGGCTCGACGGCATCCACGAGGCACGCGCCGACTACGCCGCGGGCAAGGCCGAGGTGACGCACGCAGAGACGCTCGCGCCGGTGGAGATCGCGCGCGCCATCGAGCGCGCGGGATTCCGCGCCTACCTGACGCCCCCCCCCGGGTGGAAGCCGCCCGGAGCGACGCAGCGCGACGAGGATTGGACCGGCGCCGACGTGCAGCTCATCGCGATGGGCGGCGAAGCGGTCGAGATCGAGAAGCACCTCGTCTCCGGCAAGGTCACCGTGTTTGATTTCTACGCCGACTGGTGCGAGCCCTGCCACGCGCTCGCGCAAAAGCTGATCGCGCTGGCGCGCGCGCAGCCGGGCGTCGCGATCCGCAAGATCGACATCCACGACTGGGACTCGCCCGCCGCGAAGCGCTGGCTCGTCGGCGTGCCCGCCCTGCCCTACCTGCGCATCCACGGTCGCAACGGCCGCCTCGCCGCGGCGCTCGCCGCCGACGACACGTCGCGCGCGGAGGCGGTCATTCGCGACGAGCTGGCCAGGTAGCGTGCGCCGACCTCTCCTGGTCGTCGTCGCGTTTTCCGCCGCGTGCACGTCGAACACCGGCCTTTGCATGAAAACCTGCTCTGACGGAAGCACCTGCCGCACCGGCGAGGGCTACGCGTGCATGACGCCGCCGGGAATTCCGATGGGGGTCCGCGGCACGATGTCGAGCCTGCCGATCCCCTGACGGGCGCCCAGGAAACCCGCGGCTACGACTGCCCGCGGCGCTCGATCAGCGCGATCGTGATCGCGAGCGCGCGCCGGACGTGCTCGGCGTTCCGGTCGTCGAGTTGCGCGCGCTGATAGGCGCGTACGACCTCCTCCTGCTGCTGCGCGAGCTGCGCCTCGAGCTCGTCGCTGCGCTGGCGGACGGACTCGGCATCGCGCGCGCGCGCGGCCATGGCCTCGTCGCGCGTCTCGATCTCCCTGGTCAGGCGCGCAATCTCGGCGCGCGCCGCCGCCTTCTCGGCCTCCGCCTCGTGCGCCGCGACCATCACCCTGCCCGACTCCTCCTCCTTCGCGCGCACCTGATTCGCGAGAATCCCCAGCTCGCGCGCGTGCTGGGCGGCGACCGCCTCGGAGGCCCTGTCGGCCTCCTTGAGCGCCTCCTCCAGCTCCATACGCGCCTCCGCCCGCGCCGCCTCGACCTGCTGAGCCGCCTGGACGTGCGCCGCCTCGATCTCCGTGCGGGCCATTGCGCGCGCGTGCTCGAGCTCGCGCACCGCCTTCGCCTCGGCGGCCTCGGTGGCCGCCCGAGTCGCCTCGATCTCCGCCACCGCCTGCGCCCGCGCCGCCTGCTCCTCCGCCGCCGCCTGCGTTAGCGCCGCGGCCAGCTCGCGCTTCGCTCGCTCGCTCAGCGTCGCCCGCTCCTCCGCCGCCCGCGACGAGCGCTGCTGCTCCGCCGCGCCACGCTCCGCCAGCTCGCGTGCGTGCGCCTCCCGCAGGCTCTCGATCTCCTCCACGTGCCGCGCGTCTGCGCCACGCGCGCTCTGGTCGGCGTCGACGCGAGCGCGCTCGACGGCCAGCGCGCGCGCCTCGAGCTCGCGCGCCGCCCGCTCGGCCTCGCGCAGCTTGGCGCGCTGGTCGGCGATCTCGCGGTCCTTGCGATCGAGCGCGACCTGCAGGTCGAGGATCTGACGATCCTTGAGGTCGAGCGCCTCGCGAAGCTCGAACGTGCCCTGCCCCGGCGCCGGCGTTCGCGGCGCGGCCGACGGCATCTTCACCGTCGCGCGCGGCTCCTCGAGCGTCTCGCCGAAGGCGCCGTCCGCGACGGGGCTCTCGTCGAGCAGGTCGATCTCCGGCGCGACCAGCGCCGCCACCTCGCTTTCGATGTCGGCGTCGCCGATCGGTGCTTCGACGCCGTCGGGCGCGCCTCCCTCCTCCATCGTCAGCTCCTCGACGATCGAGAGCTCCGCGTCGTCGAGCGAGATGGTCGCGCTCTCGGCCGCGTCCGGCTCGTCCGCCACGTTGCCGCCGAGCAGCGTATCGAGCGCCTGCAGCAGGTCGGGCAACGAGATCGGGTGCGCGAGGTAGGCGTCGGCGCGCCACTTGAGCTTCTTGTGGTCCTCGATCGCGCTCGGCTTTCCCGACGCGACGATCACCGGCACGCGCTTCCAATCGGCGTTCTTCTTGAAGCGGTTGCAGATCGCGAAGCCGCTCTGGCTGCTCGGCAGCTCGGCCGCGAGCAGCACCGCGTCGGGCAGCGCCTCCGCGAGCAGCTCGAGCGTGGTGGCTCCGTCGACCGCCACGTCGACCTGAAAGCCGCGCCGATCGAGCGCCAGGCGCAGCTCATCGGCGAGCTCACGATCGGGCTCGAGGCAGATCAGTCGGCGCTTGGCGGGGGGCATCAGGGCGGAGGATACGGAAGAGGTCGCCGCGACTCAAGCGACGGGCCACCGATGATCAAGGCGCGAATGCGGCGTGGACGAAGTTCATGATCTCGGCGTCGTCGGCCTCGCCGGCGACGGCGTAGCCGAGGCCGCGATCCTGAAAGAGCGCGACGTTGTAGCCGCGGCGCCCACCGAGCGCCACGTCGTGATCGCGGACGCGCTGGCGGCGCGGCGCGTCCAGCCGCATCCCGTCCGGATCGAAGATCAGCACCGAGACCTTGCGGCCGCCCAGATCGTAGACGAGCTGAGCCGCCTGCCGCTCGCGCACGTTCGACACGCGACCGCCGACGAGCCGGGCGCCCGACGTGCGCATGTGCGGCGGCCGCACCGGCACGTCGATTTTGCCTTGGAACCAGTGCCGCACGTCCTCGGGGTTGACGCTCGCGACCTCGACCGGCAGGTCGCGCCGGTGGCTCTCGACGACCGCCTCGACGATGGAGACGGAAGCGGCGGCGGTGGCCGCGTCGAGCGCTCGAAGCCTCTCGTCGCGGCGCTGCACGAAGAAGAGCGACGCCGCGGACGCCGCGGCGGCAAGGCACGCGGTCACGACCCACGCGCGGGTCCGCGACGGGCGCGCGGCCTCGGCACGTCCCGTCGGACGGGCTGCCGCGGCCAGCGCCGCGTCGATTCGCCCTGCGAGCGCCGGCGGCACCGGCTCGTCGAGCCCGCGCAGGCCGACACGCAGCGCGTCGTGGTAACGCCGCTCGGTCTCGACGTGCCTTCCGCACGCCACGCACGCGGCCGCGTGCGCTTCGAGATCGCGCCGATCGTCATCGGCGAACTCGCCGTCGAAGTACGCGTCGGCGAGCTTGCGCAGGTCGCCACAGTTCACGACTCCACTCGTCCCTTCGGACGGGGTGCAGCACCCTCGCGCCAGCGCCGATAGTCGTCGAGATCGACAGCGCCCGCCGTGGCCTGGGATGCCGTGGGAACGTCACCGGCGAGCGCTTGCCTGAGCGCGCGCCGGCCGCGGTAGATACGGCTCATGACGGTCCCGATGGGGCACTCGAGCACGTCGGCGATCTCGCGGTACGAGAGTCCCTCGACGTCGCAGAGCAGCACCGCCGCGCGGAAGTCGACCGGCAGATTCTCGAGCGCCCGCCGCAGTCCTGCCCCCGAGAGCCGTTCTACAAGCGCCTGCTCCGGATCGCGCGTGGGCGCGAGTGACGCGGCCGAGACGAAGCGGTCGAAGCGGTCGTCGGCGACGACGTCCTCGGCGAGGCGCCGATCGCGCGCCGCCTTGTGGTAACGATTGTAGAAGATATTCACCATCACCTTGAACAGCCACGCGCGCGCGTTCGAGCCCTCTTCGAAGCGGTGGAAGAAGCGGAAGGCCTTCACCAGTCCGTCCTGCACCAGGTCGTTCGCGTCGTCGCCGTTTCGGCAGAGACGAACCGCCATGCGATGGAGCGCGGGCAGGTGGGGAAGGGCGATCCGCTCGAACGCACGCTTCTGACTCATGCTTCTTACCGGCAAACCATCCGCCCCCGCGGGCTATTCCTCTGACCGGTCAAGTCGTGTATTCGGCGTTGATGCGGACGTACTCGTAGCTGAGATCGCAGGTCGAGACCGCGGCACGCGCACCACCGCGGCCGAGGCCGACGCGGATTCGATAGGACGGGCGGCGCATAACCTCGTGCGCGCGCGCCGCTACGGAGTCGCCCTCGACCGGCACGCCGTCGCGCACGACCGAGACGCCGCCGATGTCGATTGCCAGGCGCCGCATGTCGAGCGCGACGCCCGCGTTGCCGACGGCGCAGGCGATGCGTCCCCAGTTCGGGTCGGCGCCGAAGAATGCCGTCTTGACCAGCGGCGAGAGGGCGACCCGGCGCGCCACGGCGCGCGCTTCGCGCGTGCTGCGCGCCTCCTCGACCGCGATCTCGACGACCTTGGTCGCACCCTCGCCGTCGCGCACGATCGCCTCGGCCAGCTCGCGCATGACGCGCCTCAAGAGTGGCCGTAGCTGCGCGACGCCCGCGCGCGACGCACGCCCCGACGCGAGCACGAAGACGCTGTCGTTGGTCGACGTGTCCCCGTCGACGCTGATGGCGTTGAAGGTCTCGCCGGTCACTTCGCGCAGCAGCTCGCGCAGCGCCGGCGGCGCGACGCGCGCGTCGGTCAGCACGAACGCGAGCATCGTCGCCATGTCCGGCGCGATCATGCCCGCGCCCTTTGCCACGCCGACGACCGTGCAGACCCGCGTGCGCGCCGCCGCGACCTTGGGCCCGCGATCGGTCGTCATGATCGCGCGCGCGAAAGTCATGCCGGCCGTCGGCCGTGCCCGCGCGGCCAGCGCCGGCAGCGCCGCCGCGATCTTGTCGAGATCGAGGCGCCTGCCGATCACGCCGGTCGACGCGATGCACAGGTGCTCCTCGTCGACGCCGAGCGCCCGGGCGGCCAACTGCGAGGCGATGCGGGCGTCGCGCATCCCGGCCGCGCCCGTGCAGGCGTTCGCGCAGCCGGAGTTGACGACGATGGCCTGGCACGTCCCGCCGCGCAGCCGCCGCTCGCTGAGCTTCACCGGCGCCGCCCGCGCGCGGTTGCGCGTGAACAGCCCAGCCGCGGCGACCGGGCTATCCGCGAGGATCAGCCCGAGATCGGGCGCGCCGCTCTTCTTCAACCCGGCGGTGACACCGGCGTACTTGAAGCCCCTGACCGCGAGGTTCGGAAGGCGCTTGCTCAATTCGACGCGGCCACGTTCATACAACACTTCTTATACTTCTTGCCGCTTCCGCACGGACACGGATCGTTGCGACCGACCTTGGGCTGGTCGCGCACGATGGTCTTTTGCTTCTCCGGCGCCGACGATCCGGGAGCACCACCACCCCCGAGCGTCATCTTGCGCTCCTTGTGCTTGAACTCCTTGACCTCGTCCTCGCGCTCGACACGCACGCGGAAGAGCTTCTCACAAACGTTGTCCTGGATGCGCGCCATCATCGCCGCGAACAGATCGTAGCCCTCCTTCTTGTACTCCTTCTTCGGATCCTTCTGGCCGTAGCCGCGCAGACCGATGCCCTCGCGCAGGTCGTCCATCACCTTGAGGTGATCGATCCACTGCGAGTCGATCTCCTCGAGGTAGAAGTGCCGGAAGAAGTAGAGCAGCGCCGTCGGGCCGACCTCGGTCTCGCGCGCCGAAATCACCTTCTCGACCTGCTCCCAGATCTTCTCGGCGATCGTCTCGCGATCGGTGCTGGCGAGGCCCCGCAGCTCGCACTTGAAGTTGAACCGCTCGGACACCGCGTCGCGCAGCCCGTCGAGATCCCACTCGTCGGAGTGCGCGCGCTCGGGGCAGAACTGCTCGACGAGCACGCCGATCGTCTGATCGCCGAGATCGAGCAGGCGCTCGCGCTGCTGCACCAGCGAGGCCGCGACCTCGTCGGTCGCCTTGTGCAGGCACGCCTGGCGGTCGGCGGCCACGCGCGAGAGATCGACCGCCGCGCCGAAGAAGCGGTAGATGTCGGCGCGCAGGCCATCCGGATCGACGCGGAACTCGCCGTCGCCCGCGCCCTCGTGGCTCTCGGCCGGTCCCGCCTGCGCCCCCTGCGCACCCGCGGCCGCGACGCGCAGCACCTCGGCGTGCTGGTCGATCATCGACGCGAGGCGCGGCCGTAGCCGCTCGCCGAGCGACTCGATCGTCCACTCGCCCGACTTCGACGGCGGTGACGGAGGCGGCTTGCCCTCCTGCTTGTCCGCCTCGGTCTGCTCCGGGATATAGCGCCCCTCGAGCACCTGGCGGCGCAGCGCGTAGATCGTCTTGCGCTGCTGATTCATCACGTCGTCGTACTCGAGCAGGTTCTTGCGGATGTCGAAGTTGTGTCCCTCGACGCGCTTCTGCGCGTTCTCGATCGACTTGTTGACCCACGCGTGCTCGATAGGCGTGTCCTCCTCCATGCCGAGGCGCTCCATCAGCCGCGGCAGGCGGTCGCCGCCGAAGATGCGCATGAGGTCGTCTTCGAGCGAGAGGTGGAAGCGCGACGAGCCGGGATCGCCCTGGCGGCCGGCGCGCCCGCGCAACTGGTTGTCGATGCGGCGCGACTCGTGCCGCTCGCTGCCGACGATGTGCAGGCCGCCGAGCCTCACCACCTGCTCGTGCTCGCGCGCACACGCCTCACGGTGCTTGGCGAGCGCCGCCACCCAGCGCTCTTTCCACGCCGCGTGCTCTTCGCGCCGCTGCTGCCGCTCCTCGGGCGCGAGCGTCGGTTCCCACACGTCGGGCTCCGCGCCGGCTTCCTCCCTGGCGAGGTACTCGGGGTTCCCTCCGAGCAGGATGTCGGTGCCGCGGCCGGCCATGTTGGTCGAGATCGTCACCGCGCCCTTGTGGCCGGCCTGCGCCACGACGATCGCCTCCTGCTGGTGGTGCTTGGCGTTGAGCACGGCGTGGCGGATGCCGCGGCGCTTGAGCATCGACGCGAGCACCTCGGACTTCTCGACGGAGACGGTGCCGACGAGGATCGGGCGGCCCTCCTCGTGGACCTTCTCGATTTCCTCGATCATGTGGCGGAATTTCGCCTTCTCGCTCTTCCAGATGACGTCGTCGAAGTCGGTCCGGCACATCGCCCGGTTGGGCGGCACCACGACGACATCGAGCTTGTAGATCTTGTGAAACTCCTCGGCCTCGGTCTCCGCCGTGCCGGTCATGCCGGAGAGCTTCTTGTACATGCGGAAGTAGTTCTGGTAGCTGATGGTCGCGAGTGTCTGGTTCTCTTCCTCGACCTCGACGTTCTCCTTGGCCTCGATCGCCTGGTGCAGCCCGTCGGACCAGCGACGCCCCGGCATCTTCCGCCCGGTGAACTCGTCGATGATGACGACCTTGCCGTCCTCGACGACGTACTTCACGTCGCGCTTGTAGAGCGAGTGGGCCCGCAGCGCCTGCGTGACGTGATGCACCCACTCGATGTTGGCCGGGTCGTAGAGGTTCGGCAGGTTCAGCTTCTTCTCGACGCGCTCGACGCCCGCGTCGCTGAGCGACACGGCGTGGTGCTCCTCGTCCACTACGTAGTCGACGTCCTTCTTGAGCGATGGGATGATCGCGTCGGCGCGGAAGTAGAGATCGGCCGACTTCTCCGCCGGCCCCGAGATGATCAGCGGC
>JBBTFH010000149.1:0-3407 GCA_038041915.1 Myxococcota bacterium
AGCAGGTTTGGCGGGCGAAAGGCGTGCATGGTGGATCACTCCCGTGTCGCAGAGCTCGGCGCCGTCGCCCTCGTGCGCGACCTCGTCCGCCGCTGGTGGGGCGTTGAGCTGACGCTGGCCGACGCCCGCGGGGCCGTGCTCGCGACCGCGCGCGGCGCCGCCGCGCCTGGAAGCGAGGTCCGCGGCGGCTGGGTCGCGCGTGTCTGCGGCGCGGCGCGCGCGCGGCGCGAGCCTGGCAGCGGCGACCGGCGCGCCTTCGTTCACGCGGGCCGCTCTGGCGAGGGGCTCGCCTTCGTCGTCTGCCCCATCCGCTTTCGCGGCGAGTTTGCCGGCTGCGTCTTGGCCGGCGTCGCTCCCTCGCGCCGGCTCCCCGCCGCCGCAACGGAGCAGCTCATGGACCTGCTCGAGGCCGCGGCCGACGCCGTGCAGGGCGCCTTCGCCGAAGCCGCCGCCCTCGAGCTCCGCGCGGCTTCGCCGCCGCACGCCGCCGACCCCGCGACCTTCGGCATCATCGGCCGCTCCCGCGCGATGCAGGACGTCTTCCGCCTGGTCGAGAAGGTCGCCGGCAGCGAGGCGACGGTGCTCATCCAAGGCGAATCGGGCACCGGCAAGGAGCTGATAGCCCGCGCCGTCCACGACCACGGACCGCGCGCGCGCCAGCCGTTCGTGGCGATCAACTGCGCGGCGCTGCCCGAGACGCTTCTGGAGAGCGAGCTCTTCGGCCACGCCAAGGGCGCGTTCACCGGCGCCGTGTGCGACAAGAAGGGGCTGTTTCAGGCGGCCGACGGCGGCAGCTTCTTCCTCGACGAGGTCGGCGAGATGTCGCCGGCGCTCCAGACCAAGCTCCTGCGCGTGCTGGAGGAGGGCGCCGTGACGCCGCTCGGCTCGACCCGCGAGATCGAGGTCGACGTGCGCGTCATCGCCGCGAGCAAGAGCGACCTCGAGGTGGCCGTCGCCGAGGGGCGCTACCGCAAGGATCTCTACTACCGCCTCGACGTCATCCGCGTGGATCTGCCGCCGCTGCGCGCGCGAATCGAGGATCTGCCGCTGCTGGTGGAGCACTTTCTGAACAAGCACCGGCTCGGCTGCAAGGCGAGCCGTCCCGCGCCGCGCCTCGACGACGCCGCGATGGCGACGCTCGCCGGCTACGCTTGGCCGGGCAACATCCGCGAGCTCGAGAACGAGATCGAGCGGCTGCTGGTGCTCGGCGCCGAGCACGACGTGATCCCGAGCGAGCTGCTCTCGCCGCGCATCGCGCACAGCGCCGGCGCCCGTCCGGCGCGCGGTAACGGCGAGGCCGCGGCGCGTGGCACGCTGAGGGCCAGGACCGACGCGCTCGAGCGCGAGATGATCCGCGAGGGCCTCGCGCGCACCCTCTGGAACAAGTCGCGCCTCGCCAAGGATCTCGGCGTCAGCCGGTCGAACCTCATCGCCAAAATCCACCAGTTTGGCTTGGATCGAAAGCGGCACTGATGATCCGGGCAACGGGCTGAGCGATCACTATCGGCTGCTGGGCGAGGACGGCGGCGCACTGTGACTCTTTTGTTGGCCCGCACGTCCAAGGCGAGTAATGTCATGGGCTCGTTGACCCCCCAAGGATCCCTAAGGAGGAACCCATGCTCGCTCGTCTCGCCCGCTTCCTGGTTCCCGCAGCGTTGACGCTTGGCCTCTCCTTCCTGCTCGCTGGCGCGTGCGGCGGCAGTAACGGTGGTGATGACGACGACGACGAAGGCGAGGCGGAGTCGGAGGCCGAAGGCGAGTCGGAGGCCGAGTCGGAGGCCGAAGCCGAGTCGGAGGCCGAAGCCGAGTCGGAATCCGAGTCCGAGTCAGAGTCCGAGTCCGAGTCAGAGTCCGAGTGCGTGATGCCTGAGGACTGCGAGGACCCATGCCCCGTCGGCGCGGATCTCGAAGCGCCCTGCATGGCCTGCACGGACGGGATGTGCGCTTTGTGCGACGACGCCGAGGACTGCAACGCGCTGGCGCCGCTGTGGAACGCCTGCATCGTCGACGGCGACATGGCGATGTGCGCGGAGTGCGCCGAGACGGCGGACTGCACGTCCAATGCGGCCGCGCTCGGCAACGAGTGCAACACGACGATGGGCTACTGCGTCTGCGACGCGAACGAGGATTGCGCGGCCAACCCAAACGGCGTGGTGTGCGTCGACCCGGGCGACGAGGGCTACTGCGGCTGCTCCACCGACGTCGACTGTCCCAAGGGAATGCTCTGCGACAGCGAGGCGGAGCTGTCCATCTGCGTTCTCGCCGAGAAGTAGTCGTCTCGCGCGACGTGCGACGGCTCGCGGCAGTCCTGCTGGCGGCGGCGTGCGGCGATGGCACCGCCGTCACTCCCGCGCCGCGCGACGGAGGCATCGCGGCCGACGGGACGCTCGCCCGCGACGGCGCCGCCGGACGCGACGGGCAGGCGGCGTGCGAAACGCTGGCCGACTGCGCCGAGGTCGCCTGCCGCCAGGGCGATCTCGATCTGGAGTGCCTCGGCTGCGCGGGCGGTATCTGCGCGGTGTGCGACGACGCCGCCGACTGCCTCGAGCACGCGCCGATCTGGAGCGCCTGCACCGACGACGCCCGCTGCGTCGAATGCGCCGCCAACGCGGACTGCACGGGCAACGCCGGCGCGCTCGGTCCCGCCTGCGACGCCCTGCAAGGCTTCTGCGTCTGCGCGAAGGACGCCGACTGCGCCGGCAACCCGAACGGTGGCCGCTGCGTGACCGAGGGAAGCTCGGCCTACTGCGGCTGTGCCTCCGGGGACGACTGCGCCGAAGGGCTCGCCTGCGGCGTTCCCGGCTGGCTCGACGTGTGCCGCGCGCCGTCAGGCGACGGCGGCCTCGCCACGCCCGACGCATCGGTCGACGCCGCGCCGCCCGACGCCGCGCCGCCCGCCGCCGCGCCGCCCGACGCCGCGCGCGATGCAACGGTTCCCGACGCCTCCGTCGACGCCGCGCCGCCCGACGCGCCCGTCGCGCCCGTCACCGACGCCGGCTCCTGACAGCGGGTCAGCGATCTTCCATGCGACGCGCCGTGGCCCTGCTGCTCTCCTGTGCGACGCCTCCGACCGGGCGCGAGCCCACGCGCGAGGACGCGTGTGGCGCACGTACGTCAACGGCGTGCACCTCTCGGACGGCGAGACGCGCGTCGCCATGGTGCCGGTCTACACCGACGCGACCGAGCACGAGGAGGAGGCGCTCACGCTCTACGCCGAGCACATGCCGGGCTTCGTGATCGTGCCGATCGACTCGACCGAGCTCATCACGTGGGGCGGCGCGATCCACTGCATCACCGAGCAGGCGCCGATCGGCGCGCGCGAGCCGCTCGGCGAGGCGAGCGACGATCCGGGGGGGCTCTACCCCAGGGAGTGCCCGGCGCCGCCTGCGGGCGAATCGGAATCCGAG
>JBBTFH010000150.1:0-30185 GCA_038041915.1 Myxococcota bacterium
CTCGTGGCGAGCGGACATTCCACGACTGGTAGTAGGCGATAACGGCCAGGGGTGCGGCAACGACTCCCACCAGCAGCAAGCCAACCGAGCGCCGCACCATGCCTTCAAGTCTACGATATGCTTTCCGCATGGCCAGCGGCGGCGACGCGTGGCTTCGCGAACCAGCGGTCGCGGGCCGCTTCTATCCAAGAAACGCGCGCGAGCTGCGCGAGGAGATGGCCCGCTGCCTCGGACCCGAGCGCCCGGGCGAGCCGGCACGGGTCATCGTCGGGCCGCACGCCGGGACGATGTACTCCGGCGCCGTCGCGGGGGCGCTGTACGCGCAGGTGCGCGTCCCGCGCAGGTGCATCGTGCTCTCGCCCAATCACTCGGGGCGCGGCGCGCCCTTCGCGCTCTGGCCACGCGGCGCCTGGCGCACGCCACTCGGCGACGTGCCCGTCGACGAGGAGCTGGCGGCGGCGCTGGCGCGCGCGTGCCCGCTGCTGGTGGAGGACCGCCGCGCGCACGCCACCGAGCACTCGCTCGAGGTGCACCTGCCGTTCCTGCAAACGCGCCGGCCCGACGTGACGATCGTGCCTCTGACGCTCGCGTACGTGCCGTACGACGCCTGCGCCGCCGTGGGGCGCGCGGTGGCGAAGGTCGTGCGCGACGCCGGAGACGACGTGCTGATCGTCGCGTCGACCGACATGTCGCATTACATCTCCGCCGACGACGCGCGCGTCCTCGACCTGCGCGCGCTCGACCGCGTGACCGCCGTCGACGATCGCGGCCTCTACGACGTGGTCGCCCGCGACAGAATCTCGATGTGCGGCGTGATTCCGACGACGGTGGCGCTCGCCGCCGCCCGTGCGCTGGGCCTGCGCGACGCCACGCTCGTTCGCTACGCCACCAGCGGCGACGTCACCGGCGACGCTTCGTCGGTGGTCGGCTACGCGAGCGTGACGATCGGTTGAGCCTTCGGCCCGGCTTCGGCCCTTACTTCGGCCCAGCTTCCTTGCCCGATATGCCGGTCTCCTCTATCATGTATGCATGCCGCGCCTGGTCCGAAAGTCGTATTTCGTCGAGCCAGCAGTCTTGCGCAAGCTGACGCGCGCCGTGGGCGCGCGGAGCGAGGCCGAAGCGATCCGGCTCGTCGCCCGGTGGTACGTCGAATCCGAAGCGGTGAAGGCGCACCTGCGACGGACCGCCGGATCGTTGCGCCCAGACGAGATCGATCTCGATGGCGCGTGAACCTCCTTTCGCCGTCCTCGACAGCAACGTCTACGTTCGCATCTGGACCGACCGAGCGTGGGCGGCGGTCGCGCTGGAAGCGATGCGCCCGTTCATCGTGCGCGTCTCGTCCGTCGTCCTATCCGAGTTGCGCCGTGGCGCCCGGACGCCGGCGGCCGTTCGTCGAATCGAGCAGTTGCGCTCCGCGGCGACCGAAGTCTGGACCCCGGACGACGACTGCTGGTGGAGGAGCGCCGTCGTTCTGGCCGACATCGGCGCGCGCCTGGGCTGGGACGCAGCGGGAAAACGAGAGCGTCAGAACGACGCCTTGATCGCCCTGACCGCTCGCCGGCACGGGGCGGCCGTCGTCACCGCCGACCGCGACTTCGAGCCGATCGCCACGGCCGTCCCGGGACTGCGCGTCGTGCGCTTCTAGATTCCTCGGTTTTCTCGAACTCTTCTTTCTAGCTACGCTTCGGCGACCAGCCTCAGCTCGGGGCGGCGGGCGCGAGCGGTGGGGCCGACGACTTCGCGGAAGGCGGCGAGGAAGCCGTCGATCATCTCGTCGTCGAGCTCGCCCATGTTCGCGACCTGGAAGTAGCGGCCGGCGAGCGCGTCCTTGCAGTCGTAGACGATGTAGCCGCGCGACTTCATCTCGCGGTAGAGCGTCGCGAACTCGAGGCCGGCGGGCAGCCGCACGCAGCTCATCGTCGACGATTCGCGGCCGGTCGCGGTCAGGCAGCGCAGCCCGAGCTCGCGCATCGCGGCGCGGATGCGCCGATTGCGCCGCTTGTAGGTCGCGGGACGGCTCGCGAGCCCCTTCTCGAGCAGCTCGTCGACGGCGGCCTCGAGCGCGAAGAACGTCGTCACCGCCGGCGTGAAGGGCGTCTGCCCGATCGAGTCGGCGTATTTCCGATAGCGCCGCAGATCGAGGTAGTAGCTACGCGGCGGCACGCCCTCGATGCGCGGCCACACCCGGTCGCTCACGCACACGAACGAGACGCCGGCGATGCCGTGCAGGCACTTGTTCGAGCTCGAAAAGCAGATGTCGATCTGATCGCGCACGACATCGAGATCCTCCCCGCCGAGGCTGGCGACGGCGTCGGCGATGAGCAGCCGATCGTAGCGGCGGCAGAGCGCGCCGATCTCGCCGACGGGGTTCAAGAGCCCCACGCTGGTCTCGTGGTGGATCATCGCGACCGCGAAGATCGCCGGATCGGCCGCGAGCGCGCGCTCGACGTGGGTCGGATCGACCGTTTCGCCCCACTCGTAGCGGACCTGCACCGTCTCGAGAAAGTGCGTCTCGGCAATCTCGAGCAGCCGCTCGCCGAACGCGCCGTTCGATATCACCAGCAGCTTCTTGCCGCGCGGCACCGTCGACGCGATCGACGCCTCCATCGCCGCGGTGCCCGATCCGGTGATCATGAGCACCGTGTGCTCGCGCCCGGCGCGAAACACCCGCGCGAGCTTGCGCTGCAGGCGGCGGAAGGCCGCCGTGTAGTCGGCGTCGCGATGGCAGACGTCGTGGTGCACGAGCGCGCTCTTCACCCGCGCCGACGTGAGCACCGGGCCTGGGTTGAGCAGAACGTACGGGCGCGCGTCCTTCTCGTCGAGCAGCGCAGCCACGAGCTGTCGCGTCGCCGCGCCGTCGCCCTTGCTGCCGGGCCGCGCAATCTCGAGCTCGGC
This sequence comes from Myxococcota bacterium, assembly GCA_038041915.1. Classification (GTDB taxonomy): domain Bacteria; phylum Myxococcota_A; class Polyangia; order JBBTFH01; family JBBTFH01; genus JBBTFH01. Next base: position 2,896 of record JBBTFH010000150.1, read on the forward strand.
GCCGCAGACGCGCAAGAGCCACTCGCCGTGGCGGCGCGAGGCGTCGTCGGTCATGCGATGCCACAGCGCCCCGCCCACGTCGACGGTCTCGACGCGGCCCTGGCGCGCCGAGCGGGTGAGCGCGGCCAGAAGGTCGGGCTCAGCGAGCAACGACGGGGTGGCGACGAGCGCGCCGGCAAACGCGATCTCGGCGTCACCTATCGCCAGACGCACCACGCTCGCCGGATCGAACGCCCTGTCGGCCGAGCGATCGACGAGCGCGACCGCGTCGAAGCGCGGCTGGGATAGCCCCGACGGGGTGTTTTCGGCGTCGAGCAGCCGATCGATTGCCGCCGGCGCGACGAGGTGATCGCCGAGCACGACCAGCGCGGGAGCCACGCACTTCGCCTCCGCCGCCGAAGCGACGAACCGGACGCGGGTGCATGCCTCGTCGAGGCCGAGCGCGCGCGGGGAGCCAATCACCACGATCTCGCCGATGCCCAGCGAAGCGAGCGCCTGCGCCAGGAGCGGAATCGGGTCGATCGACGAGAGCTTGGGGCTGCTGCCAAGGATAGCCGTGTGGATCACGGCTCCCACCTGAGCAACCGCGGTGCCACACGCCAACCTGGGGAAACTACTTGTTGGGGCCGAATCGAAGTGTCGAATTTTCACCGCTTCCTGACGGAATTTCACCGCAGCAGCGGGACTCCTTTTCAAACTTCAGGACGCACATGGCCCGCGGACTACAACGGCGGCCCCTCGCAGTGCATCCGCGAGGTGTCGAGCGTGACCCGGCGCTCGATCGCGATCGCGCGGCCATCCTCGTCGTCGATCCTGGCGGCAAGGATCGCCGAACGCCCCTCGATCGCGCTCGACAGCGCGTCGATCACGAGCAGAATCTGGTGCGACCGGCACGCGCCGTCGACCTGGTAGAACCGCGCCGTGACGCTCGGGGCGGACTCGCCGTAGATTTCACCGCTCTCGAAGTCTCGCAGCGAAGCGGCATAGCGATACGTCGGCGTGACGCCGGTGGCGACGAGTTGGATCTGCACGTGCCGCAGCCCCTGCGAGCCGCAATGCACCTGCACCGCGCCGCCCTCTTCCACCGGCCAGGCGAGATCGCCGTAGCCGGTGAGCAGCTCGAGCGCCGGCTCGCCCTCGCCGCAACTCGACGCCAGCGAGTCCGCCTCCTGCCCGCAGGCGGCCAGAGCGACGGCTAGAGCGAGAAGCGGAAGCCGCCCGCGCCGAGCGGATTGATGTGCCACGTCTTCGCGTCGCCCGCGGCCGTCTCGGCCCAGGTACGGCCCACGACCTGACAGCCCCAGTCCATCCACATGCCCATCCAACTGGTCATCGCCACGTCCAGCGAGGTGACGAAGTACGCGCCCGCGGAGTTGGTGTCGGTGTCTTCGAGCGTCACGCGCTGAAAGCCCAGACCCATCGTGTTGTACCACTGCACCCGGCGGCCGATGGCGAAGATGAAGTCGAGACCCGCCGCGCCGGCCCAGCCCTTCACGTCGTACGTGGCGACCGGCGTGTCGAACGAGTTGGCGCCGTAGGCCGCGCGCACGTGCGCGCCGAGATCGTCGGTGAACGTCGTATGCGCCTTGACGACGGCACCGATCAGCGGCTGGTCGGAGATGGCGCCGGCCTTCGTCGCCGCGGCCGCCCGCCACATCTGAAGGCCGGGCGACAACGTGAGCTTGGGCCACTTCTCCTCCACGACGGGCGCCGACTCCTGCGCCCGCGCCGGAGCGGCGAAGAGCGGCACGAGGATGGCGGCGAGCGACAGCACGCCCTGGGCCCTGCAACGACGGCGATGATGGATCATCGAATCCTCCAGTGGTAGGTAGACGCCCCCAATAAGCCGACGCCATACGATTGTCAAGCACAGCGGAACGCGCTTGCCGGATGTCGCCTACCGTGACGGCTGCCGCGCGCCCGGCGTGAGGTCGGTCACCTGGAAGTTCGAGACGCGCCAGCCGCCGGCACGCCCCCGCGGGCGGGGCGATGCACCCTCGCGCCGCACGACCACGAGGACGTGGCGGCGCGACTCGGCCTCGCCGGCCCCGATGATCAGGTCGTACTCGACGCGCACGTGATCGCCCTCGACGCGCGAGCGGCCTCGCGACACCGACACGCTGCCCCGCGCCTGCGACGGCGTATAGCCGCCACGGCGCACCGAAGCGACCAGCCGCAGTTCCTCCCGCAGCTTCTCGCGGGCCACGCCGCTCGCCAGCGGCAGCGCCTTGTCCTGCGAGATCTCCACGAAGTAGTAGGACACGAAGCGGTCGGCGACTGACTCGGCCTCGCCGCGGCAGCCGCAAAGCAGCGCGGCGAGCGCCAGCACCCGTGGCCGCGGGCGTGGCTGCCTCAGCCCGTCCGACGGGACGCTGCGCTCCTTCATCTCACCGTCTGCGTCAACCGCGCGAGCGTGGCCTCGAGCGACTCCGAGAGCACCTTGGTCTCGCCGACGGACGCCATGAAGTTCGTGTCGCCGAAAAAGCGCGGGACGACATGCCAGTGGCAGTGGTCCGGGATGCCGGCGCCGGCGACGCGGCCGAGGTTCATGCCGACGTTGACGCCGTCGGGCCGGTAGGCGCGGCGGACGAGGCGCAGCGCGTCGATCAGTAGCTCGGCGAGGGCGGCGGCGGCCGGCGGCTCGAGCTCCTCGAGCGCGGCGACATGCGCGCGCGGCGCGATCATCACGTGACCCGTATTGTAGGGATAGCGGTTGAGCATGACCAGGCCGGCCGGCGTTTCGCGCACGACCAGGTTCTCGCGGTGACGCGCGGGGCCTTCGCGCCCCACGCGGCAGAAGAGGCACTCGCCGGGCCCTTGAGGCCCGTTTTCTCCGAGCGTGCTCACGTAGCCGCTACGCCAAGGCGCCCACAGCCGCTCCATCAGCGCAGCAGCGGCTCGCGCACCTCGACGCTGGCGCTCACGGGAGCGGCGCCAAAGCGCGCGGTCGCGCGGAGGGCCTCGGAGATGTCGTTGAGCGCGGTCGAGGCGCCCCTGATGAGATCGATCAGATCGACCAGGCCCGAAAGGTCGCGCGCGGGCGGATACACCGGCACGGGATCGCCCTTGGCGCCGGCGAGCGCGGCGGCGCGGGCGAGCGCGTCGTCGAGGTTGCCGAGCTCGTCGACGAGCCGCTGCTCGAGCGCCTGCCGGCCGGTAAGGACGCGCCCATCCGCGATCGCGCGCACCTTGGCCTCCTCGAGGTGGCGCGAGGTCGAGACGTCGCGGACGAACTGCGCGTAGATGTCGTCGATGATCCCCTGCAGGTGGGCGCGATCGGCGTCGGTCAGCGGGCGCACCGGCGAGCCCGCGTCCTTGAGGGCGCCGCTCTTGAAGGTCGCGGTGTGTATGCGCGCGAGATCGAGCAACTCGCTGATCTCCGCGACCTGCGCGATCACGCCGATCGAGCCGGTGATGGTGCCCGGGCTGGCGACGATGCGATCGGCCGCGGATGCGGCGTAGTAGCCGCCTGACGCGGCGACGGCGCCGAGCGACGCGACGACCTTCTTCTTGCTCCGCGCGCGCGTGATCGCGCGGTGCAGCTCCTGGCTCGGCCCCACGGCGCCTCCCGGCGAATCGATGCGGACGACGATCGCCCGGATGCTCTCGTCGCGCCGAAACGCCTCGAGCTGCTCGAGCTGGACCTTGGTGTCTTTGATTGCGCCGAGCACCTCGACGACGCCGATGCGCGGCCCGTCGCCTTGGTAAGGGGAGCTTCCGCCGGCGGATCGGATGAGGACGAGCGCGAATCCGAAGCACAGCGCCAGCAGCCCGCCAAAGACCAGGACCGCGACGATCACTCCCTTGCGGTCCACCTCGCGACCTTCGACCTTGTCCTCGGCTCTTCTCTACTTCTTCACGGTGATGCCGGCGAGCTTGTCCTTGAACACGTCGCCGAGCGTCGCGCGGCTCTCGCCCCCGCGGTAGCCCTGCGCCGCCAGGCTCTCGTCGGAGCGCGCGCCCGCCTTCATGCTGAGCGAGATCTTGCGCTCGCCCGAATCGACCGCGATGATCTGCGCGCTCACGCTGTCGCCCACGTTGATGAATTTGTGCGGGTCCTCGACGCGCTCGTCGGAGAACTCGCTGATGTGGATGAGCCCCTCGATGCCCTTCTCGAGCTCGACGAAGGCGCCGTAGTCGACGACGCGCATCACGCGCACGGCGTGCGTGGAGCCGAGCTGGTAGTCCGCCGGGATACGACCCCAGGGATCGTCGATGAGCTGCTTGATGCCGAGCGAGATCTTCGGCTTCTCGCCGTCGAAGTCGACGCCCAGGACCACCGATTCGACCTGATCGCCCTTGTTGTAGAGCTCGGAGGGGTGGCGCACGCGCTGCGTCCACGAGAGGTCGGAGATGTGGACGAGCCCGTCGAGGCCGTCCTCGATCTCGACGAAGATCCCGAAGTCGGCGATGTTGCGCACCTTACCGTCAACGACCGTGCCCGGCGGGTAGCGGTCGCGGATCGACTCGAAGGGGTTGGCCTCGAGCTGCTTCATGCCGAGCGAGATGCGCTGATTCGCGGCGTCGATGTCGAGCACGACGACTTCGACCTCGTCGCCGGGAGCGACGACCTTCGACGGGTGCTTCACGCGCCGCGTCCACGACATCTCGGACACATGCACCAGGCCTTCGATGCCCGACTCGAGCTCGACGAACGCGCCGTAGTCCTTGAGCGTGGTGACCTTGCCGCGCACGCGCGTACCGATGGGATAGCGCTCCTGCGCCTGCGTCCACGGATCCTCGCTGATCTGCTTGAGGCCGAGCGACACGCGTTCGGTCTCGGGGTTGTATTTGAGAACCTTGACGCGAACGTGATCGCCGACCTGGAACAGCTCCGATGGATGGTTGATGCGGCCCCAGGACATGTCGGTGATGTGCAGCAGCCCGTCGATGCCGCCGAGGTCGATGAAGGCGCCGTACTCGGTGAGGTTCTTGACGATGCCCTCGACGAGCTGCCCTTCCTTGAGCTTCTCGAGCGTCAGCGCCTTCATCTCGGCACGCTCCTTCTCGAGGAGCGCACGGCGCGAGAGCACGATGTTTCCACGCTTCTTGTTGAACTTGATGACCTTGAACTTGAAGGTCTTGCCGAGGAAGCCGTCGAGGTTGCGGACAGGCCGCAGGTCGACCTGCGAGCCGGGAAGGAACGCCTTCACGCCACCGCGCACGGTGACCGACAGACCGCCCTTGACGCGCCCGTTGACGGTTCCCTCGATCAGCTCGTCGCGCTCGCAGGCCGCGGCAATCTCATCCCAGACCTTGAGCCGATCCGCCCGCTCCTTGGAGAGAACGACCAGGCCCGCCTCGTCCTCGCGACTCTCGACGAACACGTCGACCTCTTCGCCGACTCCGACGTGAATCTGCCCATCGGTGCCGGTGAACTCTTCGATCGGGATCTCGCCTTCCGACTTGTAGCTGATGTCGACGAGGACGGAGTTGCGCCCCACCGCGATCACGCGACCGCGGACGATATCGCCCTCTCGAAGATCGTCCTTGCTTTGCCGTGCCTCGAATAGCGCCGCGAAATTCTCTTCCTCGTTCGGTGGGGTCAACTTCTCCATCTCCATTTATGATCGGGTCTCCTCTCGTGCGCCGGCATAGGCGCCGACTGCAGCCGGGGGAGCCTATTGATCACCGGCAACGTTGTCAATGACGACCCGCTCGACGACACGCTCGACACGTCGATTGACTTCGCCGACAATCCGTCTACCATGCCCCACATACTACGGAAAGGTACGTCGATGTCAGGCTCCGACAAGAGAAAACAGTCGCTCTACTTTCCCGAGGAGATGCTCAAGGAGATCCAGGACGAGGCGGCCCGCCAGGACCGATCGCTCTCGTGGATCGTGCAGAAGGCGTGGAAGATCGCTCGCAAGGACATCTCGAAGTATCCATCGGTGAACGAGATGCCCGGCGAGGAAGACGCGCGCGGTCGCGAAGAGTAGCCGGCCGCGAGCCGGCCCAAGAACAACTAGATCACGATGATGGTCGCGCTGCCACCTTCGCGCGCCTCGACCTGCAGGAGCGCGTTCTGTGCGCGAGCGGCGATCTCGGAGAACGCGAGCCCAAGGGCGGCGCCCGGGCGCGGCGGAGCGCTCGCGGCCTCGTCGCCGCCCAGGATCGCACGCTCTCCCTGGGCGACGGCCGGTCCGCGATCGAGCACGGTGATGCGCGCGCGATCGCCTTCGACTTCGATCGTCAGGTCGATCGGCACGCGCTCGGGGCCGTAACGCAGGGCGATGGACAGGAGGTTCACGATCAGCCGGCGCATGAGGCCGATGTCGCAAGGCGCGCGCGCGTCGCCGCGCAGCTCGATCTTGACGCCGCGCGCGGCGGCGGCGGGCGCCACCTCGAGGATCGCGCCCTTGGCGACCTCCGCGAGCGAGGCCGACGCGAGGTAGATTGGAAGCTCGCCGCGCGCGAGCCGATCGAGATCCTGGATGTCGCGCAGCATGCGCTCGGCGCGGCACAACTCGACGGCGGCTTCGACCGCGGCTTCGCGCACCTCCCCGCTCACCGACTGCGCGATGAACTCGAGGTTGGCCTTCACCGACGCGATAGGGTTCAAGAGATCGTGGACGAGGCGCGAAACGGGGAGGTTTGGGATCGCGAACACGACGACATCGTAGCGAATCGGCGGGCGCGAGCGAAACCGTAGCTCAAATCGCATGGCTCGAATCGCTGGTTGCGGCGGCCGCCATGGCCGGGGTAGCTTTCGCGACCTTCGCCATGCAGCCCGTTCTCGTCGTCCACGGAGGCGCCTGGGATATCCCGCCGGATCTCGGCGAGGGGCTGCGCGAAGGCTGCGAGGCGGCCGCGCGCACCGGCTTCGCGACGCTTCGCGGCGGCGGCTCGGCGCTCGACGCGGTCGAGGCCGCGGTACGCGCGCTCGAGGACGATCCACGCTTCAACGCGGGCTGCGGCTCGTGCCTGACGCGCGACGGAACGATCGAGGTCGACGCGTCGGTCATGACCGGCGACGGGCGCGCGGGCGCCGTCGGCGCGGTGCCCAACGTCGGCCACGCGGTCACGCTCGCGCGCCGCGTGATGGAGACCGGCGAGAACGTGCTGCTCGTCGGCGAGGGTGCGCTGCGCTTCGCGCGCGAGGTCGGCATCGAGCCCGAGACGCGCGAGGCGCTTCTCACGCCGCGAGCCTTCGCGCGCTACCAGGAGGCGGCCCGCACCGCGCACGTGGTCTCGGCGGCGCCGGGCGACACGGTGGGGGCCGTCGCGCTCGACGCGGCGGGAGGTCTCGCCGCGGCGACGTCGACGGGCGGCATTGCGTTCAAGCGGCCCGGGCGCGTCGGCGACTCGCCGATCCTCGGCGCCGGGACCTGGGCCGACGAGCGCTTCGGCGCCGCGTCGGCGACGGGTCACGGCGAGTCGATCATGCGGGCGCTGCTCGCGCGCGAGGCCATCGACCGCCTGCGCGCGGGCGCCGATGCGACGGCCGCGGCCCGCGCGGCGATCGGCGAGCTCGCTGCCCGCACGCGCGGGCGCGCCGGACTGATCGTCGTCGATACCAACGGGAGTGTCGGCATGGCGCACAACACGAGCGGCATGTCCTTCGCGGTCGCGCGCGCCGGCGCCGTCGTCGCGAGCGGCGCGAAGATCGTCGCGGGCTGACACCCGCGCACGCGCGAAAGACTGGCCGCGCCGCGGGCACTTGAGGCGCCCAATTTATCGCTTGCACAAGTACTTTCCCTTACGTCATACTCATCATCAAATGCTGTTTGAACTCTGCGATGGGAGGGATGCCATGAGTCGATCCCGAACCGTTGAGTTGATCTTGCGAACCGCGGCGGCGAGGCTCGGGGACGCTCCAAGCGGTGGCCACCGCGTGCTTCGCCCGAACACGGGAAGATACTCGTGAGCAACACGTCACACGTCACCAGGACCGACTGCGCGGAGGCGCTCCTCGAGCGGCAGCGAGACGCGCCCACGCCCTGCGTCGTCGCGATTCACGACGCGTTCGACGAGGCCGACCTCGGGAGGACGTGGGACATGACGAACGGTTCCCTCACCATCGGCCGGGCGCCGACCAACGGCGTGTGCATCGATCACCCGTCCATCTCGCAGCGACACGCCGAGATTCTCCGTGTCGAAGGCGACTTCTTCTTGTTCGTCGACCTCGGCAGCAAGAACGGATCGTTCGTCAACGGCAAGACCGTGCGCGACCAGCGGCTGGCGAGCGGCGACCGCATCACCTTCTGCCAGACCGTGCTGAAATTCGTAATCGCCGATCCGATCGAGCGCGCCTACCTGGACACGATGCGCCGGCTGGCGACGTCCGACGACCTCACCGGGCTCGCCAACCGCCGCCATCTGCATGCCCTGCTCGCGCGCGAGCTTCGCGCCGCGCAGCGCCGGACGCGGCCGCTCTCGCTTCTCCTCCTCGACGTCGACGACATGGGCGGCGCCAACCGTCGCCTCGGCCGTGCCGGCGGCGACGACCTGCTGCGCCGGCTGGCGGATACCGTGCGTGCGAGCCTCCGCGCGAGCGACCTTGCGGGACGAACTGGCGGCGACGAGATCGCGATCGTGCTGCCGGCGACCCGCATCGAGGAGGCCCACGCCCTGGCCGAGGGAATCGGCCAGCGCATCGCAGCCGAGATCGGCGTCACGGCGAGCTTCGGCCTCGCGGCCCTCGCTCCGGATAGCGACGCCGACCACGCCGCGCTCGCGCACCGCGCCGGCGAGCGCCTCGCACGGGCCAAGCAGACCGGCCGGCACGCGATCGTCGCCGGCTAGCGCTAGCCGGTCAGAGCTTGGCTGGCGGTCAACGGCAACCGAGCTCTTTGCTTAGCGCGCCGGCGCGGCGGAGTTGGTTTCCATCGGGGAAGCGGCGCGCGAGCAAAGCGATCTCACCGCAGGCGCGGGCGCGGTCGCCGGCGCGGGCCGACGCGCGGGCGAGGTGGAACTGCGCGTCGTCGCGCAGCAGGCTCCACGGCATGTCGTCGCGCAGCGCGAGCAGCGCCGCACGCGCGCGCGCGACGTTGCCCAGATCGTCGAGCCAAACGAGGGCGGTCTGGAGCTGCGCGTCGTCGAGGTATTCGGAGTGGTACGAGCCGACGATCAGCGCGTCGCGTCGCGTCGCGAGGATCTTGCGCCACGCCTCGAGCGCTTCGCGAAACTCGCCGCGGACGCGGCGGAGCTCGGCGGCGCGCCAGAGCGCGTCGTCGCGCAGACCCGAGCGCGGGTAGGCATCCGCCAGCTCGGCCCAGAGGCGCAGCGCGGTCTCCGCGTCGCCGAGGCGCCGTGACGCCTCGGCGGCCTCGATGAGCACGTTGTCGTCGACGCCCCGCCCGGCCAGGCGCGCGTGCAGATCGGCGAGCGCCACGCCGAGCTCGTGATCGCGGCCGAAGTGCGCGCGTACGATCCGCGCGAGCGCGTCGTCGGCGGCCGTTTCGTCGGGGTGGCTCGTGAGGATGCGCAGATCGACGGCGAGCGCCTCGGCGCGCCCCGCGTCCCCGCCGCGCGCGTGGAGCAGGCGCGCGACGTGGTCCAGCGCGCGCGCCGCTTCGGGGCTGCCGGCCCAGGCGCGCTCGATCTCGAGATAGGCGCGGGCCGCGTCGTCGTCGCGCCCCGCCGACTCGAGAAGCTCGGCGCGCCGCAGCGCGATCTCCGCGCGGCGTCTGGGCGTTTTCGCCTCCTGCCGCGCTTCGTCGTAGGCGGCGGCAGCCTCGTTGACTCGCCCTTTTCGCTCGAGCCGCTCGGCTCGCAGCAGCGCCTCCGAAGGGCTCGGCGCGGCGCAGGCGACGGCGAGCGCCAAAGGCGCGGCAAGCGCTACGCGGCCGCGACGCAAGCGACCAGCAGGTCGGCGGCGCGCAGGCACGCTGCGCGATCGACGTCGAGGTGCGTGACCAGGCGCAGTCTTTGCTTCCCGACCGCGCCGACCAGCACGCCGGCCTCGCGCGCGCGGCGCACGGCTTCCTCGGCGCCGATTTTTTCGAGATCGACCAGGAGGATGTTGGTCTCGGGTGACACCCCGTCGCTGGACAACCCCGGTGCGCCGCGCAGCCGCTCCCAGATGGCGCGCGCGTTGGCGTGATCGTCGGCGAGACGATCGACGTGGTGATCGAGCGCGTGCAGGCCGGCCGCCGCCAGGATTCCCGCCTGCCGCATGCCGCCGCCGAGCATCTTGCGGACGCGGTGCGCGTCGTGCATCAGCTCGCGCGATCCGGCGAGCAACGATCCGACCGGCGCGCCGAGGCCCTTCGACAGGCACAGCGAAGCGGTGTGAAACGGCGCGGCGAGCGTGCGCGCCGGCACCCCGGTCGCGGCCTGCGCGTTCAGCAGGCGCGCGCCGTCCAGGTGGAGGCGCACGCCGCGCGCGCGCGCGAGCTCGGCGACGCGCAGCACGTCTTCTTGCGGCCAGACCCGCCCGCCGCCGCGATTGTGCGTGTTTTCGACGCAGACCAGGCGCGTGGGCGCGAAGTGGTGGTTGTCGGGCTTGAAGCCGGCCTCGACGTCGGCCGCGCGAAACAGGCCGCCGAGCCCGACGATCGTAAACTGCACGCCGGCGATCGCTCCGCCCGCGCCCGACTCGTAGAGGAAATTGTGCGAGCCCTCGCCGATGATCACGTCGTCGCCGGGACGCGTATGGATCTTCAGCGCAATCTGGTTCGCCATCGATCCCGACGGCACGAACAGCGCCGCCTCCTTGCCGAGCAGCGCGGCGACACGCTCCTGCAGCGCGTTGACCGTCGGGTCTTCTCCGTACACGTCGTCGCCCACCTCCGCGCGCGCCATCGCCGCACGCATGGCGGGCGTGGGCCGAGTCACGGTGTCGCTGCGCAGATCGACGATGGTCATTTCTTTCCTCCCGGCGCGTCCGCGCCGTCCTCGCGCAGCTTCTCGCCGAGCCGATCGAGGAAGTGGATCTCCTCGTACCCCGGCAGCGCATCGCAGCGGACCTGCGCGCGCACCTCGCGCTTACCCTCGGGGCCGCTCACGAAGATCTCGAGTGAGGCGGGGTGCTTCTTGTCGCCCTGCGCCCAGTCGAAGAGCACGTAGCCGGCCTCCTTGTCCTTGTCGCGAACCTCGTAGCCGCGGTCCACGCGGATGAAGCGCAGCGCGACGCTCCAGAGCGTGTCGACGGGCACGTCGAAGCGCCGGGCGGTCTTCGCCGACGCCACGCCCGGCGCGAGCAGCAGCAGGGCTACCAGCGCGGCGCCTGCCGCGCCCGCGCCCGGGGCGCCGGTGCGGTTGCGGCGCGCCCAGCGCACCTCGGGCGAGAAGAGCGCGAGGAGGCCGGCCGTGCCGAAGACGGCCACCTGCGTCGCGTGCATCGTCACCGCGAGCGCGACGCCCGCGCCACGCAGGACGGGCTCGGGAAGGAACAGGCCCAGGCCGAGCAGGCAGAACGAGTGATAGGTGCCGATTTGCCCGAGCGCCGGAACGAGGAACGAGTACACGATGATGCCGATGGTCGCCCATGTGGCGCGAAGGTCAAGATCGATGCCGAAGCCGGCCGCCAGCACCTGGAAGCCAAACCCGTTGAGCGTCCAGTAGACCAGCGTCAGCGAGACGACCTCGAGCGCGACGCGCCGGCTGGGCAGCGCGCCGAGCCCGTCCAAGAAGGAGTGCAGCGTCGAAGTGGCGCGCGTGGCGAGGCGCGGCGAAAGAGGCGCCAGCACCCGCGCGAGCGCCGCGACCGCCGCCTCGCGCTTCCAGTGCAGGACGGCGAGCACGACGGCGACGCCGAGGAACAGCCCGAGCGATCCGAACGCGACGCCGCGCAGCCACCACGGCGCCCCGACCGCGAGGGAGAGCGGAAGGAGCGCGACGAACGTGAGCAGCGCGACCAGCAGCCCGTCGAGGATGCGCTCGACAACGACGCTGGCCAGAGCGGCGCTTGCGCGCAACCCGCCACGCTCGCCGACGAGATACGGACGTACGACCTCGCCGAGGGTCGGAACGGTGAACGCGGCGAGATAGCCGACGAAGCTGATGGGCACGAGGCGCCGCAGCGGGACGGTGCCGAGCGGCCGCAGGAGCGCCGCCCAGCGCAGCGTGCGAACGGCCTGCGCCACGTAGACGATGGCGAGGAAGAGCCCGAACGCGCGCAGGTCGAGCGCGCCGATCGCCGCGCGCAACGCGCCCATGTCCGGCCGCACCATGCGCAGCGCCAGCCAGCCGAAGACCGCGGCCAAAGCCGTGGACACCGCGACCCGCCGCAGCCAGTGCGACGGACGCGGCACGCCGGCCGCCTGACGGTCGACCGTCGTGGTCACAAGCAGACGACGCGCGCCCTGGCGCCGTCGCGCAGGCCCTTGGTCGCGTTCCGCGTGTCGAGGACGAGCGGGGCCTCGGCGAGGATCCTCCGGTAGTCGATGTTCGAATGGTTCGTGACAACGACCACGCAGTCCCACGACGCGAGCGCGTCGAGCGGCTCCGAGCGCAGGGCGAGAGGCCCCAGCCGCAGCTCCGGCACGTAGGGATCGTGGTAGGCGATCTCGGCGCCGCGCGCGTGCAGGAATTCGAGGACGTCGAGCGCCGGCGATTCGCGCACGTCCTCGATGTCGCGCTTGTAGGCGACACCGATGACGAGCACGCGCGAGCCGCGCAGCGCCTTGCGCGTATCGTTCAGCGCGTCGGCGACGAGCTGCACGACGACCTGGGGCATGCCGGAGTTTATTTCGCCGGCCATCTCGATGAAGCGCGCGTGGTACTTGAGCGTCTTGAGCTTCCACGACAGGTACTGCGGATCGACCGGGATGCAGTGGCCGCCCAGGCCGGGGCCCGGATAGAAGGGCATGAAGCCGAAGGGCTTGGTCGCCGCGGCATCGATCACCTCCCACGTGCCAAGCCCGAGGCGCCGGCACATGATCGCGATCTCGTTGACCAGCCCGATGTTGACGGCGCGAAAGGTGTTCTCGAGCAGCTTCACCATCTCGGCCGCGTCGGTCGACGACACCGGCACGATCGTGTCGATGAACGCGCCGTAGAGCGCCGCGGCGGCGCGCTGGCAAGGCTCGGTGGTGCCGCCGATGACCTTGGGCGTGTTGCGCACGCGCCACACCTCGTTGCCAGGATCGACGCGCTCCGGGGAAAACGCGAGGAAAAAGTCCTCGCCGACGCGCAGCCCCGACTGCGAGAGGCGCGGCAGCATGACCTCGCGCGTGAAGCCGGGATACGTGGTGCTCTCGAGCACGACGAGTTGCCCGCGGTGGAGGTGCTTGGCGACCGTCTCGGTCGCGTCGAGGATCAGCGAGATGTCGGGATCCTTGGTCTTGTTGAGCGGCGTCGGCACGCAGATGACGACCGCGTCGCTCTGCCCCAGGACGGCCGCGTCGCTGGTGGCGTGCAGCCGCTTGGCCGCGACCTCGCGCGCGACTTCCGCGCCGTCGATGTCCTTGATGTAGCTCTGCCCCGCCTCGATGCGACGCACCTTCTCGCCGTCCGTATCGAACGCCGTGACGTCGAAGCCGGCCCGCGCGATCTCCACGGCCAGCGGCAAGCCCACGTAGCCGGCGCCGAGGACGGTGACGCGCGCCTCGTGCTTGCGCAGGCGATCGAGAACGTTCATCGACTATTCTTCCGCCTCGGGAATTTGGCCCGCGAGAATGCTCCGCGGACCGTCCTCGAGCAAGCGCTTGACGCCGGCCTGCCCGGTCTTTTTCTTCAACCACGCGATGCCGGCCGAGACCTCGGCGAGGTCCTTCCGGTGGTGGATGTCGGACGCGGCGGCGTGCGCCAGCCCGCGCTCGACGAGCGCGCGCGACGCCCGGCAGGCCTCGTCGCCGTGGGCGCCGGCCAGGGCGCCGAGATCCACCACCAGCGCGGCGCTCCGCCCGAGCGACTCGGCGCGCGACAGATTTTGCTGCACCGCCACGTAGCGCTCGGGGTGCGCCATGACCGGCAGCACGCCTCGGACGCGCAGGCGAAACAGGTGCTCCTCGATCTGCGGCGGCATCGCCTGCGGCATGACCTCGAACAGGAACGCCTGCCGCGTAGGTTGATAGCGTGGGAACGAAAGATCGGGCATGCGCTCGAAGAGCACGGCATCCCAGAAGTTCTCGGCGGCCATGGACAGGCGCACCGGCGCGGCGTCGCCGACGGCCTCGCGCGCCTGGCGCATCTGCTCGAAGCTCGGGAAGTAGCTCGGGTACTTCTGGTGCGGCGTGGCATGCACCTCCTCGAACCCGAGCTCGGCGAGGCCGCGCAGAAGCGCCATCGACTCGTCGAGATCCTGCGCGCCGTCGTCGATGCCGGGTAGCACGTGCGAGTGGAGGTCGACGAAGCCCACGAGCGCGGCATTTTAGCACGCCCCGGTCGGACGGGCCGAGGCAGCACTTCCCGCCGGACGGGCTGAGGCAGTTTGGAGTCGGTTGCCGGGCTAGGCCAAACCTGCTAACCATTTCGCTCTTCCATGGCCGAGCGAAAAGAAGACTCCGTCCTCATGTCACTGCGCGAGTTGCAGCGCATCGAAAAAGAGCGCGTTCGCGCGGAGCAGGAAGACGAGCGGCAGAAGCTCGATTTCGAACGGCGCACGCGCGAGGACGTCGACCGCAAAGCGCGCGAAGAGTCGGAGCGCAAGGCGCGCGAGGGCGAGGAGGCGCGCCGGCGCGCGGCGGATGAGCAGGCGCGGCAGGAGCGCGAGGAGCGGCTGCGCCTGGAAGAGGCCGAGCGCAAGGCTCGCATCGAGGCGCACATGCACCTCGAAACGGAGCGCATGCGCATCGATGCGCACGCCAAGGCCTCGCAGAAGAAGCACATCCCGTGGGTTCCGATCGGCGCCGCGCTCGGCGTGCTCGTGCTCATAGCGGGCGCGCTCGGCGTGATGTTCGTGAAGAAGCAGCGCGAGTCGGCAAGCGAGCAGCAGGCGCTACATGCGCAGCTCGACCGCGAGAAGCGCGAGCGCGAGGAGATGGAGACGCGCATGGCGGAGAGCGACCGGAAGCTGCGCGAGCTCAACGACAAGCTCCAGCAGGTCACTACCGACGCCGAGCGTGCGGAGCTGCAGGAGAAGATCCGCCAGCAGGCCGCCGAGCGCGAGAAGCTGGGCGAGGCGATGCGCGGCCGGCCGTCGTCGCCCAAGCCCAAGTCCGGCGGAGCCAAGCCCAAGGGCCCGGCCTGCGATCCCAACGATCCGCTCTGCGGGATCGAGACGAAGTAGCGGCCCGGCCCTACCTACCCGTCACGTCGAACGACCGATCGGCGCGCACGCGCTCTTGGCCGCCGGCGCGCACGAGCTCGAACGTGCCGCTCGTCGCGTCGTCGGGCAGGTGGACGGTCGCCCGCATGCGGCCCGGCAGGATCTTCATCGCAAGCGGCCGACCTCCGAGCAGCAGTTCGTCTTCGCTACCGAGCGGTCGCCCGATCGCGACGACGACTTCGCTACCGGCGGGTCCGGACATGGGTTGGAACACGAGCGACGGCGGCGGCGGTTTTGCTATGACGCGGAAAATCTGCCGAGAGGCGACGCGGCGACCGTGGCTTTCGACGACGATCGGCGCGGGCTTGGCGCCTTCGGGGATGCGGACGGTGATCGCGGCGGGCGATGAGGCGACGACCTCCGCCGCGCGCTCACCCACCAGCACGCGGTCCTCGGGCGTGAAGTGGAGCCCGGACAGCGTGACCTCGGTGCCCACCGGGCCGAACGTCGGCGCGATCGAGGCGATCTTCGCGTACTCGAGGACGGAAAACGCGCGCGCCGAGATGCCCTGCCCCGCCCGCGTGATCACCGTGAACGGCGCCGATGACGCGCCCTTCGGGATCGCCACCGTCAGCGCGCACCCCGTCGCGTGGGCTGGTGCAGACTCGGCGCCCTCTCGCGCCAGAATCGGCGCCGGCCGGTCGCCGAGCAGCACACGCGCGTCCGCGGCCAGGTGGCGGCCCCGCAGGACCACGCGCGTTTCCGCAGGTCCGCCCGTCGGCTCGAAGCCGGCCACGATCGGCGGCAGCACCACCTCGAACGCCTTGGCTGACGACGATCGCGCTGCCCCGCGCCGCACCGAAAGCGAGCCCGCATCGGCGTCGTCGGGGATCACGACGGTCAGCGCCTCGGCCGACGACGCGGCGACGTCGAGCACCTTCTCGCCCAAAAGCACCTGATCGCCCGGCTGAAAGCCGCGTCCGCGCAAGACGACGCGCGTTCCCGGCGCGCCAAAGGCCGGCGCGAACGAATCGATCGACGGCCCTGCCATGACGCGGTAATCGCTCGCCGAGGTCGCGAAGCGCCCTGGGCCGACGATCGCTATAGGACCAGTTTTGCCGAACGGACCGATCTCGATCTCGATGAATTCGGGACCGCGCGCGACCACCTTCTGGGGATGGCCGGCGAGCCGCGCCTCGTCGGTCGACAGGAATCCCCGGCCGCTCACGCGCACCGACTGGCCGGGCGGCCCCGACGGCGGCGAGAACGAGACGATTTCGGGCGGCGGCGCCATCGCGACGAACGGCTCGCGCGCGGCGAAGGTGGCGGCGCCGCGACGCACGACGAAGACGGCCTTCTTCGGGCCGAGCGGCGCGACGACGGTGATCCGGTCGGGCGCGACGTCCAGGATGTCGAGCGCCAAGGATGCGAACAGCACCTCGTCGCCCGCGCGAAAGTTCTTGCCGAAGATCTCGACGCGCGCGCCCGGCGCCGCGCTGCGTGGGGCGAAGCCGGTGATGGCCGGCGGCTGCTCGACGGAGAACGCCGCCGCCGAACGCACGTCGCCAAGCTTCGGCTGGCGCAGGATCAGCACGTCGGAGGAGGCCGGAGGCCAGCCGCGCGGCGGGATCTCGACGACGATGGCGCCTGGGCGCTCGGCGATCGTACGCAGCGCGCGACCACCCATCCACACGCGCGCGCCGCGCGCCAGCCCCGGCGCCGTGATCGTGACCTGCGCGCCGGGCGGCCCGGCCGCGGGCGTGACACCGGTGATCACGAGCGCGCCGGACGCGGACGCGGAGGGCGCCGCCAGCACCGCCGGCGCGACGACAACGGCAGCCGCCGGAAGTGGATGGTGGTGCCCGGCTCTCGCATCATGTGGGTGCATGTGCCCGTGATGGTGTTGCTCGCCGGGCTCGTGCGGGTGCGGATGCCGGTGCCCGTGGCCATGCTCGCCGGCGTCCGCCGCCTCGGCCTGCGCGCGGAGGTCACGCGGCGCCAGCAGCAGAGCCGCCAGCGGGATGAGCGTTTGGGCCTTCACGAGCACGTTCGGGAACGCTGGAGGCGGCTTCCGGATTCGAACCGGAGATGGAGGTTTTGCAGACCTCTGCCTTACCACTTGGCTAAGCCGCCAAAGGCCGCCCAGGCGACGGAGAATGGCCACCCGGCGACAGCTTGTCAATGACGCCCGGACCGCGCGATTGGATCCTGGCCGCGCCGGGGCGCGGGTTGTCAGGCTCGCCTTGTACGCTCGCGCGGAATGCCCGATCCTCGCCCCTCCCCGATGCTGCGCGTCGTCTGCTCGAACCGCACCGAGGCGCTGCTCGAAGCGCTGGTCACGGACCTCGCGGCACGGCGAGAGTCCAGCGCCGATCCGCTCGAACCGATCGACGTGGTGGTTCCGAATCGCAACGTCGAGGCGTGGCTCAAGCTCCAAGTAGCGCGGCGCGCCGGCATCGCGGCCAACCTGCGCTGCGAGTTCCTCCGCGCGCTGCTCGCCAGACTCGTGCGCGAGTCGGCGCCCGGCCAACGTCTCGTCGAGGGCGACGTGCTGCTCGGCCTCGTGCTCGCTCTCCTGCTGGACGACGACGCGCTCGCCCACGCGGACCTGGGCGCCGTACGCGACTACTTGCGGGCGGGCGGGTCGGAAGGCGCCATCGACGTGCGCCGCCACCAGCTCGCGACACGCCTCGCGCATCTCTTCGAGGAGTACGCCTACTCGCGCGCCGAGATGCTGGCGGCCTGGCAATCGGGCGGCGCAGCCGCCGATCCTGTCGCCCTCTGGCAGCGCCGGCTGTGGCTTGCGATCTTCGGCGCCGGCGGGCTGCTCCAGCGGCGCGCGGCTCAGAGCCGCACGCGCGCGATCCCGCTCCACGCCTGCCTCGAGGCGCTGGCGCTGGCCGCGGGCCCGCCGCTCCACGTCTTCGGGCTCTCGTACGTCGCGCCGCTTTACCACCGCGTCTTCGCCCGGCTCGCCGACGCGCGCGAGCTCGTGCTCTACGCGCTGGTGCCCACGATCGACGCGCCTGAGACGACGGAGCGTGAGCGCGAGACCCGCGCCGTCGATGGATGGGCCCGGCCCACGCGCGAGAACCTTCTCCTGCTGAAGGCGGCCGCCCACTGCGAAATCGACGCGCGCTGGGACAACTTTGCGAACGGCGACGCGCCCACGCTGCTGCGCAGGCTGCAGCGGGACGTGGTGCGGCGCGAGCTCGACGCGGGCCCGTGCCGGAACCCAGGCCTGCCCTCGGACGACAGCGTCACCGTTCTCGCCTGCCCGAGCGTGCGGCGCGAGGCCGAGATCATCGCGCGCGAGATCTGGTCGATGATGAGGCGCGACGACGCGCTGCGCCTTTGCGACATCGCGGTCGTCCTCGCGCACGGAGCGCCCGCCGAGCGCGGCGTCGCCTTCGCGCACCTCGAAGCGGCTTTTCGCGAGTGCCACGACATCCCGCACAACGTGGTCGACTTGGCGCTCGACGCCAAGGGCCGTGTGCCGGGCGCCGTGCGGCTGCTGCTCGACCTTCCGCTGGGCGACTTCACGCGGCCGGAGCTGCTGCGCCTGGTCACGCACCCGTCGCTGATGGCGCGCTTCCCCGATGCCGAGCCAGGCGACTGGCTCGCCTGGTGCGATCGCCTGGGCGTCCTGCACGGCGCCGATAGCGAAGACCACGCCGCCACGTACATCGAGCGCGACGTCCTCAACTGGGATCAGGGTATGCGCCGGCTCGCGCTCGGCGCCTTCATGGCCGGCGCGCGTAGCGGTGACGGCCGCGTTTTCGCGCTCGGCAGCGAACGCTATCTCCCCGAGGAGCACGCACAGTCGAGCCACGAGAGCGCCGCCGGGCTCGGGCTGCTCGTTCGCTCGCTCGTCGCCGACGCGCGCTTCGCCGCGCGCGGGCCGGACGGCGGACCGCGCCGCATGAGGCTCGCCGACTGGTCCGCGTTCCTGCGCCAGGCGATTCTGAGCTACGTCGCCGCCGAGAAGGATGATGACAACGACGACGCACGCGACCTTCAGCGTGTCCTGCTCGCGCTGCGCCGTCTTGACGACATGGACCTCGGCGATCGACCCGTTTGCTACCGGCTCGCGCACGCCCTGGCGAGCGCGGCAATCGGCGAGGTCCCGACGGTGCGCGGCCAGCACCTCGGCGACGGCGTCACGATCTCGTCGCTTCGGTCGATACGCGCCATCCCGTTCCGCGCGATCTTCGTCGCCGGCCTCGGACAGGGGAGTTTCCCTTCGCCTTCGCGGCGGGATCAGCTCGACCTGCGCGCGATGCCGCGGCGGCCCGGCGACGTGAGCCCGCGCGAGCAGGACGCCACCATGCTGCTCGAGACGCTGCTTTGCGCGCGCGATCGGCTCGTGCTGTCCTACGTGGCGCGCGATCCGATCACGGGCGACACGCTCGAGCCTTCGCCGATCGTGCTCGAGCTCTGTGACGCGCTCGCGCGGCGCTACCCGAGAGACGGCGCGTGGGACCGCCTCGTGCGAACGCCGCCGCTGCGCCGGCACGCCGAGGTCGGCGTGGCCGCGCCCGACGCCGGGGTGGTAGGTGAAGACGGCCCGCCGATCGCGCCCGAGGCCTGGCGCGAGGCCGACGCCGCCGCGCTCGGCCTGGAGTTGCGCGCGCGTCTGGGCGGCCGGGAAGCCACCGGCCAAGCCGCCACCGACCTCGAGGAGCTGCGCGAGCGCCTCTCGCCCGAAAGTCTCGAAGCGCTGCGCGAGCGCCTCGGCGCGCCCGCGGCGCCACCCGCTGCCGCACCGGACCGCTCATCGACGGTCATCGTGTCGCTGTCGCTGCTGCGCCGCTTCCTCGAGTGTCCGCTGCAAGGCTCCGCCCGCCTGCTCCTCGGGCTCGACGAGGACGACGACGACGATCCGACGGAGGTGGAAGACGAACCGTTCGCGCTGGCGCCGCTGGAGCTGGCGAAGCTCTTGCGCCACGCCTTCGACGACGTCGTCGCCGGCAAATCCACGCCGGAACGAGCCTACGACGAGCACGCGCTGCGCCTGGAGCTTGGCGGCGTGGCGCCGACGGGCTTCTTCGGGCGGGTTGCGCGTGAGGAGGGCCTGGGCGCGCTGCGCGCGTGGGTCGAGATCTTCGAGAGCATCGAAGGACGCGCCGGCGCCGTGCGCGTCGCGCACTTCGGAAAAACCTTCGAGAGCCCGCCGATCGCCGGCGCTCCGTCGGAGGTCGTGACGCCCGACGAGTTTCTCGAGCCCATCGTCTTCGATGATGTCGGGCCAGGTGTGCGCGTCGAGCTCCACGGCACGACCGATCTGCTCGTGCCCGCCGTCGGCTCGCTGCGCCTCGTCGCGCGCGCCTCCGACCAGGCGGCGAGCTCGGCGCGCACCCTGCTCTCCGGCTTCCTCACGCACGTCGCGCTCGCGGCGGCCGGGCGTGGGCTCCCGGACGGACACCGCGCCATCGTCGCGCACGGCGACGGAAAGCGGCGCGTGCGCCGCTTCGCGCCGATGGCGAGGGAGGAGGCCCGCGCCTACCTCGAGGGCCTCGTCGTCGAGCTGCTCTCGCGCGTGCACGACTACCTGCTGCCGTGCGAAGCGGTCTTCGCGGCGGAGGGCGGCGACGTGGTCGCGGCGGCCCGGGCGCTCGCCAACGACGATCGGGCGCATTGCGGCTCTTCGTTCGGGCCGGTTCCCCACTGGCGAACCTACCGCCCGCCGCCTGATGGCGAAGCACGGGCGATGGTTCTGCGCCGCTTCGGCCCGTTTCTCGCCGGCGAAGACGAGAAGGCGGTCCCATGATCGAAGCGCACCGCCACCACCGTCCGTCGATCCTCGACGCTGTTCTGCAGGGCGGGGACGCCATCCTCGAGGCCTCGGCGGGCACCGGCAAGACCTTCACCATCGAGAGCCTGGTCGTCGAGCTGCTCCTGCGCGGCGCGGCCACGATCGACCAGATCGTCGTCGTCACCTTCACGATGAAGGCGACGGCCGAGCTTCGGTCGCGCGTGCGGGCGCGCATCGCCTCGCTGCTCGAACCGCCCGTGGAGGCGGACGCCACGGACGAGAGCTACTGGACGATCGACGCGCAGGCGCGCACGCGGCTCGAGGCGGCGCTCTACGCGTTCGACGCGGCGCCGATCTCGACGATCCACGCGTTCTGCCAGCGGCTGCTCGGCGAGCACGCCTTCGCCAACCGCCGACTCTTCGACGAGCAGCCGATCGACGAGGGCGAGGCGTTCACGCGCGCGTTCCGCCACGTGCTGCGCTCGTGCTGGGCGCGCGATCCGGCCTTTCTCCCCTGGCTGCGCGCGTGGCTCGCGAGGAAGAATCTCGACGCGCTCGACGCGCTTTTGCGAAGGTGCGTCAAGGAGCGTGGCGCGCTACGGCCGATCTTCGACGCGCGCGCGGTCGAGGCCGCGCTCGACGAAGTCCCGATCGACGCGGCGTCCCGCGACCTGATCGCGCGGGAGGGCGCGAAGCTGCACGCAGGCACGCGAAAGGCGATCGACTGGCGCTTGCGCGAGCTCTTCGATGCGCTCGAGCGCTGGCAAGGCGAGCGCGATCTGCCGCTCGCCCTCGATCGAATCGATGCCCTGCGCTCCAAGGTGATCCCCTTTCTCGCCGACAAGCTCGGCGCGGGTGCCTCACCCCGCGAGGCGGGACGTGCCGCCTCAGCCCTCCCGGCGGGACATTCCGACGCCGCCCGCCCCGCGTCGACGCGCATGGCGGCATCGCTCGCCGCGCTCGACGCCGCCGCGCCGCCCTTCGAGGCCGCCGTGGCGCAGACGCTGCTGCCGCCGCTGCGCGCGCGCATCGACGCCTGGAAGCGCGAGCGAGGGCGCTTCGATTTCGACGACATGCTGCGGCTCGTCGACGAGAGCCTGAGCGACGCCAACCCGCAGCGCGAGGCACTGCTCGCGGCGCTGCGCGCCCGCTGGCGCTTCGCCCTCGTCGACGAGTCGCAGGACACCGACGAGGTGCAGTGGCGTATCTTCCAGCGCATCTTCCTCGAGAGCGGCGGCCAATCGCGCCTCTTCCTGGTCGGTGATCCGAAGCAGGCCATCTACCGCTTTCGCGGCGCCGAGGTCATGACGTACGTCGCGGCGCGCGCAGCCATTGGCAGGGTCGTGCCGCTCGCGCAGAACTTCCGGTCGACACCCGCGTTGATCGACGCCGTCAACGCAATCCTCGACCCGCACGCGCCCGCGCCCTTCTTCCCCGCCACGTCCGCGATTCGTTACGACGCTGCCGTCACGAGCGGCAAACCGTCGCTCGCCGCCGTCGATGGCTCCGGCACGCCGGTCGCCCCGATCACGCTGCTGCGCCTCATCGGCGAGGGCGTCAAGCTCTCGGCCGCGACCGTCGCCAGCGGCCTCGGAGCGGCAATCGCGCATGAGATCCGGCGCGTCGTCGACAATCCCGCCGCGCTGCGCTTCGACGGCGCGGCGATCCGCCACAAGGACGTCCACGTGCTCGCGAGGACCAAGGCCGAGAGCCTGCGCGTCGGCGAGGCGCTGCGTGCCGCCGGCGTGCCGTACGCCTACCACCGCGCCGACGGCCTCTTCCAGACGCCCGAGGCCCAGGACATCCGCGACCTGCTCGCCGCCGTCGACGATCCGCGCGACGCCTCGCGCCGCGCGCGCGCGTGGCTGACGCCGTTCTTCGGCCTGCGTCTGGCGGAGCTACCCCGCTGCCGCGACCTGCCACCTACGCACCCGCTGCTGGCGCGACTCTTCGAGTGGAAGGCGCTCGCCGACGCGCGCGCGTTCTCCGAGCTGTTCGCGCGCATCCTGGGAGACAGCGGTATCGCGCGGCGCGCGCTGGCGTTCGTGGACAGCGAGCGCGCGCTCACCAACACCCAGCACCTGTTCGAACTCCTGCTGGAAGAAGCGGTGCGCTCGCGGCCGACGCTGCGCGAGCTTCTCTCCACGCTGCGCGCGTACGTCGAGGGCAAGCGCCTGCCGTTCGGCGAGGACGCCAACGTGCAGCGCATCGAGAGCGAGCGCGACGCCGTGCAGATCCTGACGATGCACAAAGCCAAGGGGCTCGAAGCCGCGGTGGTGTTCGTCGCCGGCGGCTTCACCGCGAGGCCGCGCGACGCCTTGCGTCTGCTGCACGAGGAGGGCCACCGCACGGCGTGGCTCGGGACGCCACCCGCCGCCCAGGCCGCGGCCATGGACCGCGAGGAGGAAGAGGAGGAGAGGCGGCTGCTCTACGTCGCCATCACGCGCGCGAAGGCGTGCCTGTACCTGCCCTACGTCGGCCCGCCGCCGCCGGGAGCGACGCGGGCCTACGACGCCGCGCTCGACGCGTGGGGCAAGCTGCTCGGCCCGTACCGGCACGTGAACCAACGGCTCGTCGAGATGGTGCGCACGGGCGGCGCCGCGCTCGAAGTGCGGGACGTGCCCTGCCCCGCCGCCGAGCCGCTCGAGGCCGACGCCCGCCACGAAGCCGCGACGGCTGCGCGGCTCGACTGGACGCCGCCACCGCCCGCACGCGCCGCCGCGCGCGTCGCGGCCGAGATCGCGCGCCTGCGCGAAGGGCGCGAGGGCTTCGTGATCTCGTCGTACACGCAGATGCGCGCCGCGGCCGAGCGGGCCCTTCCCCGACGGGCACGGCAAGATGTCGAGGGGGACGACTTCGCGGAGCCCGCAAGGTCTGACGACGACGAGCTTCAGGAGCCGGACGACGCCGACGATCTGCCGGGAGGGCGCGAGACCGGCACGTTCCTGCACGAGGTGCTCGAGCGCATCGCGCTAAGCGGCCTCGCCGACCGTGCGGTCGACGCGTGGCGGGACGACGACGAGGTGCGGAAGCTGTTCGCCGCGAGCGCCGCCGCCCACGGCGTCGAGGCGCGCCACATTCCCCGCGCGCAGACCCTCGTGCACCGCGCGCTCACCTCGCCCATCGCGCTCGGCGCGCGCCGTCTGGCGAGCTTCGCCTCGCTGCGAGGCGCGGTGCGCGAGATGGAGTTCGTCTTCCCGATTCCCGAGGCCGACGGGTGGCGGCTGTCGCTTCCCCAAGGCGATGCGCGCGTCGCCATCGGGCGCGGCGTCGTCCGCGGCTTCGTGCGCGGTTTTGTCGATCTGGTCTTTCAGCACGACGGGCTCGCCTACTTCGCCGACTGGAAGAGCGACCGACTTCCCGCGTGGCACGAAGACCGGCTGCGCGAGCACGTCGAGCGGCACTACGCGGATCAGGCCACGCTCTACACGCTGGCGCTCGTCAAGATGCTGGGCGTGCGCGGAGAAGCCGACTACGAGGCGCGCTTCGGCGGCCTCGTCTACTGCTTCCTGCGCGGCATGCGTGGTGACGGCGACGGCCGCGACGGCGTCCACTTCGCGCGCCCACCTTTCGCGACGGTGCTCGCGTGGGAGCAAGAACTCGCGGCCCACGACTGGAGCCAAGCGTGAGCGACCGCATTTTCCTGACGCCGCTCGGCACGGCGCGCACGCGCAGCGGCATCGCGCAGAGCGCGCCGGCCGCCGGGCCGCCTTTCCCGCACGACCTCACGATGGCCGCCGCCCGCCACGACCTCGGGCCGGAGATGCTCTACCTCGCGTGGGAGATCGCGCGCAGCGCCGAGGGGCTCGAGGCCGTCGAGCGGCGCGCTCTCGTGCTGCTCGTGCTCGCCTCGCTCGCGAGCCTGCGCGAGGGCAGCACGCGCATGCCGATCGACGATACGCGCCTGGCCGAGCGGCTCGCGCGTCTCGGCGCGACCGAGCAGGAGTGCAAGGTGGCCGCCGCGTTGCTCGGCGGCAAGCGTGCGGCGGCCGTGCTCGGCGGGCCCGGCGACTACGTGCCGCTCGTCCGCGACGGTGACGCGCTCTACCACCACCGCATGCTCCACTTCGAGCAGCGCGTCGCGACCGCGCTGGCCCAGCGGCTGCTCGCGCCCGCGCTCGACGAGCCGGGAGCCGCGGCCGCGCTTGCGGCGGTGCTCGGGTGTCCCGCCGTGCGGACAGGCGCGCCAGTCGTGCTCTCGAACGAGCAGAGCGCCGCCGTCGGGGCCGCGCTCCGCGGCTCGCTCACCGTCGTGTCGGGCGGCCCCGGCACGGGCAAGACGTCGGTCGTGGTCGCGATGCTGCGCGCGTTGGTCAGGCTCGGCGTGCCGCCCGAGGCGATCGCGCTGGCGGCGCCGACGGGCAAGGCGGCGAGCCGACTTGGGCAGTCCGTGCTACGCGGCCTCGCGGAGATCGCCGACCCCGAGCCGTGCGACCAAGCCCTGCGCGCCGCGCCGCCCGAGGCGCGCACGCTCCACCGCGTGCTCGGCTACTCGCCTCGCGGCGACCGCTTCCGCCACCACGAAGGCAACCGCCTGGCCGCGCGCGTCGTGATCGTCGACGAGTGCTCGATGATCGACCTGTTCCTCGTCGACCGGCTCGTCTGCTCCATCCGCGACGACGCGCGGCTCGTGCTGCTCGGCGACGCGGAGCAGCTACCCTCCGTCGAGGCGGGCACGGTCTTTCGCGACCTCGTCGCCGTCGCCGCCGACCTGGGCCGCGCGATGCGCCTGACGCGCAACTACCGCGCCGACGGCGCCTGGGCGAGCGGCGCGCGGCTCACCTCGCTCGACTTCCCGCGACGCACCGCCGCCAAAGACGTCCGCTTCGAGGAGATCGAACTCCTCGCCGCCGCCGAGCGCCCCGCGTTCCTCGCGCGCTGGTACGACGAGCGCGTGCGCGCCCGCGGAACGCACGACGCGGAGCTCGCCGCCGTCTACCACTGGGACGGCGGATTCCCCGAGGACGACGAGTCGAGCATCGCGCGGCTCTTCCGCCACTTCGAGCAGCATCGCATCCTCTGCGTCACGCGCGACGGCGGCGCGGCGAGCGCGCGGGCGATCAACGATCGCCTGCACCGCCGGACGCTCGGCGCGGCGCACGCGCGCGATCCGTCGCTGCGGGGCGAGCCCGCCTTCTGCTACGGCGAGCCGGTGCTGATGCTGCGCAACGACTACGAGCGCGACATCTACAACGGCGACAGCGGCCTCGTCCTGCGCGTCGCCGAGGCTGCATCAGCCCGTCCGACGGGACGTGAGGGGCACGGGCACCGCCTATCGTTCATGGCCGTCTTTCCGCGTCGCGCGACCCCTTCCGAAGGCTTCGCCGCGTTCCACCTCGAGGCGCTGCGCGGCGACCTCGAGCTCGGCTACGCGATGACCGTGCACAAGGCTCAGGGCTCGGAGTTCGACCACGTCGCGCTGGTGCTGCCCGACGAGGATCTGCCGCTGCTCACGCGTGAGATCCTCTACACCGCGCTCACACGCTGCCGCCGCTCCGCGACGATCGTCGGCAGCCCCGAGCTGCTCGCCGTCGGCGCTTCGCGCGTGATCGATCGCCACTCGGGCGTCGCCGAGCGGATACGCGCGCGCTTGAAGTCTCATCCCGCCGGCGGGTAGCGTGACGCGATGAAGTTCACGATGACCCACGTCTTCGAGGTCGACCGGGAGACCTTCGAGCGCTGGCTCAACGATCCCGAGCTGCTCGCCATGGCGAAGGCGATCCCGAACCTCGCCTGCCGCGATCTCGTCTCGTACCGCGAGGATGGCCGGCTGCGCATATGGGTGTTCCGCAACGTCGCGATCGGCGAGATCCCCGCGGCCGCGCGCGCGCTGGTCAAGTCCGGCATGCTGACCTGGAACGAGGAATCGACGTGGGATCCCGACGCGCACGCCTTCACCTGGCGCATCGTCCCCGAGCACTTCGCCCACCTGCTCGACGCGCACGGCACGTGGTCGCTCCACGACCAAGGCGTGCGCACGCGCCGCGTCATCGACGGCGATCTTCGCGTGAAGGTGCCGCTGGTCGGCCGCCTGGTCGAAGAATTCATCGTCGGCCGCGTCAAGCAGAGCTTCGAGGCCGAGGCCGACCTGCAGCGGCGCTTCTACGCAAGCAAGCGCGCGGGCGCGTAGCCCTTACGCGAGCGCGAAGCAGCGCATCGAGAGCGTGCCGTGGCGGAAGCCTGCGTAGACGTCCGCGCACCGCCGTGACGGGCTTCCCGCTCGACCCTCCGCCACACCCGGCCGTGGCGAGAGCAAGCAGGCCGCATGCCCGTGTTACGATGAGACGCGTGCGCGAGAGCGTCGACAACTGGCTCAACCTGGCGGAATACGACCTGGCCGCCGCGGAGGCGATGTTGCGTTCGGATCGCATGCTCTACGTGGTGTTCTGCTGCCAGCAGGCGGTCGAGAAAGCGTTCAAGGCGCTCATCGCGCGGCGC
>JBBTFH010000151.1:0-5906 GCA_038041915.1 Myxococcota bacterium
CCGGCGGCGCGCGCCTCGACGCCGTCCTGCCGCCCGCCGCGCCGGCCGGCCCAGCGGTACCATCCGAAAGCCTCGCGCGGCCAAGGCGAAGCTCGAGGATCTGGTCGCGGGGGGCGCGTGCAGCGAAGAGGCCGCCGAGGCGATCACGCGCTGCGTGCGCGAAAAACGAAACGTCATCGTGGCCGGAGGCAGCGCATTGGAGCGCATCGACGCGCTCGCCGCGGTCGCGTCCGCCATTCCGGCCGCTGAGCGCGTCGTGTCGATCGCGCACACCGGGGGCCCGCTGCTTCCACAGGCCGACTGGCTGCGCCTCGAGGAGACGGGCGGCCGGGGCGGCGTGGCGCTCGGGGAGCTCGTGCGCACGGCGCAGCGGCTACGCGCCGAGCGGCTGATCGTCGCCGAGTTGCGCGGAGAAGAGGCGCTCGACGTGCTCCTCGCGATGGCGGGGGGGCAGGCGTGCGCGATCACGAGCCTTCACGCGACCGCTTGGCGCGACGCCGTCGCCCGGATCGAGATCCTTGCGCTTCTCGCGGGCAGGCTTCCGCAGGCGGCGCTGCGCGATCTGATCGCGGCGGCCAGGCCGGTCGTCGTCGAGGTCGGCGCGCGCTCGCTCTCGACGCCTTTTGAGGTCACGGCCGTCGACGCCGCCACGGGTCGCTCGCATCTGATCTAGTACGGTGAGCTGCTCGCGGACTTGCCGCACTCGCGGCAACGGCCGTCGGCTCCGATGACGCCGACGCACGCGCCGTCGGTGCAGAGCACCCGGTCGTCGAGATCGGCGGCCGGCTCGTCGCCGTCCCACGGCGCGGGCGCAGGTCGCGGCGGCGGCGGTGGGCGCTCCGGCACCTTGGGATCGTAGACCGCGCCGCACAGCTTGCAGCGGCCGTCGCCGCCCACGACGCCGATGCACGTGCCGTCGGGGCAGAGAATGCGCGACGCGAGATCGAGATCGTCGGACTCGGCCACCGCGGAAATCCGGCTCTAGCGCTCGTTCTTGAGGTACTTGAGCAGCTCGGCGTCGGTCGAGAGCACGATCGTCGTGTCCTTGTCGATGGTCGTCTTGTACGTCTCCATCGTCTTCAAGAAGCGGTAGAGGTCGGGATCCTTGTTGTACGCGGCGGCGTAGATCGCGGTCGCCTCGGCGTCGGCGCGACCGCGCACCTCCTGCGCCTTGCGGTACGCCTCGGACTCGACGGTCTTGAGCTCGCGCTCGATCTTGCCGCGAATCTCGGCGCTCTTGCCCTGCCCTTCCGAGCGGTAGCGCTCGGCGATGCGCTTGCGTTCGGAAACCATCCGGTCGAACACCTTGACCTGTACGGTCTCGACGTAGTTGATGCGCTTGACCTGCACGTCGGCGAGCTCGATGCCGTACTCGGGCATCACGGATGAGGCCTTCTCCAGCACCAGGCGCGTCAGCTTGTCGCGACCGAGCGCGACCGCGGCGTCGGCCTCGGCGGCCATGCCCTCGTCGGCCTCGTCGCCCTTCTCGAACGTTCGGTGCGACGTGCGCACGACCTCGATCAGATCGTGGCTGGCGATGACGTTGCGGATCTCGCCGTCGATGATGTCGTCGAGGCGCGAGTGCGCGCCGGTCTCGTCGCGCAGCCGCTTGAAGAAGCGCACCGGGTCGGCGATGCGCCAGCGCGCGTAGGCGTCGACCCAGATGTACTTCTTGTCGCGCGTGGGAATCTGGTTGGGCGAGCCGTCCCACTCCAGCCAGCGCTTCTCGAAGCGGTTCACGTCCTGCACGAACGGCAGCTTGAAGTGCAGGCCGGCGTTCGTGACGGTGCCGCCGACGATCTCGCCGAACTGCGTGACGATTGCCTGCTCGCTCTCGGCGACGGTGTAGGCCGACGAGCCGAGAGTCACGACCCCGGCGAGCGCGATCACGAGCGCGACCGTGCGGCTGGTCATTTCAGGCCTCCGTCACCGAGCGGCAGCAGCGGCAGAACGCCCTTCAGGCCCGCGTCGAGCAGGATGCGCTTGCCCGACGCAGGCAGCACGTCGCCGAGCGTCTCGAGGTAGAGGCGGCTGCGCGTCACCTGCGGCGCCTTGGCGTACTCGGTCTGCACCGCGCGGAAGCGCTCGGCGTCGCCGCGCGCGCGGTTGACGCGCTCGGTCGCGTAGCCTTCGGCCGCCTGCAGCACCTGCTCGGCCTTGCCGCGCGCCTCGGGCACGGCGCGGTTGTACGCGGCCCACGCCTCGTTGATCGAGCGCTCGCGCTCCTGCTGCGACTGGTTGACCTCGTTGAACGACGGGCGCACGGGCTCGGGAGGGTTCACGTCCTGGAGCACGAGTTGCAGCACCTGGATGCCGGTCTCGTAGCGGTCGCACATCTGCTGCAGCTTTTCGCGCACCTTCATCTGGATCGCCTCACGCCCGATGGTGAGCACCTCGGTCACGCTGTGGTCGCCGACGATCTGGCGCATCGTCGCCTCGGACATGTCGCGGAAGGTGTCGACGACGTTGCGCACCTTGAAGACGAACTTCTTCGGATCGCGCACCTTGTACTGGACGATCCACTCGACGTTCGCGACATTGAGATCGCCGGTGAGCATGAGCGACTCACGCTCGGTGTCCTCGGTGCGGGCATATTCGGTGCGCACGTCGGCGCGCAGCGTGCGGAAGCCGAACTCCTCCTTGAGCTGCCGCTGCACCGGCACCATGCGCGCGCGCTCGATCCAGAACGGCACGATGAAGTGCGGGCCGGGCTCGATGGTGCGGACGTAGGCGCCGAAGCGCGTGACCACGCCGACCTCGGCGGGCTCGACCTGCGCGTAGCTGGTGAAGAGCACGACCAGCGCGAGGATGCCGGCGATGACGATCGCCGCCCAGCGCCGCGCCTGATCGCGCGCGCGACGCCCGAACTCGCGGAGGTCGTCCTCGTCCCAGCCGCCGCCGTTGCCGCCGTGCCTACTGGGCATTGGCGCTCTGGTAGCGGCGGCGCTGCGCGGCGGCGGACTCTTCGAGCTTCGCGCGGATCTCCGGGTGCTGGAGCGCGAGGATGCGCGCCGCCAGGAAGCCCGCGTTCTCGACGCCGCCGACGCCGACGGTCGCGACCGGGACGCCGGGCGGCATCTGCACGATCGAGAGCAACGCGTCGAGCCCGGAGAGCGGACCGGATGCGAGCGGCACGCCGATCACCGGAAGCTGCGTGTGCGCGGCGACGATGCCGGCGAGGTGCGCGGACATGCCGGCGCACGCGATGAGGACGCGGATACCGCGCGACTCGGCGGCGCGAACGTACTCGACCACGAGGTCGGGCGTGCGGTGCGCCGAGAGCGCGCGCACCTCGGCGGCGACGCCGAGCGACGCGAGCGTGTCACGCGCCTGGTTGACCGTTTCGAGGTCGCTGGGGCTACCGGTGAGAATTCCCACGAGAGGTTGGCTCATCTGCGAAACAGCGCCTCCAGTTTCGACTTGGCCTTCGCGGCGGAGTCGTCCGCGGTGGGCGGTCCCGCGAGGTTCTTGATGGAAAAGAGCGAGCAGAAGTTCCCCGCCTCGCGGTCGCGGATGAAGGGCGCCTGCGAATCCTTGCACTGGTTGTGCAGCGCAGGATCGTAGAGCTCGCAGTTCTTGCAGCAGTGCATGTCGGAATGGCAGTGCGGGCACGTCTCCTGCCGCCCGACCTTGACGCCGTACTGGACCTCGAAGACCAGCTCGTTCCGGCACTTCCAGCAGTAGTGCGCCATGCGGGCAACGTTCTAGCCGTGAGCGCCGGCGGTGTCCAGCGAAGGCGCGAGGCGAAGGCGCGAGGCTGGAGATGGCGGAGATGGGCGGAGTGTCGAGCACGGCGCCCAGCGGTGCCACGCGCAGCCGCGCGACGGTGAAGTGCCACAGCACATCACATCGGCCATGTGCTCAACCTGGCTGCGCACCAAGCCGCCGAAATAGCGCGTCAGCGTCATCGCCGACGTCATCCGCGCCACGCCGAGGATCGCGTGGACGATTTCATCAGCGCGCAACCGCTCCACGTGCGCGAAGCGTCGCGCGCCGGCGAGCACGGCGGCGAAGAAGGCCAGTACGATGTCGACCACGGTATCTGGTTGGGCGACGTGCGCCCATCGGGCAGCGCCCGTCGGAGCAGCTCGCGCAGGCCCAGCCGGTCGAAGTAGCGCTGCGTCAAAAGCAGGCCGCCCCAGCCGCTGACCGGCTTGTCCGTGTAGGCGACCGCCAGTTCACCGTAGGGCGCGGATCGATTATCTTGGGTCTGCACGCAATTCACCGTCGCCCGGCTGGCCTCCGCGCCCACTACGGCGACCTTCTACGTTCCCGGAGCCACGGCCGCTCGGCCTGCCGCTACCGGCTGGTGGCCGAGACGGATGCCCCCCAGTCGCTCGCGCTCGGAGCGCCCGACGGGAGCTGGCCGACCTCACCGGAGCGGTGGACTGCCGCCCGACGATCGTTTGCGAGCGCCGGCCGGGCACGCGTAGAGGCGGAACGGGCCGAACGTGCCGTCGTAGCTGCAGGCGCGTTCCGCCAACTCCACGAGCGATTGGTCCACGCCCGGGGCGCGCGCGAGCAGCCAGTAGGCGCGCCCCGACAGGGCCGCGAGCCGCGCCACGGCGTCCCGCTGCCACCCACGCGCGATCCGCTCGTGATCGGTGAGGGCGACGATCTCGAACGGCCCTTTGCGGCACCGCAGAGGAAACGGCGCCTCGGCGCGGCACGCCCGAGATGCCTCGACGCGCGGACCCGGCAGGTAGCGCAGCAGCCACCAGCGCTCCACGTCCAGGTTCGACGCGATCGTCGTCGAGAACGCGCGTCACTCCGCGAGGTGTCGCGCCACGGTCGCGAACGCGGCGTCGCCCTGCTGGCGATACGGGCGCCCCGAAACGGCGAGCGGCGGCGTGAGCGCAGCCGCGACGAGGGCCACGCCGGCGGCGACGCGCGCCGCGCGGCTCTGCGGACGCAGCGCGGCGCCGGCGGCGATCGCCAGCGTCCACAGCGCCGGGATGGCGCCGAAGGCGTAGTACGGCTTGACGCGCAGCCAGGGCGCCGCCGCCGCGAACGCCAGCGGCAGCGCGAGTGCAGCGACGCCGATCGCCGCGCCGGCGTCGCGCCTGCGCCCCCAGGCCGCCCCCGCAGCGGCAGCCAGGCCGGCGGCGCCCGCCCAGGGCCCCGGACCCAGGAGCGCGGCAAACCCCACGAGCGTCGCGGCGGGAGAAGCGTCGCCCCATGCGAGAGTCGGGAACTGGTGCGCGAGGCGCCGGTGCGCCAGGTCGCCGACGGCGCCGACGGCGAACGCGAGCACCGGCAGCGTCGCCAGCGCCAGCAGCCCGCGCACCGCGCGGAAGCTCAGGCGTTGGCGCGCGGCGAACGCAAGCAGGACCGCCGCCAGCGGCACGGCCGCGTAGCTCGTCAGCAGCCCCGCGACCAGCCAGGCCATCGCCGCGCGGAGGCGTCCCGTCGCGCCGCGGAGCACGTCGGTCCACGCGCCGAGCGCCAGCGTCGCCGTGCACGCGAACGTCGTCGTCGGGCCGATCTCGGTCGAGAAGTCGCCGATCGCCGGGTGGACGGCCACGACCGCCGCCGCGAGCAACGCCCAGCCGTCGGACGCCCACCGACGCGCCAACGAGAAGGTCGCCCCGACCAGCGCGACGCCCGCGACCAGCGCCGGAGCCTGCGCGAACGCGTCGTCGGCCCCCAGCGCCAACGACCCGCGCAGCAGCACGTACCAGAGCGGCCCGTGCCGTTCGTCGACGGTGAACGTCACGAAGCGCCACCAGGGCAGCAGCGCGCGGTCGATGCGCTGCGCGCCGTCCGCCGAAGGCGCACCCAGGTGCCGCAGGTGCAGCGCGAACGCGGCGAGGCACAGCGCTGCGAGGACGGCGACGACGGTGGCGCTGGGCGAAGGCTTGCCGCCGTCGCCCCAGCGCCGCGCCAGCAGGCCGCCGGCGACGAGC
>JBBTFH010000152.1:0-7296 GCA_038041915.1 Myxococcota bacterium
GGCTTCGGACTCCGCCTCGGCTTCGGACTCCGCCTCGGCTTCAGACTCCGCCTCGCCCTCGTCCTCGTCTTCGCCGCCGCACGCCGGCATCAGCCCCAACACCATCGCGATCATCCATCGTTTGAGAATTGTCATGGTTGCCCTCCTGTTGGTGGTCGCGCGCAACCATACGTGCTCGGGGGCCGGTTTGGAAGATGCTGAACCGAGATGATGGGCTACAATCTGCGCCCGTGAAGACCTCTCCGTCGGACGCACTAATCGGTGCTCCCAAGCAGCAGATCGAGTCCATCGGCGTCGGTGTGCGCGACGAGTTCCTGAAAAACCGCCGCGTCATGAGCTTCGACGAGTACTTCGCGCTGTTCGCGCGCGATCCGGGGCGCCACTCGCGCTCCGCGGCGCGTTACACGCGCGACGTGCTCGATCACTTCGGCGCCGACGAGGTGCGATCTCCCGCCGGTCCGATCCGCCGCTTCCGTATCTTCGACGGCGTGCCGTCGGGCGACGACACCGCGCGCGGGGAGCGCGCCGCGGTGCGCCTGGCCGGTCACGAAGAGGCGCAGAACGCGTTCTACCGGATTCTCGCGAACTTCGTGCGCGAAGGGCGCGCCAACAAGCTCGTGCTGCTGCACGGACCCAACGGCAGCGCCAAGAGCACCTTCGTCGAGTGCGTCGCGGCGGCGCTCGAGCGCTACTCGCAGAGCGAGGAGGGCGCGCTCTACCGCTTCAACTGGATCTTCCCGAGCGACAAGTACTCCAAGAGCGGCATGGGCTTCGGCGCGGCGATGAGCGCGTCCGGCGGCGGCGGCGAGACCTACGCCTATCTCGGCGACGACCTGATCGACGCGCGCCTGCGCTGCGACCTGCGCGACCACCCGCTCTTCCTCGTGCCGGCATCGCGTCGCCGGGCGATCCTCGCCGAGCGCCTGCGCGCCGCCGGCGAGGCGTCGCCTGTGCCCAACGACTACGTCTGGCACGGCGATCTCTGCGTCAAGTGCAAGCAGATTTACGAGGCGCTGCTCACGTCGTATCAGGGCGACTACCTCAAGCTGCTGCGCCACGTGCAGGTCGAGCGCTTCTACCTGTCGCGCCGCTACCGCGAGGCGCTGGTCGACGTCGAGCCGCAGCTCTCCGTCGACGCCTACAGCCGCCAGGTCACCGCGGATCGCAGCCTCGGGCACCTGCCGCCCACGCTGCAGTCACTCGCCCTCCACGAGTTCGGCGGCTCGCTGGTCGAGGCGAACCGCGGGCTCATTGTCTACTCCGATCTGCTCAAGCGGCCGATCGAGGCCTACAAGTACCTGCTGACGACCGTCGAGCAGGCTCGCTTCGGCCTCGAGGGCGGCATCGTCTACCTCGACGCCGTGCTGATCGCGTCGAGCAACGAGGCTTACTTGACTGTCTTCAAAGAGCTGCCCGAGTTCGCCTCGTTCAAGGGACGCATCGAGCTCGTGCGCGTGCCGTACCTGCTCGACTACGACGTCGAGCGGCAAATCTACGACGACCAGACGCCACCCGGCACTGTCGGCAAGCACATCGCGCCGCACGCGACGCTGGTGGCGGCGCTCTGGGCCGTGCTCACACGCATGCGCAAGCCGCTCGCCGAGAAGTACGGAAAGCAGCTCGCCGAGCTCGTGCCCAAGCTCACGCCGATCCACAAGGCGGACCTATACGCGCGCGGCGCCATACCCCCGGGCATCGCCGGCGACGCCGCCGCCGATCTGCGCGCCAGCGTCGAGCGCATCTGGCGCGAGAGCGAGACTTATCCCAACTACGAAGGGCGCACCGGCGCGAGCCCGCGCGAGATCAAGACCGTACTGCTCAACGCCGCGCAGCGCGCCGGCTTCTCCTGCCTCTCCGCGCCGGCGGTGCTCGAGGAGCTCGACGATCTCTGCAAGAACGCGAGCGTCTACGAGTTCCTCAAGCAGGAGCCCCTGCCCGGCGGCTTTCACGAGAATCGCAAGTTCGTCGACGTCGCGCGCGACCGCTGGCTGGATCTCGTCGACGACGCAGTGCGCGCGAGCATGGGGCTGGTCGAGGAGGCGCAGCATCAGGCGCACTTCGCCCGCTACGTGCAGCAGGTGAGCCATTGGGTGCGCAACGAGAAGGTGCGAAACCCCGTGACCGGCTCCTACGAGGAGGCCGACGAGGATCTGATGAGCGAGGTCGAGCGCGCGCTCGGCGTCGGACCCAAGAAGAACGACTTCCGCGCGCAGGTGATCGCCTCCGTCGGCGCGTGGGTCGTCGATCACCCCAAGCAGAAGCCCGACTTCGGAGCGATCTTCCCGCAGCACCTCGATCGCCTGCGCGAGAGCTACTACGAGCAGGCGCGCAAGACGATCCAGAAAACCCTCGAGGAGGTGATGACCGCGACGTCCGAAGGCTCACCCCGACTCTCGAAGGAAGCGCAGAAGCGCGTCGATACGACGCTCGCCAACCTACGCGACAAGCACGGCTACTGCGACGGCTGCGCGAAGGAAGCCGTGACGGTGCTGTACCGCAAGCGGTACCTGTAGCGGCGGCCCTGGGCGACAGACGGCACGCATGAAGCGACTTGCCTGCGCCATGCTCCTCCTCGCCGCGCCCGCGGGTGCCTCACCCCGCCCGCAGGGACGTTGGGCGGTCGAGATCGTCAAGGGGCCGTATCTCCAGGACGTGCGCCGCGACTCGGCGGTGGTGATGTGGGAGACCGACGTCGCGGTCGATGGCGAGGTCGAGGTCTCGCGCAGCGGCGAGGCAAAGCAAAGCTTCGCCGCGCCGGCTGCGCGGCTGCACGAGGTACGCGTCGCGGGGCTCGCGCCATCGATGCCGTACCGCTACCGCGTGCGCAGCGGCGGCGCCTGGACGGCCGAGGCGCAGCTTCGCACCGCGCGCCGCGCCGACGAGCCTTTCGCGTTCATCGTCTATGGGGATTGCCGCTCGGGCCACGAGGCGCATGGCGCGATCGCCGATTTGATCGCCGCCGAGCCGGCCGACTTCCTGCTCCACACGGGCGACCTCGTGACCGACGGCGCCGACGAGACGAGCTGGCAGCGCTTCTTCGAGATCGAGCGCGACCTCTTGCGCGAGCGTCCGCTCTTTCCGACGCTCGGCAACCACGATATCGCCTCGATCGGCGGCGCCGACCGCTACCGCGCCTACTTCGTCCTGCCCGACGGCTCGCCCGATCCGGAGGAGTACTATGCGTTCACGTGGGGCAGCGCGCGCTTCATCGTGCTCGACTCGAACATCATGTTCTACGCAATCAGCCGCCAGACCGCGTGGCTCGAGTCCGAGCTGGCGGCGGCGGCGGCAGATCCATCGGTGCGGCACATCTTCGTCGCCATGCACCACCCGCCGTTCTCGACAGGTCCGCACGGCGGAAACCTCGGCGGCCGGCTCGCGTGGGCTCCGCTCTTCGCGCGCTACG
Organism: Myxococcota bacterium; assembly: GCA_038041915.1. Classification (GTDB taxonomy): domain Bacteria; phylum Myxococcota_A; class Polyangia; order JBBTFH01; family JBBTFH01; genus JBBTFH01. The sequence goes on from JBBTFH010000152.1 coordinate 3,407, forward strand.
GGGTCGACATGGTCTTCGCCGGCCACGACCACGACTACGAGCGGCTCGCGCAAGACGGCGTCCGCTATGTCGTCACGGGCGGGGCCGGCGCACCGCCCTATCCGCAGGACGACGAGCCCGCCGCGGAGGACGCGCTCGCCAGCCTCCACTTCGAATCGTCGCACCACTACGTGAAGGTGCAGGTGAGCGGAGACCTCGTCGAGATGACGGCCGTGCGCATCGACGGGTCGACGATCGAGAGCGTGCGCTTCCGCGCGTCCGAGCGGCACGGCGCAAGTCCGCGCGTCGCCGCCACCATCGGAGCGGCACCGATCGCCGCGGCGCCGATCGCCGCCGCCCCTTTTCCGCGCATGCCCGCGTGGGCTCTCTCGGGGCTCGTGGTCCTGATCGTCGCCACCGCGGGCGCCCTCGCGGCGCGCGGGCGCCGGAACCAGGAGAGCACGAGCGGCTTCTCCGCGAGGCGCGAGGGGACCGGGGGCCTCGAAGCACCTCCGGCGGCGAAGCCACCGGCGGGCGGACGGGCCCCGGGAGCTGATTGATGGCGCGCAAGACCGCACCGGCGGTGCTCGAGCTCGCCGTCGTGATCGTCGCGCTCCTCGGCGTCGCGGCCGTGGCGTGCCAGGCGCCTCCCGGAAGCTTGACCGCGATGGATGCGGGGGTTGATGCCGGCGCCTTCGAGAAACCGCCGGAGCGCTTCCGGGCGGAGGAGCACGCGGCGGACGTCGCGACGCCGATCGCGTATCCCGCGTGGGGCTTCCGCGACGTGACGGCGGAGTCGGGGGTCGACTTCCTCGTGCAGGGGACGCCGCTCGAGATGCAGGCGGGCGGCGTCGGCATGCTCGACGCGGACGGCGACGGCGATCTCGATCTGGTCCTCACGTCCGACGCCACCCCGTCGGTCTTTTTCCGCAACCTCGGCGACGCGACCTTCGTCGACGACACCGCCGCGGTCGGCCTCGGGGAGCTACGCAACGCGCGCGGCGTGGCGGTCGGCGACTACGACAACGACGGCGATCCCGATCTCTACGTCTGCCGCGCCGGCGACGATCGGCTGTTCCGCAACGACGCGGGCGTCTTCGTCGACGTCGCGGCGGCGATGGGCCTTTCCAACCCCGAGCTCGCCTACAGCGCCGCGTGGTGCGACGTCGATCGCGACGGCGATCTCGATCTCTACGTCGGCGACAGCCTGATCACCCTCGCCGGGCGCGATTACCCCCTCTACCGCGGCGCGCCCAATCGGCTCTTTCGCAACGACGGCGAGCGCTTCACCGACGTGGCGCCGCTCGTCGGCGTGGCCTCGACCGGCGCCACGCTCGCCGTCGCGTGCATCGACTACGACGACGACGGCGACGCGGACCTCTACGAGGTCAACGACTACGGCATGTTCAACACGCCCAACCGCCTGTGGCGAAACGACGGCGACGGCGCATCGTTCACCGATGTCGCGCCGGAGCTCGGCCTGGACGCGCCGATCTTCGGCATGGGCGCCGCCGCCGCCGACTACGACAACGACGGCGATCTCGATCTCTACGCCACGAACCTCGCCTCCAACCTGCTGCACCGCAACGACGGCGGAAGCTTCACCGAGGTCGCGCGAGAGATCGGCGCCGCGGCGATGTCCTTTTCCGACGACGCGCAGTCGTTCGTCGGCTGGCCGTCCTACGCGCCCGAGAGCGACGACGCCTGGCAGGCGGCCATGGCGCGCTTCGTCGAGGACTACGCCGACATGAACTCCGACGATCACCTGCTGACCAGCTGGTCGGCGATCTTCTTCGACTACGATCACGACGGCTGGCAGGACCTCTTCGTCGCCAACGGCGCGGTCGCGATCGCGCCGACGCTGCCGGAGGGCCTGCGCCAGCCCAACCGCCTGCTGCGCAACGTCGGCGGCGCATTCGTCGACGCGACGCTCGCCACGCGCACGGGCACGCGCGGCGACGACCGCGCGGCGGCCGCCGGCGATCTCGACGGCGACGGCGATCTCGATCTCGTCGTGGCGGGCGCCGGCGTCTTCGCCGAGGAGGACACGCGTCGCGCGCACGTGCTGCTCGACGAGGGGGCGCGCGGCCACTGGCTGCTCGTGCGGCCCATCGGCACGGCCTCGAACCGCGATTCGATCGGCGCGCGCGTCACCGTGCGCACGGGCTCGCTCGTGCAGATGCGCGAGATCTCCGGCGGCTCGGGCTTCGCCAGCGCCTCCGCGCACGACGCGCACTTCGGCCTGGGCGACTCGCCGTACGCCGACGAAGTCGAAATCAGATGGCCTTCGGGGACGACGGTCGCGCTGTCGGATGTCGCCGCCGACGACCTCCTGGTCGTGGTCGAGCCCGCGCCCTGAGCGCGTGGAGGGAAGGAGGGGAATGATGCTCAAGGAGTTTCGCGAGTTCGCCATGCGGGGCAACGTCCTGGACATGGCGATCGGCGTCATCCTCGGCGCGTCCTTCGGCAAGATCGTCACGTCCTTCGTCGGCGACGTGCTGATGCCGCCCATCGGACTGGCCGTCGGCAAGATCGACTTCTCGAGCCTGTACGTGAACCTCTCCGGGCAGCACTACGCGAGCCTCGACGAGGCGAAGAAAGCGGGCGCGGCGACCCTGCGCTACGGCCTGTTCCTCAATACGGTGCTCGACTTCGTGATCGTCGCCTTCGCGATCTTCCTGATGGTCAGGCAGGTCAACAAGCTCAAGCGCCAGCCCGAGCCGGCGCCGGCCGCCCCGATCACCAAGGACTGCCCTCACTGCTGCTCCGCGATTCCGCTCAAGGCCACGCGCTGCGGGCACTGCACGTCGCAGCTCGACGCTCGATAGGAATAGGAATCGCTTCCATGCGCGCCCGGCCGCTCGCGTTTGTCGTCGCCCTGTCCTGCTCCGACGGTGGAATCGCTTCGGCGCCCACGGACGGCGGCGGCGCGCCGCTCGACGGCGGCAACGCACAGGCCGATGCCGGTGCCAAGGGCCTGCCGTTCGCGTTCACGCGGCCCGAAAACGGCGAGCCGCTCTCTGGCGAAGAGCTGGCGGCGGCGACCGACGTCTATCTCGAGCTGCTCGAAGGCACGCGCTACTTCGACTTCATGGACGAGCGCGTCCACGGCTGGCCCGAGTCCGATTCTCAGGGCCGCTACTGGTACGGAAGCTGGTGGAGCGGCGTCGAGGTGCACAAGTCGGACTGCGTGGTCACCTATCTCCACGGCGATCAGGGCGCCGACAACAACGGCCTGCGTACGGGCCCGATGCTCGAAGGCGCGTGCTTCGCATACCTCGTCTCGGGCGATCCGCGGCATGCGTACCTCGCGCGCAAGCTGGTGCGCGGCTTCACGTCGTGGCTCCTGGCGATGGAGAGCGAGGCGTCGGGCACGGGCATCCCGCTGCTCACGCGCGCCGCCTACCCCGAATCGATCGCGTCGACCGACGGCAGTCGCGACCTGTTCATCGACTACTCGCTGAACCGCCCCGGCCTCGACAACGGCGCGACCGAGTACGTCCACCTGCCCGACAACCCTCATTGGGGCGACCTCTGGGTCAAGAACAAGCGCTCCAAGGACGACATCGGCCACATGCTCAGGGCGATCGGCGCGTGCGCCGGCGCGCTTGCCGACGCCGGCGCCGGGGCCGCCGCCGACTACGACGACATGCGCGAGCGCTACGGAGCGTGGGCGCGGCAGGTCGAGGACGACGGCTGGAGGATCGCGACCTACGCGAAGGACGGCGAGCTCTGGTACCCGGACGATCTGCTCGCGTGGTTCACCGACGTGGGCAACGCCGAGTGCGACGGGATGCTTGCGATCCGCCTCCTGGGGCGCGGCGAGCAGGGCGATCTCGACTGCGGCAACGGCGTCGGCGCGCTTGACGCCGTGCTCTCCGAGGGTAACGGCAGCAACGGTGAGATCCTGC
>JBBTFH010000153.1:0-5921 GCA_038041915.1 Myxococcota bacterium
GCCGGTCCCAATGCTACGGCCGGTATACGCCGCCGGTCGACTCGTACGCGCCGCCGAAACCGCCCCAGACGATCATCTCCGTGTCGGTCCAGACGGCCGTGTGATCGCGGCGCGCGATCGGCGCGCCTTCGGTCGGCGTCTCGGTCCAGAGGTCCGACGCCGGATCGTAGTGGGCGCCGATCCCGACGATCTCGACGCCGTCGCAGCCGCCCCACAGGATTGTCGCCAGTCCGTCGAAGATGCCGGTGTGGCGGCGCCGCGGCCCCATCGGGCCCGCGGAGATCGCGGTCCACGTGTCGGCCGCGGGGTGGTACCGCGCGCCGTCCTCGACCATGCCGTCGCCGGAAAACCCGCCCCACACGATCAACTCCGCGCCGGTTCCGATCCCGGCGTGCGAGTAGCGCGCGCTGGGCGCGCCGGCCTCCGCCATGGGCGTCCACGCGTCGGCGGCGGGGTCGTAACGGCCGCCGCTGGCGAGGAAGTCGTCGCCGTAGCCGCCCCAGACGATCATCTCGGAGCCGATCCAGACGGCGCTGTGGAACGCGCGGCTCGCCGGCGCGCCGAGCGCGGCCGTTTGCGTCCACGTGTCCACCGCCGGATTGTAGCGGGCGCCCGACGCGACGAAGGCGCCGGCATCGCCGCCCCAGACGATCATTTCCGAACCGGTCCAAACGGCCGTGTGGAACGCGCGGGCCAACGGCGCGCCCGCCGGCGACATCGGGGTCCATGCGTCGGCGTCAGGATCGTAGCGCGCGCCGTCTGCAAACTTCTCGGGCCCGTCCGAGCCGCCCCAGACGATCATTTCCGAGCCGGTCCAGACGGCCGAGTGAAACGCGCGGGCCGCGGGTGCTCCCTGTGCCGCGGTCGGTCGCCACGCGTCCGCGGCCGGATCGTAGCGGCCGCCGTCGCCGACGACGGAGGCCGCGTTCGAGCCGCCCCAGACGATCATTTCCGAGCCGGTCCAGACAGCGCCGTGGTAGGCGCGCCCGCCCGGCGCCGCTTCTGCGGAGGTCGACCGCCAGGGCGCCGTCGGCGCGGCGTCGGGCGTCGCGTCGAGCGTGGCGTCGAGCGCGGCGTCGGCGGCGCCGCCGCTCTCGTCGGGTTCGCCGTTTCCGTCTCCGACGCCGACCCGCGCGTCCGCCGTCGCCCCGGACCCATGACAGCCCGCGAGAAAGCCGAGCGCGAAGAGGAAGACTCCGCTCACCTTCTGTCACCCGCTTGCACGTCACCGTTCTCGGTTTCCACAATACCACGCTCGCGGTGCGTGGCTTATCCTCCGCGCCCGTGATCGTCGCCTACCTTTCGCTCCTTGGCGCCACGCTCGTGTGGGGCGTGAGCTTCGTGATCATCCAGCGCACGGTCGCCGCCTACCCGACGCTCTCGTTTCTCGGGCTGCGCTTCGCCGCCGCCGCGCTGGCGGTGGCGCCGCTCATGCTCACACGCGCTTCGCGGCCGACGCGCGCGGCGTGGCGCGGTGGCGCTTCGATGGGCGCGTGCCTTGCGCTGGGCTACCTTGGCCAGACCTTCGGGCTGCGTTTCACCACCGTGTCCAACTCCGGCTTCCTGACCGGCCTTTACGTCGTGCTCACGCCGCTGCTGGCGTTCATCGTTCTGGGCCGGCGGCCGGGCGGGCGCGTGCTTCTGGCGGTGCTGGCGGCGACGGCTGGCCTCGCGCTGCTCTCGGGCTGGCCTACGGCCTCGCCGCGCGACGCGCGCCTGGGCGACTGGCTCACGCTCGGCGGAGCCCTCGGCTTCTCCGTCCACTTCCTCGTCGGTGAGCGGCACGCGCCGCGCCATCCCGTCGCCACGCTCAACTTCGTGCAGTTCGCCGTTGTCGCCGTGGCGTGCCTCGCCGGCGGGGCGGCGCTCGAAGGGCTGCCGCCGCCGCCGCCCGCGGTCTGGGGCGCCATCGCGTTCACGTCGATGGCCTGCACCGTGCTCGGCTTCGCCGCGCAGACCTACGCGCAGGCGCGGCTGCCGGCGACGGTGGTCGCGCTCGTCCTCTCGCTCGAAGCGCCGTTCGCGGCGCTGTTCGGGTACTGGCTGGCCGGCGACCGGCTGGGATCGACCGCGTGGCTCGGCGCGGCGCTGGTGCTGGGCGCGAGCGTCGTGGTCGCGACGGCGCCGTCGGTTGGACAGCCGCTCAGAGCCGCCAGGCTTGATCCATCGCCGTGACCACCCACGCGTCGCCGATCTTCCTGAGCGTCACGTTGTAGCCGACGGCGCTGGTGCCGCCGCGGAAGACGTCGAAGCCGACGACGGCCTGGTCGCGCGCGGCGTTGTACTCAGGCTCGGGCTGCGCCTCGCCGCGCGTGCCGCCGGCAAGGAACGGGCCGCCGAAGCCGACGTAGTCGGTCGCGAACAGGCCGGCCTCGTCTTGCAGCTTCGCCATCGCGCGTCGCCGCAGCGTGACGACGGGATCGCGCCTTCCGGGATACTCGAGGCGCGCCTCGACGCCGCGGTCGACGACGACCACGCCGCGCGCGCGGAAGAACGCGAACCAGGCGAGGAAGACCTGGCGGTAGAGGAGCTGATCGTCGCTCGGCAGGTTGGTCGACGGCGCGTTCGGGTTGCCGTCCTCGGCGTCGCCGCGCCCGTCGCCGTCGGAGTCCTTCTCGTCGAGCTTCGTGCCGAGGCGCTTCTCGGCCAGGTCCGTGACGCCGTCGCCGTCGGAGTCCTTCTCGATGTTCTTCCATTCGAGGTACGCGCGCATCGTGGTGCCGCCCCCGGGCAGGCGGTACGCGAGCACGACGCCGGTCGGCCGCACGTCGAGGCGCACGAGCTCGACGTGCGAGCGCGGTGCGCGCGCGGCGTGCGTGATGCCGGTGAAGAGCGGTCGATCCCACCGCCGGCCGTCGTCGCTGCGCCAGATCCAGACGTCGTTGTAGCCGCCGAGGTAGGGCGAGAGCGACGCGACGACCTTCTTGCCGGCCGCATCCGTCGCCGTGATGCTGGTGCGCGCCCGGACGTCGTCGGGCCAGGTTTCGTAGTCGACGTCGCCGCCGACCGGCAGCGTGAGCGCGGGCGTGATCGGCGCCGGCTCCCACGTGTGAGGCGCTTTGCGGAGCGGCGCCTCGAAGCGCGCGACCGCGGCGATGGCCTCGGGCGTGCCGAGCCGCCCGAGCGCGACGTAGGCGGCGCGGCGCGCGCCGTGGCCGACCGACGCGTCGGTCATGACCTGCTCGAGCGCCGGCGCGACCTGCGGATCGCCCAGCTTTCCCAGCGCCTGCACTATCGCGAGCACGAGATCGATCGGCTCCATCGCGGCGGGCTTGCGCGCGCGCTCGCGCTCGAGCGCGACGACGAGGTCTGGGGCCGCCTTCCGGTCGCCGAGGTCGCCGAGCGCGAGCGTCGCGACGCCGGCGACGTTCGGTTCGGCGGCGTGGAGCAGCGGGAGCACGACGGGCAGCACGGTCGGACCGAGGCGCGTGAGCTTCTCGGCGAGCGTGGCGACGGCGTCGGGTGTCTTTTGCGCCGGTGCGGTCGCCGCCAGCTCCTTGGCGAAGTCGACGGGCGTCACCACCTTGCGCTTCGGGCGATCGGAGCGGTCGACGCGGAAGGCGCGAAGCACACCGTCCGCGGTGTCGATGACCACGACTTTGCCGGCGATGCCGGCGGCGGTGGCGCCCTGCGGCAGCCCGTTGGCGGTCGCGATGAGGCGGCCCTTCTGCAGGTCGACGAGCGACAGGAGCGATCGGCCGTCCTCCTGCGTGAGGTGCAGGTAGGCGCGCTTGGCGTCGGAGACGCCGGCGAGCTCGCGCGCGTGGCCGAAGAGCACCGTCTCGGCCCGCCATGCCTCTCGGCCACTCACGGGATCGATCGCGACGACCACGCCGTCGTCCCGCACCAGCAGCAGGCCGGCCGCGGTCGGCGCCAGCGCGAAGCGCGCCGCGGCGAGCCGCTGCTCCCACGCGATCTTTGCCCCGGTCGCGCCCCCGGTCGCGCCCTCGGCCGTGTCGATGGCGAGCAGGCGCGCGTTGGCGCCGCGTACCGGAACCACGAGGCGACCGTCGGCGAGCACCGGATCGCCCACCTGCCCGTCGATCCCTGCCCCTCCCCCTCCCGCTTCGATGCGAACGCGCCAGAGCGGATCGCCGCCCGCGGGCGAGAGCGCCATCAAGTCGCCGCCGGGCAGCAGCGCGAAGATCTGCCGGTCGTCGGCAAGGAGCCGCACCTGCGCGCCGGCGAAGCGCTTGTGCCAGGCGAACTTCCCATGCACGAGGTTGAGCGCGTAGACGGTGACCTGCGGCCCCTCGGCCGCTTCTTTGCCGTCGGTGGCGACGGTGGCGAAGACCAGCAGATCGCCGACGCGGTACGCGGCGCCCGCGCCGGCGCCGGGCAGCGGCGCGCGCCACACGACCTGTCCGCTGTCGGCGCGCACGTAGTAGAGGGAGCGGTTGCCGGCGACCAACAGCCGCTTGGCGGGACGTGGGGCCTCACCCCGTGAAGCGGGACCTGGGGCTGAACCCGGTCCGGCGGAACGCAGCTCGTGGACGTAGGGGCGGAAGGGCAGGGCGCTCGGCTTGCCCTTCGGCAGCGGCACGAACCAGCGGACCTTGCCGGTGGTCGCGTCGAGCGCGATCAACTGCGCGCCCTGGTGGTCGTGCACGTAGAGCACGTCGCCGTCGAGCGTGAAGCGCGGGCTCGTGCTCGCCGCCTCTTTCGCATCCACATATGGCGCGCCGTCTACCACCGACACCGACGCGTCGAGCGACCATTCCTCGATCAGCGACGGAAGCGTATCGGGGTGGACGAGCGGCCGTGGCGCCGCGGTGGGAGCGGCCGCGAGGGCGCCGGCGTAGACCGTCAGGGCGAGGAGGATGCGCACTATCCGTTCGCGTCGCCGAGGACGTCTTTGATCGCGGCCTTCAGATCCTCCCACGCCTGCGCCGAGTGCACCCACGCGCGCTCGAGCGGCTCGGTCAGCTTCTGGCGCGCGGCGTCGTCGGCCTTCTGGAAGACCTCCGTGAAGGCCTGAACGTCGCGGTTGTCCGACGAGAACTTGGCGGTGTTGCTCTGGTAGCGCGCGTGCGGCTTGGCGGTGGCGGTGTCGGCCAGTGCCGGCTGGCACTCCTTGCGCCAGCGCGCCACGTGGCCCTCGGGGCTTTTCTTGACCTCGAAGAGGAACACCAGCGCCGGCTGAAGCTCGGTCATGTCGTCGATTCCCGGGATCGCGCAGCGCAGGAAGTGGTCGTAGGCCCAGGTGTCCGGTCCGTCCTGCTCGGCGTAGTGGTAGTTGCTGGCGAGGCTGACCACCTTCGCGTCTTTCTCCGCCTGCTCCGTCATGCCCGCGATCCGCGCGGCGAAGTCGCTCGCGGTCTTGGAGACGGTCTGGAGCGTCGTCGCGTAGGCCTCGAGGTTTCCCCGCACGCTCTCGGGCACGACGAGCGCGCGCAGCTTGGGCGGCGCTCCCAGCGCTATGGGTAGGCACTTGTTGCGCAGCAGCTTCAGGTAGCCCTTCGGGCTCTTGCGGAAGGCGGCGTCGATCCCCTGCGCGAGATCAAGGTTGGTCGCCGGCGCACGGCCGCCGCTCATCACGCACTTCCAGAACTCGGGCACCGTCGAGCCGTAGGTCTCCGAGAATTTTTCGCCAAACGCGCGGACCGCCTCGCGCTCGGCCGCGCTACGCGAGCTTTGGCGAATCAGGGCGACCGCGCCGGCGATCACCAGCAGGCCCGCGCCGATGCCGAGCATGCGGTTGCGTTTGGTGCGCGCAGCCTGCGCCTGCATCATCCGCGAGACCTCCGCCTCGGCCGCCAGCTCCGTGAGCGGGGCGCTGCAGCCGACGCAAAGGTTGGCATCGTCGATGTTCTGGGTCTTGCACGCGCCGCAGAGCTTCATTCGATCACCTTGCCTTGTTCGATTCGAGGGCTAGAAGCTACCCCCCATGATTTCCCACCGCAAGGGACGAGGAGCGCGCG
>JBBTFH010000154.1:0-6042 GCA_038041915.1 Myxococcota bacterium
ACCGCGACGCGTCGGTGATGGACCGCCCGTTGCGCGCGCTCGCATCGTGGGGCGGCGGCCTCGCCGGCCTGCTCGCGTTCGCGATGCAGATGTCGCTGGTCATGCTCACCGGCTACATCATCGCGTCGAGCCCGCTGCTGCGCCGCGCGCTCGACGCACTCGCGGGCGTGCCGCGCGGCCCGCGTCAGTCGGTCGCGTGGATGGGCTTCCTGTCGATGGCGCTGGGCCTGCTCAACTGGGGCGTCTCGCTCGTCGCGAGCGCTTTTCTCGCGCGCGCGATCGCGCGCCGCCGCCCCGACGTCGACTACCGGCTGCTGGTGGCGTCGGCGTACCTGGGCCTGGGCTGCACCTGGCACGCGGGGCTGTCCGCGTCGGCGCCGATGACGGTCGCCGCGCCCAAGAACGACTTCGTCGCGCAGGGCTACCTCGCCGCGCCGGTGCCGGTGGGCGAGACGATTGGCTCGTCGCTCAACATCGGCCTCACGCTGGTCGTGCTCGTGGCGATGACGCTGCTGGTCGCGCTGCTCCACCCGCGCGCTTCGCTGACCGTCCGCGTCGATCCGTCGCTGCTCGCCGAACGCGACGAAGCCGACGGCGAAGCGAGCGGCTGGTTCGATCGCACGCGCGTCGTGCCGCTGCTGGTCGCGCTCGGCGCCGCCGTCTACCTCTTCGGGGCGTTTTCCGCGAAGGGTTTGCGCGCTCTCGACATCAACGCCGTCAACGTCGCGTTCCTCGCGCTCGGCCTGGCGCTGCACGGGTCGCTGCGCTCGTTCGCGGGCGCCGCCGCGCGCGGCGCCGGGTACCTGCACGGCATCATCATCCAGTTCCCGCTCTACGGCGGCATGGGCGCGCTCATCAAGGAGTCGGGGCTGGCCGAGAGCATCGCCGGCTTCTTCGTCGCGCACTCGACGGCGAGCTCGTTCCCGCTGCTGGTCTACTGGTACAGCGGCCTGGTGAACTACTTCGTGCCGTCGGGCGGCAGCAAGTTCGCGATCGAGGCGCCGTACCTGTTCCCGGCGGCGGCGGCGATCGGCGCCGCGCCCTCGGCGGTGGTGCTGGCCTACGCGTGGGGCGACATGATGACCGACATCATCCAGCCGTTCTGGGCGATCCCGCTGCTTGGCGTCGCCCGCCTCGACTTCCGCGCCATCGCCGGCTACTGCGCGATCATCTTCGTCGCCTACGCCACCATCGTCAGCGCCGCCTTCGCGTTGGCGTTTTGATAGGGTCGGCCGCACGAGCGTCACGCCGAAAACGGCGCGATGACGCGCAGGACGTGGCGACCGTTGCGTCGGTAGCGCAGGAAGTCGCGGTCGAGCGTGACGACGCTCGCCTGCGCGTCGACCTCGGCCATGCGCACGAGGCACGCGTCGGCGAGCGCCATCGGCACGTCGGCGTATTTTACGAGCAGCCGGCGGACGCTCTCGGCGTCCGGCTCGAGGCGATACGGCACGACCAGCAGGCCGCGGGCCACGAGCTCCACGACCGCCGCCGTCCCGGCGCCGGAGCGGCGCAGCAGGAAGCACGCCTCGGAGAGCACCGACTCGCAGGTGGCCATCGGCGGCTCGACGCCGGCGAGAGCTTCGCGCGCCCACGCATGATGATCGTCGGCGGCGTTCAGGAACGCGACCAACGGCCCGGTGTCGAGCAACGCGCGGCGGATCACCGGCCGTAGCCAGCCATGTGGCGCCGGCCGGACGCGAGGTCGCGCGGGCCGCGGACGCAGCCGCACAGATCCGCGGCCAGCTCGGCGAAGGAGGCCACGGCGTCGGGCCGGTAGACGGACACGGCCTCGCGGAGCACCTCGGATCGGCTGATTCGCCTGCGCTCCGCGATCGCCGACACCTTGGCATCGAGAGAAGGCGGCAGCTTGAGCGACCTGAGCTTCATGGGTAATACGCTAGCGGCTGATGGGTATGGCGTCAAGATCGAAGAAAGGTCGGGACACCAGAGCCTGGCCCCGTTCCTCCGCGTGCGGGTTTGGTAGAGTGCCCGGCGCCCGCGTGATCCAGCTCCGCGACGTCTTCAAGTCCTTCGATCGGCCCGTGCTTCACGGCGTGTCGCTCGAAGTGCCGCGCGGGGCGGCGTGGGGCCTGATCGGGCCGGGCGCTTCGGGCAAGAGCGTGCTGCTCAAGCTCGTCTGCGGCCTCTTGCGCCCCGACGCCGGCGCGGTCGAGGTCGCCGGCCGCGACGTCGCCGCGCTCGACGACGACGGGCTGGCGTCGGTGCGGGCGCGCATCGGCATGCTGTTTCAGCAGAACGCCCTCTTCGACTTCATGACCGTCCACGAGAACGTCGCCTTCCCCCTGCGACGCACGACCACCTTGCCCGACGACGAAATCCACCGCCGCGTGCGGGAGCGCCTGCGCGCCGTGGGCCTCGCCGGCAGCGAGGAGAAATTCCCGTCGCAGCTCTCGGGCGGCATGCGCAAGCGCTGCGCCATCGCGCGCGCGTCGGTCGCGCGCCCCGAGCTCGTCATCTACGACGAGCCGACGGCCGGCCTCGATCCGGTGACGACCTCGCGCATCTACGATCTGCTGCGCGCCGATCAGCAGGAGACCGGCGCCACCGTGCTCGTCGTCTCGTCCGACGTCGACGGCCTGCGCGGCTTCGTCACGCGCATGGCGATGATCCACCAGGGCCGCATCCGCTACGACGGCGAAGCCGCCGGCATCGAGGACGCGGCCGACCCGGTCGTCCGTCAGTTCGTCCGCGGCGAGCTCGAAGGTCCGTTGTGAGAAGCGCCGCCATCGCCGTCGCGCGCGAGGCCGGCGGCCTGGCCGTGCTCTTCGCGCGCGTCGTGCGCGCGCTCGTGCCGCCCACACTCGATGCGCGCGAGCTCTGGCGCAACCTCTACAAGATGGGCGTGCTCTCGGTGCCGATCGTGATGCTGACGGCCTTCTTCACCGGCGGCATCATGGTCATCCAGTCGGGCATCTTCGTGCGGCGGTTCGGCGCGCAGGGGCTGCTCGGATGGGGCACCGGCTACGCGGTGTTCCGCGAGGTCGGGCCGATCCTGATCGCCCTCATGTTCTCCGGCCGCGTCGGCGCCAACAACACCGCCGAGCTCGGCACCATGGCCGTCACCGAGCAAATCGACGGCCTGCGCGCTCTCGCGATCGAGCCGATTCGCTTCCTCGTCGTGCCGCGCGTCGTCGCGATGGTCGTGATGCTCTTCGCGCTCACCGTGTGCGGCGACGTCGTCGCGATCGCCGGTGGCGCGCTCGTCGGCAAGCTGCTGCTCGGGGTCGATCTCCCCGTGTTCTGGAGCTCCGCGCAGGGCAACCTCAAACCATGGGATCTCTGGCACGGGCTCATCAAGTCGCTCGCCTTCGGTCTCGCCGTCGCGCTTTCGAGCTGCCACTTCGGCATGCGTACGACGGGCGGCGCCGTTGGCGTCGGGCGCGCCGTCAACGCCGCCGTCGTCACCGCCGCCGTGTGCATCGTGCTCGGCGACTACCTGCTGACGTTCCTGCTCGGATGAACGAGCGAGCGCCCCACCCGCTCGGCGCCGTGAGAAGCCTCGCGCGCGTCCTCGCGCGCACCGTCGCGTCCTCGCTCGGTGCCGCCCGCGGCGCACGCGCGCCCGGCGAGGTGTGGCGCCAGATGTTCGAGGTCGGCAACCGCTCGCTCGTTTTCGTCGCCGTCACGCTCGGCTTCATCGGCATGGTGTTGGTGTTCCAGACCTGCCTGCAGGTCGGCCGCGTCACCGGCGACCTCTCGCAGGTCGGCGCCGAGTACGTGAAAATCCTCGTCCACGAGTTCGGCCCGTCGATCACCGCGATGATGCTCGCCACGCGCGTCGGCGCCGGCATCGCCGCCGAGATCGGCTCGATGAGCGTGACCGAGCAGGTCGACGCGCTCCGCATGAACGGCGTCGATCCTGTCGACTACCTGATCGTCCCGCGCTTCATCGCCTGCCTGGTCATGGGCGCGGTCATGACCGCCTTCGCCATAGCCGTCGCGCTCGGCATGGGCACGCTGACCGCCTATGCGAGCTTCCAGGTCAATCCCAACGTCTTCCTCGACTTCTCGCGCGTCACCGGCGGCGACGTCGTCGTCGGCGCGGCCAAGTGCCTCGCCTACGGCGCCGCGCTGCCGGTCGTGTCGGGCTGGTGCGGCCTCGAGGCGCGCGGCGGCTCGGAGGGCGTCGGCTGGGCCACCACGCGCGCCGTCGTCGGCTCGTCGCTCGCGGTGATCTTGCTGGACTTCGCGCTCTCGGGCGCCGGCTATTTGCTCTTCCAGACGGAGCCGGGGCTGTGATCGAATTTCGCGGCCTGCACAAGTCCTTCGGCGCGCAGCACGTGTTGCGCGGAATGGACCTGCGCGTCCTGCGCGGCGAGATCCTCTTCATCATCGGCACGTCGGGCGTCGGAAAGTCAGTGACCATCAAGCACGTCGTCGGCCTGCTGCGCCCCGACGCCGGCGAGGTGCGCTACGACGGGCGCGCGGTGCAGGATCTACCCGAGCGCGACTTTTTCCCCATCCGCATGCGCTGCGGGATGGTGTTTCAATCCTCGACGCTGTTCGACTCGCTGACGCTGCGCGAGAACGTCGCGCTGCCGCTGCTCAAGCACCGCGGCCTCGCGCAGGCCGACGCCGATCGCGAGGCTCTGGCGCGCCTCGAGATCGTCCACATGGCCGAGTTTTGCGACCGCTACCCCGCCGAGCTCGGCGACGGCATGCGCAAGCGCGCGGCGATCGCGCGCACGCTCGCGCTCGATCCCGAGGCCGTGCTCTTCGACGAGCCGACCACCGGCCTCGACCCGGTGAGCGCGCGGCGCGTGGATCGGCTGATCGCCGAGCTTTCGCGCGAGCGCGGCAAGACCTGCGTGGTGGTCTCGCACGATCTGCGCTCGATCTTCGGCATCGCCGACCGCATCGCGTTCCTCTACCAGGGCCGCGTCCACGCGCTCGGCACGCCCGCCGAGTTCCGCGCGACCACCGATCCGATCGTGCGCCAGTTCGTCGAGGGCCGCTCCGACGGTCCGATGGAGACGCCGGGGTTCTAGGACATTGATTGCTTTGATCCCCGACCCGCGTCTATACCTCGACGACCATGTTGAATTCGCCGAGATGGTTATCCGCAGCGAGTGTTTTCATGTTCGTGGCCTGTGATCGCGGCGGTGACGGCGAACCGCTCACACCGGACAGCGGAGGCCTTCCCGCCGCGCAGCCCGACGCGGGCGGTGACGACGCGCCGCCGATCGAAACCGACGTCTGCGGCGACGGCGCCTGCGGCGACGGTGAGGACTGCACCGGCTGCCCGCGCGACTGCGGCTTGTGCGAGGGATGTGGCGACGACACGTGCGATTCGGGCGAAACCTGCTCGTCTTGCCCGACCGACTGCGGGCTGTGCCCGACGTGCGGTGAGTCGTCGCCGGGCTGTGACGAGGACCTCGGCGAGGACTGCTTCAACTGCCCGCTCGATTGCGGCCAGTGCGACACCTGCGGGGTCGGCGACTGCGATCCCGGCGAGAGCTGTTCGAGCTGCCCGCAGGATTGCGGCCTGTGCGAGCCTTGCGGCGACGGAACCTGCTCCCCCGAACAGGGCGAGAGCTGCTTCTCCTGCGTCTTTGACTGCGGAACCTGCCCCAGTTGCGGAAACGGCACCGCCGAGACGGTCGAAACCTGCTTCTCGTGCCCGGCCGACGTCGGCACCTGCCCGGACTGCGGCGACGGCGAGTGCGGCCTCGACGTGAACAACGAGAACTGCTTCACCTGCCCGCTCGACTGCGGCGCCTGCGAGCGATGCGGGAACGAGGAGTGCAACCAGGAGATCGGCGAGGATTGCTTCTCGTGCCCGCTCGACTGCGGCCGTTGCTCCTCCTGCGGGGAGGATGGGTGCGAGCCGGGGCTAGGCGAGAGCTGCTTTAGCTGTCCCGAGGACTGCGGGAGCTGCGAGAACTGCGGCGACGGCGCGTGCGCCTCGTTCGAGAACTGCCTGTCCTGCACCATCGACTGCGGCGTGTGCGACGGCTGCGGAAACGAGGCGTGCGACGCGGCTCTGGGCGAGACCTGCGCGAGTTGCTTCGTGGACTG
>JBBTFH010000155.1:0-1668 GCA_038041915.1 Myxococcota bacterium
CCGCTCGAGCAGCTCGAGTTGCACGAACAGGCACTGCTCGTGGCGCTCGTGAAGGGCCCCTCGTACTACCATCCGCGCCGGCACCCCGACCGTGCCCGCGAGCGGCGCGACCTGGTGCTGCAGGAGATGGCGCGCCAGGGACTGATCACACAGGAGCGCCACGTCGTGGAGAAGCGCAAGCCGCTCGAGATCGTGGCCAAGGCGCCGGTGGGCACCTCGCCCCATCCCGCGTTCCTCAATCTCGTGCACCGCCAGCTTCGGCGCGACTACGACGAGGACGACCTGCGTTCGGAGGGACTGCGCATCTTCACGACGCTCGATCCGCGCGTTCAGGAGGCGGCCGAGCAGGCGATCAAGACCCGCCTCGCCCAGATCGAGAAGGCGCGGCGCCTTCCTCCGGACATGCTCGAGGGCGCGGCGATCATCACCAGCACCCAGACCGGCGAGGTGCTTGCGGTCGTCGGCGGGCGCGACCCTCGCTTCGCCGGCTTCAACCGCGCGCTCGACGCGGCGCGCCCGGTGGGTTCACTCGTGAAACCCGTCGTTTACCTCGCGGCGCTCGAGCACCCGGAACGCTTCACCCTGGCCACCCTGCTCGATGACAGCCGCCTGGTACACCGCGAGCGCGGCACGGACGATTGGATCCCGGAGAATTACGACAAGAGCTTCCACGGCCAGGTGGCGCTCCGGACCGCGCTTGCGCAGTCCTACAACCTCGCCACCGTCCGGCTCGGGCTCGCGGTGGGCGTGCCCGACGTGATGCGGCGGGTGGAGCGGCTCGGGGTGGAGCACGAGCTTCCGCCCTTCGCCTCGGGACTGCTCGGTTCCTTCGAGCTGGCGCCGATCGAGATCGCGCAGCTCTACCAGACGCTCGCCGACGGTGGTTTCCGCACGCCGCTGCGCGCGATCCGCGAGGTCGCAGCGGCCGGGGGCAAGCCGTTGCAGCGTTATCCGCTGCGTGTCGAGCAGGTCGCGGCCGCGGCGCCCGTGTACCTGCTGACGTCCGCGATGCAGGCCGTGGTGCGTGAGGGTACGGCGACCGGGCTTTCACAGTATCTTCCGAGGGAGCTCGCCGTCGCCGGCAAGACCGGCACGACCGACGGACTGCGCGATTCCTGGTTCGCCGGGTTCACCGGTGACCGGGTCGCGGTCACCTGGATCGGGCGTGACGACAACCAGCCGACGGGCCTCACCGGCGCCAGCGGCGCCATGACCGTGTGGGGCGAGATGATGGCACGGCTCGATCCGGAGCCGGTCGCGCTGCCGAAACCCGACCGCATCGAGTTCGTCTGGATCGATCCGGCCACGCAGAAGCGGGCGGACGGGAACTGCCCCGGCGCGGTCGAGCTGCCCTTCATCTTGGGCTCAGCGCCGAGCGAGTCCGCCGCCTGCGCACGGCCGGTGCAGAAGGGCTGGTTCCAGAGGATCTTCGAATGAAGCGGGGGCTCGGTGCGCTTGTGGCTCTCGCCGCGCTCACGCTTGCGGGCTGTGCCGGCCTGCGGCCGGGCGCGGAGGAGTTACCGCCGGTCTCGCGCAACGCCGCCGTGATCGCCCTGGTCGACAGCGCCCGCGCCGACACGGCCGCGGGCAAGAACGCCAACGCCGGCGCCAATCTCGAACGCGCGCTCGGCATCGAGCCGCGCAACGCCTTGCTGTGGCACGAGCTGG
>JBBTFH010000156.1:0-4093 GCA_038041915.1 Myxococcota bacterium
GGCACCTCGTCCCTTCGGACGGGGTGAGGCACCCTGGATTTCCCGTCGGCGTCGCGCTAGCTTCGCGCCATGCCGCAGATCGACAAGCCGGATCGCGCGCGCCAGCTCGCGCGTGCCATCGCCTCGGACCTCGCCGTCTATCACGAGGACAAGATCAAACGCGGACTCGAGGCCGACAATCTCTTCGACGCCATCAAGGAAGAGATCGAAGAGGGGCGGGCGCTCTTTCGCGAGCGGGTGACGCCGGAGATCTTCGAGCTCCACCAGTTCGACCGGGCCCTCGTCGACGTGCTCGTGAAGTCGCAAGCGCACGTGCGATGCAAGGCTTGGTGACCCTCACCGTAGCTGCACAATCCGCCGGCGAGAGGCTGGATCGCTTCCTCGCGGCGCACACGCCCAGCCGCGCGCAGGCGCAGCGGCAGATCGAAGCCGGCGCGGTGTGGGTCGATGGGCGTCCGGGGCGCGCGGCGGAGCGGCTGCGCGCCGGCCAGCACGTGGCGTGGTCGCCGGTGGCGCGCCCGCCGAGCGCGCTGGTGGCCGAGGACATCCCGCTCGTGGTGCTGCACGAGGACGAGCACGTAGTCGTGATCGACAAGCCGGCCGGTCTGGTCGTGCACCCGGCCGCCGGCCACGCGACCGGCACGCTGGTACACGCGCTGCTGGGGCGCGCGCATGGTGGAGAAGCGATGCGGCCCGGCATCGTGCACCGTCTCGACAAGGGCACGTCCGGCGTGCTCGTCGTTGCCAAGAGCGATCTCGCCTTCGCGCGGCTCGGCGCGCAGTTCCGCGAGCACACGGTCCTGCGGCGATATCTCGCGATCGTCGTCGGCGCACCGGCGGCCTCGTCGGGCGAGATGCGCACGCTCTACGGCCGTCACCCGACGCAGCGCAAGAAGTTCTCTTCGCGGGTGCGCGCGGGCAAGCCGGCGGCGACGCTCTGGCGCGTGATCGAACGCCTCGCCGGCGGCGCCGCCGCGCTGGTCGAGGCGCGCCTGGAGACCGGACGAACGCACCAGGTGCGCGTACACTTCGCCGACGCCGGCCACCCGCTGCTGGGCGATCCGATCTACGCGCGCGCGCCGCGCGACCAACGCCTGCGCGCCATCGCCGCTGAGCTCGCGCGCCCGGCGCTGCACGCCGCGTCGCTCGCGTTTCTGCACCCCGCGACCGGCGAGCGCATGGCGTTCGAGGCGGAGCCGCCGGCGGATTTTCTGCGTGCGCTGGAGAGCCTGCGACGCCTGGTCTGACCTTCCCGCACTGCTTTGCTCTCGGCGAAGGCGAGTCCGCGCGGAGCGTCTATCAGGTGAAGCAGGTCCACGGCCGCGCCGTCGTCGTCGTCGCCGGCGACGAGCCGTGGTGGGAAGTCTCGCGGCGCGAGGCCGACGCGCTGGTCACGCGCCGCTCGGGCGTGCGCATCGGCGTGCGCACCGCGGACTGCGTGCCCGTGCTGATCGAGGACGCGGAGCTTGGCGCGTGTGCCGCCGCGCACGCCGGGTGGCGCGGCCTTGTGGCGGGCGTCGTCGAGGCCACGGTCGCGGCGCTGGTCGAGCTCGGCGCGCGTCCGGCCGCAATGCGCGCGGCGCTCGGTCCCTCGATAGGCCCGTGCTGCTTCGAGGTCGGTCCCGAGGTCGCCGCGCAGTTCCCCGGCTTCGTCGTGGTCCCGCCGGACGGCGGCAAGCCGCGCGTGGATCTGCACGCCGCCGCCCGCGCCGCCCTGACGCGCGCCGGCGTCGGCGCGGTCGACGCCGCACCCGTCCCGTGCACGAAATGCGATCCGCGCGGCTACTACTCGTACCGCCGCGACGGCAAGGGCGTGCCGCTACACCTGCACTACGTCGGCGTGCCGTAGGCCGGCGGCCCTGCCTGTCGGCCCGCGATCGTGTAGAATCACATATACACTAGGGTGAAGGTCAGCTTCGAATGGGACGAGGGCAACGACGTCAAGAGCTACACGAAGCACGGTGTCTCTCGAGAGGAGGCCGAGTCGCTGTTTCACGACCCCGGCCGCCTGGACTTTGCGGACCCGCTGCACTCGGGGGTCGAGAACCGCTTCGTAACGGTGGGTCGCAGCTCCCGCCCAAGGATCCTGCTCGTGGCATGGACCCTGCGCGGGCGGCGCGTGCGTGTCATCTCGGCGCGACCGGCGAGTCGGAAGGAGAGGCGAGTCTATGAGGAAAGAAGCAAGACGCGAGGCGCGTGACCGGGACCGCTATCTGAGGACCGACTTCGGTGAGGTGCTGGCGCGACTCGAGCCGCTGCGCCTGGACCTCGAGTTCCCTTCGCCGACGCAGTCCATCAGCATTCGGCTGCCGCGCGAGGTGCTCAACCGGATCCGCATCCTCGCCGACGAGCAGGACGTCCCCTACCAATCGCTCATCAAGATCTGGCTCGTCGAGCGGCTGAAAAAGGTCGCCTGAAATCGGCGCACGCCCGGCTGCTGACCCCGCCCGCGTCGACCCCGAACGCCTGGCCGCCGCGGGCCTGAGATCGGGCGGATCCCGACGAAGTGCAATCGACTGCACTCGGCCTGACTTGCCTGCCAGGCGCGCCTGCACGGCCACCGCCCCGTCCCGGCGCGGCTGCAACGACCCGCGAAGCCGAGCAAGACTCTACCGCGCCGCTACGCCGTAGCGCTCGAGGATCGCGCCCGTCACCGCGTCGAGCGCTACCTGCACGCGCAGGTAGTCGACCGCGGCGCGCACGCCGCGCAGGCGGGTGGCGCGCAGCTCCTCCTGGCGGTTGAGCACGTCCTGGTTGCGCACGCGCCCGACGGTGAAGCGCGCCTCCTCGGCCTCGAGGTTCTGCTGCGCCAGGCGCAGTTGCACCTGCACGACTTCGACGCGCTTGGCCGCCGCGCGCAGCGACGCCGTCAGTCGCGCGACCTGCGCCGCCACGTCCGCCTCCAGGTCGCTGACGGTTACGGACACGCGCCGCTGTTCGAGGCGCGCGATCTCTTCGGCGCCGTGGGCCGACCGGTCGCCTATTTGCCACACGAAGCTCAGCCCCGCCGCCCAGGTCGTCTCAAGCGCCTCGGGATCGACGGCGTCGCCGTAGCTCGACGCACGCCCGGCCTCGCCGATAGAGCCGATCGCGTTGAGCGTCGGCAGCGTTCCGCGCCGCGCCACCTCGACGTCGATCGCGCGCACGCGCCCGTCGGCGCGCGCCGCCAGCAGCGTCGGGTTGCGCGCGAGCGCGTCCGCCGCCAGCGCCCGCGGATCGCCGGCCGACGGCGCGACGCGCGGCTCGTCGCTCGGCGCGTACGGGGCGACGCCGGCGTTCACGCGCTCGCCCATGAGTCTCCGCAGCGTGATCGACCGGTCGAGCAGCGCGTTCTCGGCCAGGATCACGCCCTCCTCGTTCTCGACGATCGCGCGCTCGACGCCGAGCGAGTCGGCCGGCGCGAGCCGCCCGGCGGCGATCTCCGCGCGCGTCAGCTCGAGCTGCTTGCGCGCGAGCGCCAGCGCGCCGTGTCGAATCTCCACTTCGCGCGCCGCGTAGGCCACCTCCCAGTAGGTCGAGACGACGTCGCGCAGCATCTCGCCGGCGCGCGCCGCGCGGCGCCAGGCCGCCGCCGTTCGCGCGATCTCGGCCTTACGAATGGGCGCCTCCATCACCATCGGCCATCCACCCCGCAGGAGCGGCTGCCTGAGCTCGAGCTTCACCGACGGCGTATATGCGGTGCAGTCGGCCGGCGCGTCGAGCCCCTGGCAGATGAACTCGTTCCGCACCAGCTCCGTGGCCAGGCGAAGCTCGAGGTCGCCGGCGGTCGGAAGCCGTCGACCGACGAAGATATCCCAGAGGAATTCGGTCTGGTTTCCCAGAAAGCTGGGCGAACGCCGCGCCGAGACGTCCGCGCCGAGGCGGAAGTCCAACGGTCCGTGGGCCACGCCGATGTTCGCTTCGGCCACGCCGACGTTGACGGCCTCGCGCGCGAGGTCCGCGTTTCTCTCGAGCGCCGATGCGATGGCGTCGCGCAAGCCGAGCGGCGCGCCCTCGTCGGCGAGCGCGGCGGCGGCCACGGCGATCAGTGCGGGGAGGATGCGGTGAACGCGCACGGGCGGGAACTTAGGCGAACGCGCCGCCGAGTGAAAGC
>JBBTFH010000157.1:0-5758 GCA_038041915.1 Myxococcota bacterium
CCCCCCCCCCCATGGCAACTTCAGGGCAGCGAGACCGCGATGCGCTGCCCCCCTTGCGGAAGGCCCGCGAGGCGGCCGAGCGCCTCCGCGGGTGGCGTGCGCGACTTGCCCAGCCGCCACCTTCGCTACGCACCGCGCAGGCTCTGACGCGCTGCGTCGAGGCCAATCGCGTGCTAAGCAGCCGACATTGCTGCGTCCATAGTTGGCCCCATCCGTGCTCCCTACACTCTCCATGGAGCCATCCAGCCGGGTCGCCATCCTCGTCAACGGCAACGCCAAGCGCGTGAGCGACGCGGTGGTCGCCGCGCTACGCGACGTCGGCGGCGCGGACGTGTTCGTCACGCGCACCCTGGACGAAGCGCACGACGTGGCGCGCAAGGTGGTCGAGCGCCGCTACGACACGGTCCTGCTCGGCGGCGGCGACGGAACCTTCGTTGCCTGGACTTCCGACATCCTGAACTTCGCCGACGAGCTCGGCGCCACCGCCCCGAGCTTCGCGCTATTGCCGCTCGGCACCGGCAACGCGCTCGCCACCACGCTCGGCACGCCCGACGCCTCGCCGCTCGCGCTGCGCCAGGCGTTTCGCCGCGCGCGCAACGGGGACGCGGACGCGCGCCCGATAGACCTGCTCGAGGTCGACGGCAAGCTGACGCCGTTCGCCGGCTTCGGCCTCGACGCGCTCATCCTCGAAGATCACCACCGTGTCGAGGGCACGCTCGCGTCGCTCGGCGTCAACGTCGGCGCCAACGCCGGCTACGCGCTCTCGATCCTCCTGCGCTCGATCCCGCGCTACGCTATCGCCGACTATCCCGAGATCACCGTCACCAACATCGGCGCGCCGGCGATTCTGCTCGACGCCGACGGACAGCCGCTCGGCGATCCCGTTGCCGCGGGCGAGGTTCTCTTTCAGGGGCGCGCATCGATCGCGAGCGCGTCGACCATCCCGTTCGTCGGGCTGAATCTGCGCCTGTTCCCGCACGCGCGTCGCGAACGCGGCCGCTTCAACCTGCGCGTCGCCGACGCCGGACCCCTCGAGATCCTCGGCCACCTGCCGTCGCTGTGGCGCGGCACCTGGCGCAGCGCGTCGATCCACGACTTCCTGTGCACCGCCATAGCCGTCGAGTCGACGCCCAAGAGCCCGTTCCAGATCGGCGGCGATCCCGCCGGACGGCGCGAGCGCGCGGTGATCGAGATCGCGCGCCGGCGCGTCCGCATCCTCAGCTAATCGACGCCGCGGCGCTACTTCTTCGCCGCCGCCGCAAGCTCGCTGTCGATGACTTTCTTGAACTCCTCGAAGGGCTGCGCGCCCTCGACCGGACGGCCGTTCACGAAGAAGTGCGGCGTCCCCTGCACGCCCACCTCCTGGCCCGCCTTCACGTGCTCCTGCACCACCGTGACGAACTTGCCGCCGTCGAGGCACGCGTCGAACCGAGCGCCTTCGAGGCCGATCGTGCGCGCGCTCTTCTTGAGATCCTCGACGGCAAGCGCGTCCTGGTGCGCGAACATCGCGTCGTGCATCGCCCAGAACTTGCCCTGCTCGTGGGCGCACTGGCCCGCCTCGTGCGCCTTCTGCGCCTTGTCGTGGAAGGGGAGCGGATAGTCGCGGAAGACGACGCGGACCTTGTCGCCGTA
This sequence comes from Myxococcota bacterium, assembly GCA_038041915.1. Classification (GTDB taxonomy): domain Bacteria; phylum Myxococcota_A; class Polyangia; order JBBTFH01; family JBBTFH01; genus JBBTFH01. The sequence continues at coordinate 1,633 of JBBTFH010000157.1, forward strand.
CGCGTCCTCGATCTGCTTGAGGGTCTGACCGACCCTGCCGCAGTAGGGTCACTGGAAGTCGGAGAACTCGACGATCGTGATCGGCGCGGAGGCCGGGCCCCTGCTCGGGCCGATCGCGGCGACCGTCACGCGCGGCTGCGTGGGCTCGACGAGCAGCACCTCCACGCCGGCCTTGGCCTTGAGATCCGCGAGGAACTTCATCGCCGCCTCGCCGCTCCGCTGCTGCGTCAGGAAGCCGACGATGCGCGGCTTGGCCAGGTCGAACGGCTGCGCTCCCATGCGCTCGGCGTTCTGATCGAAGAAGGTCTTGGCCTCGGCGTCGGTGACGGCCGGCGCGCGGCGCTCGACCTCGGCGCGCATGAACGCCTCCACGTCGAGGCCCTTCTTGCGCGCCTCCTCGCCGACGAGCCGCTGGGCGACGAGCTGCTCGAGCGCGGCGCTGCGCGCCTCGTAGAGCGCCTTCTGGTGCTCGAACTCGAGCTTCTTGAGCTGCTCGCCGGCGAGCTCGTCGAGCTGCCGGTTGGTGATGGTCTGGCCCAGGACGCGCGCGGCGGGCGCGTCGGCGTCCGCCGAAGCGGGCGCGGCGCCCGACGGGGACGCGGCGGCGACGCCGAGAGCGGGCGATTGGGGCGAGCCTTCGTTGGCGACCGGGCTCTTCGCGCATGCGGCGAGGCCCACGAGCACGACGGCGACGGCTGTTCTGCTAGCGGCGAGAATCGTCGCATAGCGCGAGCGTCGTTGGGTTGCGGGCGTCGCCCGCGCTGGGAGTTTCATGCGGGGGAACCTGTCCCAAAGACCCGCGCCGGTCAAATGTGGGTGAGCTAGCTTCCCGGGCGGAACGCGATCGGCAACGTCAACGATGCCGACGAGCCGGGGCCGAACTGCCACCGGCGGACGGCCCGCTCGACGCAGCGGCGCACGACCGGATCGGCGAGGACCGAGGTGCGCGTCACTCTTCCGCTCGTATCGACGGTGAGATCGATTGCGATGCGCGCCTCGACCGACGCGCCGCGCTTGAGCAGCCGTTCGTAGCAGGCGCGGAGCTCCGGCGTGCGGCTGCGTACGACGGCGGCGACCTGCGCGAAGCGATCGGTCGGCGCGGATGAGCGCGACACCAGCGACACGGCGATCTCGCTTGCGCGCGGGCCGAGCTCGATCGTCTCCTCGAACGGATCGAAGCCGCGGCGCTCCACGCGCAGAAGGTGCGGTCCGGGCGGCAGACGCAGGGCGAGGGGCGAGAGCCCGAACGCCACGCCGTCGACGAGCACGGTCGCGCCGGCGGGCCGCGGCACGGACAGCAGGCTGCCGAAGGCGCCATCGCCCGCGAGCGGCGCCGCGCCGCCGAGCGCCCGCGCCAGGTGGACGTCGAGCGGCGCACCCGCCATCGCCTCGACCTGCGCGCTCGCCGCCGCTTGTCCGTCGCGCAGCAGCACGCGGGCCGGCGCCCGCAGCCGCAGCGGCGCACCTCCCGAGCCGATGTCGGCGATCTCGACCGATCCCTCCTGGAGCACGACCTCGACCTCGCCCGCGCCGCGACGCACGCCAAACAGCGTGCCGCGCACGCGTACCTCGCGGCCGGCCGCCACGACGGCGAAGCGCTCTCCGGCCCGTCGCTTGCCGACGCGGCAGACGACCTCGCCCTGCGCGAGCACGAGCTCGTGCCAAGCGGGGGCCAGCGCTTTCACATCGACGGTCGACTGAGGCCGCACCTCGAACACGGTCTGGGCCTCGGTCTGAATCGCCGCGCGCCCGGCGTGCGCCACCAGGCGATCGCCCGCGCGAACACGCGTTTCGGCGGAAAGCGGCTCGACCCGGCCACCGCGCACCAAGGCGACGCTCCCCTCGACCAGCGTGGGCACTCCCTCGAAGGACGCGGGCGTGCGGGCGAGCGCAGCGACGGCGGGAATCGCACGCGCCGGCGGCACGACCGCCATGGACGACGCATCGCGCGGAAACAGCCGCGCGGCCCAAAAGCCGCAGACGACCAGCCCGGCGGCGCAGGCCGCCGCCGCGAGCCACGTCGGCCAACGGCGCGCTGCCGGCCGCGGCGCGAGGTTCCAATGGATCTGCGCTTCGATGCGGCGCCAGCCGAGCTCGGGCGGATCCGCGTCGCGCAGCGCGCGCAACTCCGCACGCGCCAGGTCGACCCTTGACAGGCGCGCGGCGCAGGGCGCGCAACCGCCCACGTGCGCCTCCACGCGCGCACGCGCGCCCGCGAACAACTCGCCGTCGGCGAGCGCGAGCAGCTTCGTGGGGCCCGGACAACTCATTCGGAGCCTCCCGCGTCGAGCAGACGCTCTTCCATGACCAGTTTATAGAACTCCTTGCGCGCATAATGGAGGCGCGTCCGCACGGTCAGCGCCGGCGAGCCGACGATCTTCGCGATCTCGGGCGCGTCCAGGCCGGCAATCTCGTGCAGCACGAAGACGGCGCGCTTCTTCGGGCTGAGCTTCCCGACCAGCCGCTCGACCAGGCGCGTCTTCTCGCGCGCGGCCGCCTCGCGCTCGGGCGTGTGGTGCGTCGCAACCTCGGGCGGCGGGGTGGGCGCCTCGCGCGAGCGGCGCCGCTTACGCAGGCGTTGAAGCGCGACGTTCATCGCCACGCGGTAGATCCAGGTCGTGAGGAGGCTGTCGCCGCGGAACTTCGGGATGGCGCGGAAGACCTCGATGAACGTGTCCTGAACGGCGTCCTCGAGATCGGGCGAGTCGCCGCCCAGGATGCGCGCCACCGCACGCGCGACGTCACGCCGGTAGATTCGATAGAGCTCGCCGCGCGCGTCGCGCTCGCCCGCCTGGCAAGCGGCCAGTAGATTGGGATCGCAGCCCGCGTCCTTGAAACCTGTGCGGTCCACGCCTGCCACCTTGTCTGGCACCATTACTCCGTCAGATGACGGAGCGGCGACCTTCGTTCAGCGTAGCATGCGGCCGACGTGGAGCCCGCCGGTCGCTCAGCCCGCCACCAGCGCCGCAACTCCTGAAAACAAGTGCATTTCCGCCTTTCCGGCGGTCGTTGCGAGCTCGAAGTTGGAAAAGCAGCCGAGAAGCGGCAGGTCGCCGAGGAGCTGCCGGAGCGTGGTCGCGTCGACGTTCTGGGCGCCGTAGAGGTTCGAGCCGCGGCCAACGCAGTTGAAGTAGAAGCCGAAGGCGGGCGGCGCGCCCAGGCGCGCCAGGCCCTCGCGCACGCGCACCCGCAGGTCGTCGCGGGCGCCAATCGCCTCGCGGACGGTGAAGGCGATGCGCTGGCCGGCCCGTGGCTGCCCGGCGACGACCAGGCCGCCGCGCGCAGGATCGAAGCCGACGACGGGACGGGCGAGGTACTCGCGGCCTTCTCCCGCGTAGAGGCCGACCAGCACGAGTTGCGCGGCGCGGCGCGGATCATCGCCGAGCGCCGGATCGCTCGCGGCCTCGACGAAGGCCTCGAGCGCCGGACGGTCGTCGATGGTGAGGATGGCGTTGCCAGCGACGGTGGTGATCGTGCGCGGCGCGGCGAGCGGGCGGCAGGCTTCGCTGGTCGCGACGTCGGCGCGCAGCGACCGGCCGCGGCCACCCGGGCCTCCGAAGACGACGCCGGCGACGTGCCCCGACACGATGCGGTCACCCAGCGCCAGCAGAGCACCCTCCGCGTCGCCGGCCAGGCCCGCGCCGGCGACGCGCACATCGGGCGCCGCTTCGGCGAAGCCCTCGAGCAGCGCTTCCGGATCGAGGCCGACCGGATCGGCGAAGAGCACGACGAGAGAAGCGCCGCGCGCGGCGATCGCGCCTATGGCGAGGCCCGCCTCGCGCGAGCGGCCTCTCGACGGCACGAGGAACGGGCGCGCGGCAAGCTCGCCGCCGAGAACCATGACCGCCACGCCGTGCTCGTCTTCGATCTCGCCTTCGAGCGTCATCGTGCCCGCCACGGTCGCTGCGAGCACGACCTCCGCGTGCGTCTGCTCGCGCACCCGCGCGACGATCGCCGGCAGCGCGTCGCGATGATCGGGGGTGACGAGCGCGATCGCGAGATCGGCGTGCAGCGTCGACGCCCGCGCCATCGCGCGCCGCGCCGCCTCCCGTGCGGCCGACGCCCCGTCGGAGCCGCCCACCTGCGCCGTGCCGGCCGTGATCACGCAGGAAGTCTAGCACCGAGG
>JBBTFH010000158.1:0-7336 GCA_038041915.1 Myxococcota bacterium
ACGATGAGCTACGGTCGACGCAGTACGCAGCAGACGTGCTCGCCGGCGACGAGGAGGCGCCGCGCCCGCGCGCCTCGGTGCTCGTGCTCGCCCGCCCCGGCCCGCCGCCGCTCGCCGACGACGACGTGCGCCGCCTGGTCGCCGGCGCCGTTCCCGGGCTCGACGCCGCGGACGTCGCCGTCGTCTTCGCGACCAGGCCCGCGCCTCCCCGCGCCGTCCCGCCGCCGTCCCGCCCGCGCCCCGCGCTGCACGTCGGGGTGCTCGCGGCGACCGCGCTCCTGGGGGCCGCGCTCGCGTTCGCGGCGCTGCGCAACGCCGGTCTTCGGCGACGACTCGGCACCGCCGACAGGAAGGCGACACCATGAGCATGCTCGAAGCCACGCGCCATTACTTCGACAAGGCCGCCCGCATCATGGGTCTGAGCCCGCGCATCGAGCGCGTGCTGCTGACGCCCAGCCGCGAGGTGAAGGTCGAGTGCACGATCGAGCTCGACTCGGGCGACATGGCGACGTTCATAGGCTACCGCGTGCAGCACGACAACGCGCGCGGGCCGATGAAGGGCGGCCTGCGCTACCACCCGCACGTCGATCCCGACGAGGTCACCGCGCTGGCGACGCTCATGACCTGGAAAACCGCCGTGGTCGGCCTCCCCTACGGCGGCGCGAAAGGCGGCATCACCTGCGATCCGCGCATGCTCTCGCCGCGCGAACTCGAGCGCGTCACGCGCGTCTTCATCGACAAGATCCACGACATCATCGGCCCGCACAGCGACATCCCGGCGCCCGACATGGGAACCAACGCGCAGGTGATGGCGTGGATCGTCGATCAGTACGCGAAGTACCACGGCTGGACGCCGGGCGTCGTGACCGGCAAGCCGATCGAACTTGGCGGCTCCGAGGGACGCGAGGCGGCGACCGGCCGCGGGCTGTTCTACGTGCTCGAGGCGGTGCTCGCCGACCTGGAAAAAAAAGTTTCCGGCGTCACCGTCGCCTTGCAGGGCTTCGGCAACGTCGGCTCCTGGGCGGCGCGCGTGCTGGCCGAGGCCGGCGCGCGCATCGTCGCCGTCACCGACCACACCGGCGGCGTGACGCGCGCGGACGGCGTGGACGTCGGAGCGCTGGCGGCTCACGTCGCGCGCACCGGCGGCGTGAAGGGCTTTGACGGCGCCGACGCGCTCGCGCCCGAACGCATCTTCGGCGTGGACTGCGACGTGCTGCTGCCCGCCGCGCTCGGCGACGTGCTGACGCGCGAGACCGCGAGCGAGGTGCGGGCGCGCATCGTGCTCGAAGGCGCCAACGGCCCGACTTCGCCCGAGGCCGACGAGATCCTGCGCGGCAAGGGCGTGCTGGTCGTGCCCGACATCCTCGCCAACGCCGGAGGCGTGACCGTCAGCTATTTCGAGTGGGTCCAGAACATCCAGCAGTTCCGTTGGGACGAGGCGCGCGTAAACCAGGAGCTGCGCCGCACGATGGTCGATTCCTACGGGCTCGTGCGCCGAGTCGCACGCGAGCGCCAGGTCGATCTGCGCACGGCCGCGTTCCTGGTCGCGATCGGACGCGTCTCCAAAACGAAAGTGATGAGAGGTATCTGATGGCCAGCCACACGCAACCCACCGTCGAACACATCCGAGGCTGCCTCGCGTTCGCGGGCCTGACCGACGCCGAGCTCGGCGAGCTCGCCGCGATCCTGACCAAGGTGCGCGCGCGCGCCGGCGACGACGTCATCAACGAGAACGAGTCGCGCGTCGAGAAGCAAGGGCTGTTCGTGCTCGCGGAGGGCCACGTGCAGGTGCTCAAGCGCGGGCGCGAGATCGCGACGCTCGGCGCACCGAGCGTCTTCGGCGAGATCGAGCTGCTCACGCGCATGGCGCCGTCGGCGACGGTGCGCGCGAAGGAGAGCTTGACGCTCTACTGGATCGGGCGCGACAAGCTCGAGAAGATGCAGAATGAGGGCAACCTGGCCGCGCTCAAGCTCGCGGCCAGCCTCGCGCGCGTGCTCGCGCAGCGGCTGCGCGCGACCAGCGAGAAGATCGTCGAGCTTCTGCCGATCGACAAGCGCGAGGAGTTCTCGGAGTTCCGCGCGAAGATCCTGTCAGAGTGGAGCTTCTAGGCGGGCGGCACGAGCAGGGTTCCTTGAGCGAAACGGTGGCGTGTGGCGTGGCGGCGTGGATCGCCGCGCGGGCGGTGATCGGCGATCTGGCGACGCGGCGGGCGACGGATCTGGCGGCGCTCGCCTTCACCGCGATCGTCCTTCTGGCGATCGGCGTGGCGGCGGCGCTGCGGCCAGGCGCGCGCCGCCGCCCCCCGGGCACGGCGATGGCGCTCGTCGCGCTGGCGGGCATCTTCGCGGTCGTGGCCGGCGCGATCGTGGCAGGTTGCGCGCGGCTCGCCCATCCGCTCGTCGCCGGCCGCGGGCGGAGAGTCTGGCCGGCGGCGCTCGTGGCCATGCCGGCAGCGACGGCGCTGCTCCTCGGCGCGTCGGCGGCGCTACCGTCGCGGCGCGCCGCGATCCTGCCGTGGGCGGCGGCGCTGCTGGGCGCGCTCCTGCCGATCGCCGCGCGGCGCGCGTCCGCCGCCGCCGCATCGCGGCCACTCGCCGTGATCGCCGCCGGCGGCGCGGCGAGCCTGGGCGCCTTGGCGCTGGCCGCGCCGATCGTCCACGCCGCGCTGCGCGAGGTCGATCTCGCCCGCCCCGCCCTGCTCCTCGCGGCGGCGCTGGCCGCGCGCGTGGCCGCTGGCGCGCTCGGCACACGTCGCGACGCGGCGCTCGCGATCGGCGCCGCTCTCCTCGTCGCGCTCGTCCCCGCGTCGCGGGTGATCGCTCGGCGCCAGGACCTGCGCGGCGTGCTGCTGCGCGACGCGCCGATCGCGGGCGTCACGCTCCGCCTGCTGCGCGCCGCCGGTGACGTCGATCGCGACGGCTACTCCGCCTGGTTCGGCGGCGGCGACTGCGCACCTTTCGACGCCCGCCGCCATCCCTTCGCGCGCGAACGCGCCAGCGACGGAGTCGACGACGACTGCTCGGGCGCCGATCTGCCGCGCGCTTCCCGCGAGCGCGCGCCCGCAACCGCGCCCGTCTCGGACCTCGCGCTCGCCCGCCCCGACCTCGTGCTCGTCACGATCGAGACGCTGCGCGCGACCGCCGTGGGCGCCTACGAGCCCGACCTCGGCCGCGACGCCACGCCCGCCTTCGACGCCTTCGCCGCCTCCGGCACCCTCTTCGAGCGCGCCTACTGCACGAGCCCCGTCACCCATCGCGCGCTGCCGTCGCTGCTTACAGCGCTCTTGCCGTCGGAGATGCCCGAGTCGCTGCGCGGCGCCGCGACGATCGGGTCGCGGCGCCTCACGCTGCCCGAGGCGCTCGCCGCGCGCGGCTACGAGTCGCGCGCGGTGATGTCCAAAACCCTGCTCGAGCGCCACGGCCTCGCGCAGGGCTGGAGCGAGATCTCCGGCGACACCAGCCGTGGCTTCCACCCGCGTTTCGATCGCGAGCGGACCAATCGGGCACTCGCCATTGCCCGCGCATGGAGCCCGGCGCCCCAGCTCCTCTGGGTCCATTTCCACGAGCCGCACGGTCCGCACGAGGCGCCCCCCGATGAGCCCGCGCGCGGCCCCGGCGAGCGCGAAGCCTACGCCGCCGAGATCCGCAAGGTCGACCGCGAACTCGGACGCTTCCTCGGCGCGCTGCGCGCGACCGAGCGCGGCGCGCGCGCCATCGTCGCAGTCACCGCCGATCACGGCGAGGAACTGTACGAGCATGGGCGCCACTACCACGCACAGGCGCTCTACGAGGAGTCGGTGCGCGTACCGCTCGCTGTAGCCGGCCCCGGCGTCGCGTCCACGCGCGTGGCCACGCCGGTCGATCACCTCGACCTCGCGGCCACGCTCGCGACGCTCGGCGGCGCGCCGCGCCTCGGGCACGGCCGCGATCTGCGCCCCGCGCTGCGCGGCGACGCGGCGGCGGTCGAGCCGCGCCCGGTCGCGCTCGAGCTCTATCCCATGCGCTCACACCGCCTCGGTGCCGTCGCACTGGTCGAGCGGCGGCGCAAGGTCATCGCCGACGTCCGCGAGGCGCTCTTCGAACTCTACGACCTCGAGGTCGACCCGGGCGAGCGCGTCAACCGCTGGGACGACGAGTCGCACCTCTCCGCCGACCTGCGCAACGCCCTCCTGCGCCACGTCGAGCGAGCGCGCGCCGCGGCGCCGCGCTGATTCGCCTCCGCGGCCGCTTCGGGCGCGATCCCTGAACCAGGTCGGGCGTGCGCCCGAGCAGGATGGTGGGAAGACCGCGCGCTACATCGGCCAAGTGGCGATGTACGTGTAGCCCGACGACGACGCGTCGGCGCAACCCGACGCGAGCGGCGGGTTGAACGCGCTCGCCGCGATGACGCACGCCCCGGGCGTGTCGTTGTCGACGCTCAGCCGGATGCGCCCGAGCCCGCCGACGCCGCCCCCGGTGGCGCCGCCGCCGCCCGAGCCGGCGGTCGCGCTGATTGTCGCGCCCGACGCGATCGACAGCTCATCGGTGGAGAGATAGATGATGCCGCCCGAGCCGCCGCCGCCGCCCGAGCCGGGCGCTCCCGCCCCACCGTTGCCTCCGCGGGCGAGTAGCTGCCCGGTGGACGCGATGTTGATGCGCGTGATGCTGGAGATGCGAAGCGCGCCGCCGCCGCCCCCACCACCGGCGCCGCCCTCGCCGCACGAGCAGCCGCCGCCACCACCGGCGCCCGACCCCGGGTAGAAGGTCGTCGTGGCCGCCAGATCGCCGGCCGCCGCGGTGCCGATGCTGCCACCGCCACCGCCGCCGCCGGGATAGCCCGAGGTACCCGAGGCTGCATTGTAGGGCCAGCCGCCACCGTTTCCGCCGCCGCCGCCGACGGAGTTGCCGACGCCGGCGCTGCCGCCGCCGGGGCCGCCGCCCGCGCCACCCGCGTAGCTCCCCGTGGACGATCCGCCGCCGCCGCCCGCGTAGCCGCCACCGCCGCCGCCGCCGCCGTACGCGCCGCACTGGTTTCCTCCGCCGCCACCGCCGTAGCTGCCGCCATCGCCGGAGCAGGAGACGGCCGCACTGCCCGATTCGCCGCTCGTCCCGCTTCCGTACAAGCCGGCGCTTCCGCCGGCCCCCGTCGATGCGGCCACCATCGTCGGGTTCGAACTGTAGCCGCCGCCACCACCCGCCCCGCAGTTCCCGTTGGAGCCGTTCGCGCCCGACACGTTGATCGCTCCGAGAATCGCCACGTCCCCGGTCGCGCGAAGATCGAGGGTTCCCGCGCCGGACATCAGCACGAGCGCTCCGCCCGTCACCGTGATCGTCGTGCAGTTGTAGACGCCCGCCGCCAGCGTGACCGTGCCCGACCACGTGCACGGACCGTCACCGCCGGTCGAGATGAAGCAGGTGAGCAGACCCTCGTCAGCCACGCCGTCGCAGTCGTCGTCCGCTCCGTTGCACGCCTCGGAGATCGCCGGGCCCGCGTCGACGCAGCCCGTGGTCGTCGGCGACGTGCACGCGATCACGTCCTCGGTGCAGAAGTCGGTGTCGCCCGAATCGCACGCGGCGCCGGTGACGAAGCCATCGTCCACGGTGCCGTCGCAGTCGTCATCGACCCCATTGCAGATCTCGACCTCATCGCCCGGCGGCTCGTCGCAAGAGAGCGCGTTCATCGTCGCGCACTCGAATGTGCCTTCCTCGCAGAAGTCGCCGTCCGAGCCGTCGCAGGGGTCGCCGATGTCGCCGGGGAGGATGCAGACGCCGCCGCAGGGATTGACGCCCTCGTCGACCTCGTCGTCGCAATCGTCGTCCAGGCCGTTGCAGATCTCGGTGCTTCCCGCGCCACCCGCGTCCGTACAGGCCACCGTGTTCAGCCCGCCGCAAACGAACAGGCCGTCGGAGCACATGTCCGCGTCCGGGCCGTCGCAGGCGCCGCCCGGCAGAGCGGTCAGCGCGCAGACGCCACCACAGGCGTTCGTGCCCTCGTCGATGGCCCCGTCGCAATCGTCGTCGACGCCGTTGCACAGCTCGGGCACCCCGCCCTCCGCCTCCGCGCACACCACCGCGTTGAGCCCGGCGCAGACGAAGGCGCCCTCGGCGCACAGGTTCGGGTCAGGCCCGTCGCAAGGATCGCCAGGCATCGACGAGAGCGGGCAGATGCCGCCGCAGGGGCTGTCGCCCTCATCCGGCCAGCCGTCGCAGTCGTTATCCGCGTCGTCGCACACCTCTTCGGCGTCGGGGCCGAAGGCGGCGTTGCCGTCGTTGCAGTCGAAGCACTCGCCGTCCATGTACATGTCGCACGCGCCGTCGGCGTCGTCGTCGCAGCCCTCGTCGTCGAAGCCGTCGCAGTCGTCGTCCTCGCCGTCGCACGACTCGACGGTGATGAAGCACTCGCATCCGTCCGCAGGATCCTCGTTCGCGTCCGCGAGCCCGGGCGGACAGCCGCTCACCCTCGCCACGATGGGCACCGTGACCAAGGCGTTTTCTTCCGCGTCGCTCTCGAAGCGGAGCAAGCCGTAGAGCGTGCCGCCCGTCGCGGCGATGAACGTTACATCCGCGAACAGGCGCTCCGGGTCGTCGTCGGGCAGCGGGGGGCTGAGCAGCCTCGGGAGATCGATCGGCTCGCCGTCCTCGCCGAGCAGGTCGATCCTGTAGAGGTCGGGGCGCTGCGTTCCCGCGGCGAGAGCGACATCGGAGAGCGCAAGCGGCCGGTTCTCCTCGCCGCCGTTCCACACGGCGATGCGCCTGGTCGCGCTGCCGCCGAGCTCGAGCTCGAACCACAGCTCCGGCGCGCAGTCTTCGAAGTTGCCTTCCTCCTCCTGCACGCACACGACCAGCGCGGAGTTGCCCTTGAGCTCGCCGATGAGCGGAATCTCCTTGCGCGGCTCGTCCGGATCGTCGCTGATGACCACCAGCGTGCCGAGATCCTCTTCGTTGTCGATCGATCGAAGCGTGACCGTGACGGTCGTCGACCCGTCGGGCGCGAGCAACCAGCCCTTCGATCCGGCGGGCGCGGCGCTGTACTCGTTGACTTCGCCCGGTTCGTCGATGGCGATGGCGCTGATCGCGAGCGCCCCGTCGCCCGAGTTGAGCAGCGTCACCGCCAGCGTCGCCTCCGAGCCGAGGAGGGGCGCGCCGAAGTCGATCTCCTCGGGGGACGCCACCAGGTGCGGGCCGCCCATGAGGTCGCCGCCGTCGTTTCCACCCTTGGCGCCAGGGTCGATGCACCGACGGTCGTCGCAGATGAACCCCGCGGCGCAATCGTCATCGGAGGCGCAGCCGCTAGGTTCCGCTCCTCCCGAACCGCTGACCGCGTCCTTGCTGCATGCCGCAAAGGAGAGAAGCACGA
>JBBTFH010000158.1:7436-8818 GCA_038041915.1 Myxococcota bacterium
GTGTCGCATCGCCGCCGTGAGAACAGCGCGAGCGCCAGCGCCGCGAACGTGACCATGGGCCCTGCCGGTGGGCGCGGCCGGCGCCCCACGGCGCAGGCGCAGCCGGGGTCGTCGAGCTCGGGCGCGGGACACGACCGCCCCGCGCCGCGCGGATCCGTCTCGCCGGGATCGCACACCCCATCGCCGTCGGCGTCTTCGTCGCCGTCGCGCAGCCCGTCGCCGTCCGTGTCGGCATCGCGTGGGTTGGTGCCGGCGGCGATCTCGTCGCCGTCGAGCAGCCCATCGCCGTCCGTGTCGGGGTTTGCCGGATCGGTCATCCAGAGCTGCGTCTCGTCGTCGTCGAGGAGCCCGTCGCCGTCGCTGTCCAGCCCTTTCGGATCGTCGGCCGGATCGAGTGGGTTCGTGCCCGCCTTCCGCTCCAGCGCGTCCGATGCGCCGCCGCCGTCCGAATCGAAGTCGTTCGGATCCGTCTCGGCCTGGTCGCGCGCGCCGTCGTGGTCCGCGTCCTCCTGGCCGTCGAGCAGCCCATCGCCGTCCGTGTCCGCATCGACCGGGTCGGTCGGGTTGTCGCCGAAGATCTCGACGCCGTCCGTGATCGCGTCGTCGTCGGTGTCCGCGTCGTTGGGATCGGTCTCGCCCGGGTCGATGACGCCGTCGTGGTCCGCGTCCTCGACGCCGTCCGGCGCCCCATCGTCGTCGGTGTCGGCGTCGCGCGGGTCCGTCGCGCTCGTGCCTCCCACCTCGACGCCGTCGGCCAGGCCGTCGTCGTCCGTGTCGGCGTCGAGCGGGTCGGTCCCGAGCTGCGTCTCGGCCGCGGAGTCGAGGCCGTCGTCGTCGGCATCGCCGAGATCGTCGGTAAAGTCGGTCGGGTCGCGCCCGCCGTCGGCCTCCGCGCCGTCCCACTCGCCGCCGCCGTCCGAGTCGACGTCGCACACGTCGGTCTCGCCGTCATCCACGGCGCCATTGGCATTCGCGTCCTCGGCGCCGTCGGGCAGCCCGTCGCCGTCCATGTCGGGGTCCGTCGCCGGCGGCACCGTGTAGCCCGGGCACGGATCGACGCGGCACGGCCCGATCACCTCGCAGCCGTCGTCAAGACCGTCGCCGTCGGTGTCGCGCAGCGCCGGGTTCGTTTCCCAGGGGAACGAGAGGTTTCCATCGCCGTCGGCGTCTTCCGCGCCGTCGAGCAAGCCGTCGCCGTCGCTGTCCGCGACCAGCGGCATGCTCGGCGCATCGCCGCCGACCTCGGCCCAGTTGGCGCGGCCGTCGCCGTCGGGGTCTCCCGCGGGATCGACGGTCGTGGGCCTGGAGGTCGCCGCGCCGAGCGTGGCCGTCGCGTCGCCGCAGGCGACGTCGGCGCCGAGATTCGCATCTCCATCCGAAGC
>JBBTFH010000159.1:0-4402 GCA_038041915.1 Myxococcota bacterium
CATCGGGCAGGACGACGCCGAGGGCAAGGCAGCACCGCGCGGCACGGCCTGCGAGTCTGGCCAGGTAGCGGCAGCCTGTGGGCGACTCGTCGGCGAGCTACGAGCGTGTGTGGTGCGTGTCCGAGCGGTCGGACCGCTCACCCCGGGTTCGCACATGCGCGTTTGAGCGCTCGGACGCGCCTTGACGAGGAGCGAGGGGGTGCGTCGAAGGGTCGGAGGGGGGTCGCGGAAGGTCGGGGAGCGACAACCGAGCGCTCGAAGGCGCTCCGGCGAACGTGGCCGAGCGCAGTTTGGCGGTCCAACAAGGTCGGTCGAACGTCGCGCACCTATGTTTGTGCGCTCGGACGCGGGTTGTAGACGCGCAAGTGCCTGATCTTCCGTGCCTCCTGAGATTCTGCATTTTTCGACACATGAGCACGCAACATCCACCAGGGCGTGCCGACAATCTGAGCAGAGGGAACGAGAGACGAGAAAGGGGGGGCCCGTGAACGCCTGGCCGCGGGCGCCCCGAAACATTCAACCGCCGGGCAGAAGAGGAAACGACCATGCCACGCAAGTACGATCACACCGCATCGAGCTACGTTCGTTATCGCTACGGGATCGACGCCGCCGAGGGGCTCCGCCAGTTCCCCGAAACCCAGCCCTTGGCCGAACCGCTGCAAGAGCTCAACGAGCGACTGGGTGAGGCGCGGCTCGCGCGCATGGCGGCGGAGCTGGCGGTCGCGCCGCACTCGGCGCGCGTCCGCTTCGGCGACTTTCTCTGCGACACCGCCATTCGCTCGCTTTCGCGCGACGCCGAGGTCGCGGACGGCGGCCGGCGCGGCCCCGTTTTCGACGGCATCTTCCCGAGCGGCCTCAACGCCGTCGTCGCCACCTCGGGCGCGGCGCAGCTCGACGCGACCGTCGCGCTCGAGCGGCGCTTCTCCGAGAGCCGCGTGGCGGGCGTCGAGCCGTTGCGTACCGAATGGATGCCGCGCCTGGCCGACGCGCGCCAGAAGCTCGAGGACGCGGTCGCCGCGCGCAAGACCGGCCGCCGCGCGCTCGCCGACGCACGGGCGCGCGAGGAGGCCGTCATGGAAGAGCACGAGACCGCGATCGACAAACTCCTCGGCCAGGTGCGCGCGATCTTCCCACGCGACGTCGCCCGGCAGAACGTCGTCTTCCCGCCGGCGCCCGCGCGCGGGCGCGCCGACGACGAAGCGGACGACGACGCGGAGACCGACGCGCCGCTCCCGGCGGCGCCGTAGCCAAACTTCCCCGCGGTTGATCGGCCGCATCGTCACCCGAGAGTCATCCAGCGATCGTCAGAATCGTTTTGCTGGACTGGCGGGCGGAACCTGTTTAGGGTGCGGGGAAGATGAGCGCGCAGGACCCTCAGAACAAGCCAGACGCCCTGGGAAAGACCACCCCTTACACGCCCGCCTCCCGCGCCGCCTCGCAGCCCGGAGCGGCCAGGGCGCCGTCCGCGCCGGCTGTCGCCGCGGCCGCCGATCCGGCCGCGGTCGGGGGCACCGGCGGCGAGGCCCCGTTCCCGCTGACCGACAGCTACGTCGCGAATCCCGACGCGCCGGTCGATCTGGCCGTGATTTGCCATCCCGGCATGCAGGTCGGCGAGTACGTCGTCGAGAAGAAGATCGGCGAAGGCGGGATGGGCTCGGTCTTCTCCGCCAAGCACCCGATCATCGGCAAGAGGGTCGCGATCAAGGTCATCAGCCCGGCCTATGCGTCGGAGCCCGAAGCGATCGAGCGCTTCATCCGCGAGGCGCGCTCGGTCAACGAGATAGGCCACCAGAACATCATCGACATCTTCGCGTTCGGCAAGCTGCCGATGGGCCTCAACTACTTCGTGATGGAGTTTCTCGACGGCCGCAGCCTGCAGGACGAGCTGACGCGCATCGGCCATCCGTGCAGCGCCGATGAGATGATGTCGTATCTGCGCCCGGTCTTTTCGGCGCTCTCGGCGGCGCACGCGAAGGGCATCACGCACCGCGATCTCAAGCCCGAGAACATCTACGTGATCGATCGCGCCGGCGGGCCGGTCATCAAGGTGATCGACTTCGGCCTCGCCAAGCTCGCCGGCGAGGGCGGCGTCGGCTTCAAGACCCGCACCGGCGTCCCGATGGGCACGCCCTACTACATGGCGCCCGAACAGTGCCTTGGCAAATCGATCGACCATCGCGCCGACATCTACGCGATGGGCGTGATCATGTATCAGATGATGACGAGCCGCCTGCCGTTCTACGCCGAGAGCTACCTCGAGGTGCTGCAGCAGCAGCTCTCCGCTCAGCCGGTGCGGCCGAGCGAGCTGGTCTCGGGCATGGCCGCGCACGTCGAGGCCGCGATCCTGTGGGCGATGCAGAAGGACCCGGCGCAGCGCCCGCAGACCATTCAAGAGGTGTGGAACGCGATCGACGGCCGCGAGGATCAGCGGGTGAGCATCCCGACGCCGATGCCCGTCGCCGCGCCGGGTGGCGCCAACGCGCCGGGCGCTCCGAGCTACTTCGCGCAGCCGGGCGTGACGCCGTTCGCCGGGATCGGTCCCAAGAAGAGCAAGATGCCCATCGCCATCGGAGGAGGCATCGCGGCGCTCGCCGCGGTCGTCGCCGTCGTGCTGGTGATGAAAGGCGGCTCGCAGCCGGCGCCCGCGCAGCCGGCCGCCGCCGTACAGCCGGCGTCCGCACCGAAGACGCCCGAGCCGCCTGCCGCCGAGCCGCCCAAGCCCGCCGCGCCGACGACCGGAACGTTGCGCATTGAGCTCGAGCCTGCCGACGCGCTGCTGGCCGTCGACAACGTCGCGATCATGGGGGGCGCGGACGTCACGCTGCCGCCGGGCCCGCACAAGATTCGCGCCGCGAAGAGCGGCTTCAAGCCGCGCGAAGAAGAGGTCACGCTCGCCGTGGGCGATCGGGTGGTCATGCGCGTCTCGCTCGATCGCGCGGCGAAGGCGGCGTCCTCGTCATCCGCGCCCGCCAAGCCGAAGTCACAGAAGCTCAGGGACAAGGACGACACGGCGCGTCCTTCCTGGGCTGACTGATCGGGGGGTCCATCATGCGCAAAGTTCTGGCCTTGCTCCTCGTCACCGCCCTAGCCGAAGCCGCCCCGTCGAAGGCCGAGCTCAAGCAGGCGGGTCGCCGCTTCAAGGAAGGCGATTCCGCCTACAAGATGGGCGACTTCGCGACGGCGATTCCCGCCTTCGAAGACGCCTTCCGCATCTCGGAGGATCCGTTCGTCCTCTTCAACATCGCGCAGTGCTACCGCAAACAGTACGAGGTCGATCAGGACTTCGGCCGCTTGATCAAGGCGCGCGAGCTCTACAAGTCGTTCATCCGCAACCTGCCCGACTCGCCGCTCAAGCCCGACGCGGAGATGAACCTCGCCGACGTCGAGGCGCTGATCGCCGCCGGTCCCAAGAAAGCGCAACCCACGGTTTCGGACTCCAATCCGATCGAGGCGGCCAGGAAACTCTACGACCAGGCCGACTACACGCGCGCGATGGCGGCGCTCGATCAGGCGCTGACGACGCCGCGCAACTCGCGCGAGAGCCTCATCGACATCTACAAGCTGCGCGCGCTGGTCGCCTCGCGCGGCGGCAAGGCCGACGACGCGCGCGAGTCGTTCAAGCGACTCCTCGCCATCGACGCGAGCTACGTCCTCTCCGAGACGGCCGAGGCCACCGCGCTCGGCGCGTACGCCGAGGCCAAGGCCTTCTGGGCGGGCAAGACGCCGCCTTCGGTGATGCCGAACGTCCCGGGCAAGGCGGCCGAGGGACAAGATCTCAAGGTCGATCCGAAGGTCGGCTCGGATCCGCTCGCGATGGTGGCGGGGTTCGAGACGCTGGTTCGCGTCAAGGGCGCGCGCGAGTTCGGCCGCTACTCGGGGATGAGTATCCCGGCCACGCAGATGGTGGCGCCGGGCGTCGAGGTGGTCGTGCTCGCCGTCGACACCCACGGCGGCACGATCGCGAGCGGCGGCACGCTCGACCAGCCGCTCGCGGTTCAGGTGATCGCGTCCGTTCCGGGGCGCGGGCCCGGTGTCGACGCCGATGCGATGGCCGTCGCCAATGCGCGCCCCGAAGGCGAGGTGACCTCGCAGCCGCTCTACAAGAAGTGGTGGGTGTGGGCGGCGGCCGGCGCGGTCGTCGTGGGCGCGGTCGTTGGGATCGTGGTGGCGACGAGCGGCGGCGGTGAAGGCGGCACGTCGACCGAGCCTTCGCCCGAGCCGTGCTTCGACATCTCGACCGGGCGGGCCTGCCAATGACGCGCGCTTTTCTGACCACCGCGGTTCTCGCGTTGGGCTGCGGGAAGCCCAAGACGGAAGTGGTCGCCACGCCTGGGTACGTGGTGACGTTCGCGCTCGACGAGAACCTGGATCCCGAGGCGATCGGCGGGTTCGTGGCGACGGT
>JBBTFH010000160.1:0-10410 GCA_038041915.1 Myxococcota bacterium
CGCATGCGACTCGATCTTCAGCGAACGTGGGTACTCGACGCGCGCAACCTCGAGGATCTGCTGCTTGCCGTCGAGGGCGTGAGCCACTTCCTGTGCGTCATTCACTGCGCGCGGAGCCGTCGGCCCGTGCGCGCGCTCGAGCTCGAATTGCAGGCCGAGGTCGACAAGTACGTCGTGTGCGCGCTGCTGCTCGAAGCCCAGGGCGCGGCGACCGAGCGGGCCTCCGGCCTCGGCGCGCTGCTCGCCGACGGCTTCCGCCTCGCCGACGACCTCGACCACGCCGAGCGCGAGCGCTACCGCTTCGCCGTGGCGCTCTCCGCCGCCTATGTCGCCGCCCTCGACCGGCGCTTCGTGCGGCCCCGCCGGATCGTCGCGATGCTCGACGAGCTGCGCCGCTTCTACCGCCTGCCCTTCGCCGCCAAGCGCGAGCGCATCGACGCGCTCGCGGCGTAATCCTCACGGGCAGTCGCCGAAGCCCGATGACGTGCACACGCGCGTTGTCGTCTGGTCGCCCGGCCTCTCGCAGCAGGCGCCGTCGCCGAAGTCGGGCTCGCACTCGCCCGCGTCGGCGCACTCGGGCGTGCAGATGAACTGCATCGCGGCGGTCAGGTACCAGCAGTCGAGCCCGTCGGCGCAGCCCTCGAAATCGCCTGAGCAGACGCCCCCGGGCCCGATGCCCGTCGGCGCGTCGGGCATCGGAGCATCGGCCTCTCCCGCATCGGCGGCGCCCGCATCGGCGGCGCCCGCGTCGCTCACGGCGTCGGCGATCGGCGCATCGGCGACCGCGACCCCATCGTCGCGCGGTGCGTCGACGCCCGGCGTATCGGCGCCCGCCGAGTCCGTCGGCGTGCCGCCGTCGAGGCGATCCTGCCGCACGCCGCCGCAAGCGGCACAGGCGAGTGCGAGCAGCGCCACGCGAGCCGCGCCCGTCACGAGTCCGCCTTGGCCACGAGCGGCGCCGGAGTCGGCGCGCGGTCCGAAACCATCCCGGCCGAGAGGATCAGCCTCAGCGCCTCCTGCGGCGAGAAGTCGACCTCGATCACTTCGTCGCGGCGCATCATCACGTAGAAGCCCGAGGTCGGGTTCGGCGTCGTCGGCACGAACACGGACACGAGATCCTCGCCGAGCTTGGCGCGCGCGCGCGGCGGCGCATGCGCCTGCGTGACGAACGCGATCGCATAGACGCCCTTGCGCGGGAACTCGACGAGCACGGCGCGCTGGTAGCCGCCACCGCCCGGCTTCACCACCGCCTGCGTCGCCTGCCGAAAGACCTCGTAGGTCGCTCCCAGCACCGGCACGCGCCGCACGATGCGCCCGCCGAGCTCGAGCAGCCGCTGGCCGACGAGGTTGCGCGTCAGCGTGCCGACGACGAGCACGATGACGACGAACACCACGATGCCGAGCCCGGGCAGCGGCGAGCCCCACACCGTCGGGCGCAGCAGGTCGGGCAGGATCGAGTCGAGCGCCGATATCAGCCAGCCGACGACCAGCAGCGACGCGACCAGCGGAATGGTCACGACGAAGCCGGTCACGAAGTTCCGCCGGAAGCGCTCACGCAGCGTCGGCGTCATGCCAGCACCACGTTGTCGATGAGCCGCGTCGCGCCGACGAACGCCGCCACGGCGAGCACCGCCGGGCGGTCGGCGCGGGCCAGAGGCGCGAGCGTCTCCGCGTCGCGCAGTTCGAGGTACTCGAGGCGCAGACCCGCACACCCCGTCGGGTGGGCTGAGGCAGCACACCCCGTCGGGTGGGCTGATGCAGCCTCGTCGATCGGCGCGCGCGCCGCCTCGACCAGCCGCGCAGCCTCGCGCTCGCCCGCCGCGAACCGCGCCCGCGCCGCGTCAAGGCCGCGCGAGAGCGCCGCCGCACGCCGCCGCTCGTCGGCGCCGAGGTAGGCGTTGCGCGACGAAAGCGCAAGACCGTCCGCCTCGCGGACGATCGGCGCGGAAAGAATCTCGATTCCGAGGTCGAGGTCGCGCGCCATGCGGCGGATCACCTGCAGTTGCTGCCAGTCCTTCTCGCCGAAGATCGCCACGTGCGGCCGCACCTGGCAGAAGAGCTTGAGCACGACCGTCGCGACGCCCGCGAAGTGCCCGGGACGCCGCTCCCCGCAAAGGCCCCTTTGCACCTCGCGAACCTCGACCACCGTCTGAAAGCCCTCGGGATACATCGCCGCCGCGTCGGGAACGTAGGCGACGTCCGTCGGCACGCCGCGCGCCTTCGCGAGATCGCCGTCGAGATCGCGTGGGTAGCGCGCCAGATCCTCGCTCGGCCCGAACTGGAGCGGGTTCACGAAGATCGACAGGACGAGCAGCTCGCCCCGCCGCCGGCCTTCGCGAAGCAGCGACATGTGACCCTCGTGCAGATAGCCCATCGTCGGCACGAACGCGATGCGCCGCCCCTCGCGCCGCGCCGTCTCGGCCCGCGCCTGCATCTCCGCCGGATGATGAACGACGATCACGTCGGTCAGGATACCGCTCGGCGCAGCGTGAAGCTGTGCTCGGCCGCCGGGAACTCGCCCGCGCGCACCTCGCGCGCGAAGCTCGCCACCGCCTCGCGCACGCGCTCGCCCATCGCGTCGTAGCGCTTCACGAACTTCGGCTTGAAGTCCTCGTCCATGCCGAGGAGATCATAGATCACCAGCACCTGCCCGTCGCAGTGCGGCCCGGCGCCGATGCCGATGGTCGGGATCGCAAGCGACGCGGTCACCTCCTGGGCGAGCTCCGTCGGGATTCCTTCCAGCACGAGCGCATAGCAGCCCGCCTCCTCCAGCGCGCGCGCGCCGTCGAGCACGCGCCGCCGCGACTCCTCGTCGCGCCCCTGTACGGAGTAGCCGCCCATCGCGTGCACCGATTGCGGCGTAAGACCGACGTGCCCCATAACCGGAATTCCGAACGTCACGCAGCGCCGGACAATCTCCGCCACCTCGACGCCGCCTTCGAGCTTGACCGCGTGCGCGCCGCCCTCCTTGAGCAGCCGCCCCGCGCTGCGCACGCCCTCCTCCACCGACGCCTGATACGACATGAACGGCATGTCGCCGACCACGTGCGCACGCTCGGCGCCACGCGCGACCGCGCGGCAGTGATAGACGATGTCGTCGAGCGTGACCGGCAGCGTCGTGTCGTGTCCCTGGATGACCATGCCGAGCGAGTCGCCGACCAGCAAGACGTCTGCGCCCGCGCGATCCGCGAGCCGTGCGAAGGTCGCGTCGTAGGCCGTGACCATGACGATGCGCTCGCCCGCGGCCTTCGCGCGCGCCAGCGTCTTCACCGTGATTTTCTTTGAGCTCTCCATGGAACCTCCGTCTCGGTCGCGCGTCCGCGCGATCCCAGCGGTTTGTAATGGCCGATTCCGCCTCGGTGCTTTCGGATGACCGCCACGAGATCCGCGACCATTGTCGCGTCGTCGAGGTCGACCTCCGTCGTGTCTACCACCAGCAGCGGACTCTCCGCGTAGCGGAAGAACAGCTCCCCGTACGCCTCGGCCACCTCCTTGTGAAACCCTTCGTCATGTCCGTCCGTCCCGTTTCCGTTGCGCTTGACGCGCCGCGCCAAAGTCGGCAGCGACGCTTGCAGCAAGACAACCAAATCCGGCCGCGTGACTCGCGGCAAGAGCAGCCTGTGCAAGTAATCATACAGTGCGATCTCCTCGCGCGAAAGCGTCAAGGCGGCGTAGAGGCGGTCGCGCGCGAAGTGCCAATCGGCCACCACTCCGCGCGAGAGCAGGCTCTCCTGCGCGAGGTCGGCCTGGCGGCGCCAGCGGTCGAGCAGGAAGAAGACCTGCGCGGCAAAGGCGTGGCGTGGATCGCGCCGGATGCCCGTAACGAAGGGGTTCTGCAAAACCTCGAGGTCGACGCGGGCGCCGAGCGCCGCGGCCAAACCCCGGGCGAGATCGCTCTTGCCCGCCCCCGGCGGCCCTTCGACGACGATGAACCGACGCTCCAAAGCGGTGCTCCGATGTTCAGCATAGCCGCGCACCCCACCCGCGCAAGAAAGCGCCTGAAACGACGGTCGACGAACCGGGCGACGGCGTCGTAGGGTCGCCACTCGTGACCCGTCTTGCGCTCCTCGGAGCCGTCGTCTGCGTCTCCACGGCGGCGATCTTCATCCGGATGGCGTCGGCGGCGCCGCCGCTTGTGGTCGGGGCGTGGCGCGTGGGCCTGGCGGCGCTCGTGCTCGCGGCGATCTCGCGCGGCGCGCTCGCCCGCAGCGTCCGGGCGCTCACGCCGCGCGCGCTCGCGGCCATCGCCGTGTCCGGGCTGCTGCTGGCGCTGCACTTCGGCGTGTGGATTCAGTCGCTCTACGTGACGAGCCTCGCCAACTCGGTCGTAATCGTCGCGACGCAGCCGCTGTGGGCGGCGCTACTGGCGCCGCCGATGCTGGGCGAGCGGCCGAGCGGACGCGCGCTGGCGGGCGCCGCGGTGGCCATGGCCGGCTGCGCTCTGCTGGGCGGGCTGCGCGCGCCGGGCGGCGGCGACTGGCTGGCGCTCGCCGGCGCCGTGACGGCGGCCGCGCACCTCACGGTCGGGCGCTCGCTGCGCCACGCGCTCCCGCTTCTGCCCTACCTCGCGCTCGTCAACTTCGTGGCCGCGGTGACGCTCGCGACAGCGGCGTGGATCGCCGGAGCGCCGCTGCTCGGCGCCCCACGCGACACATGGATCTGGCTCGTGCTCCTCGCGCTCGTGCCGTCGCTCGGCGGCCACACGCTGCTCAACTTCGCCGCGCGCCGAGTTCCCGCCTACCTCGTGAGCCTGGCGATCCTCGGCGAGCCGGTCGGCGCGATCCTGCTCGGATGGGCGCTGCTCGGCGATGCGCCACCGATCCGCGCGGTTGCCGGCGGCGCGATCGTGCTTTGCGGCGTGGCGTGGGGGCTGGGTGGCCAGAGCGCGAGAAGAGAAGCCGCCGTCTTGAGGCCGTCTTGACGCTCCCCACCCTGCGTGTTAGTTCCCGCGCGACTTTGGCGCAGGCGACGATCATCGACGCTCAAGACAAGAAGTCCTGGCAGTTGGCGGCGCGCTTCGCGTCCGTCGGCCTGTGGATGGGCTCGTGCGTCGCGATCGGCTTGGGCATCGGCTGGTGGCTCGACGGGAAGCTCGGCACCGAGCCGTGGCTGCTCCTGACCGGCCTGCTCTTCGGCATCGCCGCCGCGTTCAAGGTGCTGCTGACGTCGGCGCGCGCGGCCAGCCGGGAGCTGCGTTGATCGGCGGTGTGCTCCGCGCCGGCGTCGTCCTGTGGGCGCTTTGCGCGCTGGTCGCGATTCCGCTCGGTCGCGCCGCGTGGCTCGGCGTGCTCTGCGGCGGCGCCATCGGGCTCGCCAATTTCTACGGGCTGGCGCGCATCGTCGGCGCCGTCGTCCACGCGAGCGGCCGGGCTGCCTCAGCCCGTCCCACGGGACGCGCGGCCATGCTCGCGGCGCTGCTGGTCGCGAAGTTCGCGCTGCTGGTCGCGCTGGTGTGGGCGTCGCTGCGCCTCGTCGGCGCGCAGCCGATCGCGTTCCTCGTCGGCATCTCGATCTTCGTCGTCGCGATCTTCTGCAGCGGCGCGGCGATGCGGCGCTCGCTCGGACAGCCGTCATGAATCCGCACCACACCTGGTTCCATCTGCTGCCCGGCTACGCGCGGCTCGAGGAGTTCGCGGGGCACTACCTGGCGCGCGACTGGCGCTGGATGATGTTCCAGGACTCGCACTTCACGCTCTCGCACGTGCTGATGGCGCTGCTCGTCTTCGTCTTCCTGGTCGGCGGCGCCATCTGGTACCGCGCGAGCGTCGCCGGCGCGGGCGAGGCCGGCCTCGTGCCGCCACCGCACTTCGGCATGCGCGCCCTGCTCGAGATGCTCCTCGACGCGGTGCTCGGCATGATGGAAGGCGTGATGGGCCGCGAGCAGGCTCGGCGCTACCTGCCGCTGATCGGCACGCTCGCCTTCCTGATCTTCTTCTCGAACCTCCTCGGGCTCATTCCGGGCTTCCTGCCGCCCACCGACACGCTCAAGACCAACCTGGCGCTGTCACTGAGCGTGTTCGTGATGACGCACGTCTACGGCATCCAGGCGCAGGGGCTCGCCTACTTCAAGCACTTCTTCGGGCCCATCCTGAAATGGTACGCGCTGCCGCTGATGCTGCTGATGTTCGTGATCGAGATCATCAGCCACCTCGCGCGGCCCGTCTCGCTCGCGCTGCGCCTCATGGGCAACATCGCCGCCGACCACAAGGTCGTCGCGGCGTTCTTCGCGCTCGTGCCGCTGCTGATCCCGCTGCCCTTCATGCTGCTCGGCGTGTTGGTGGCGATCGTCCAGACTCTCGTCTTCAGCTTGCTGACGACGGTCTACATCGGAATGGCCGTGGCCCACGGGGATCACGAGGAACACGGCCATGCCGAAGCTCACGGACACTAGAAAAGGGGGACATCGATCATGCGTCGACTGAGCACTCGCGCCTTCGGACTTCTCGCCTTCCTCACGCCGGCCCTGGCCTTCGCCCAGGAGACGGGCTCGAACGAGTACGACATGAAGAGCTGGGTCGCGCTCGCGGCCGGCCTCGGCATCGCGATCGCGGCCTTCGGCGGCGCGCTCGGCCAGGGGCGCGCGGCCTCGGCGGCGCTCGACGGCATCGCGCGCAACCCGGGCGCGGCCGACAAGCTCTTCACGCCGATGATCCTCGGCCTCGCGCTCATCGAGTCGCTCGTCATCTACTCGCTGATCATCTCGATCCTGCTGTTCACCAAGATCTAGCGCTGGCTCCCGCGCCGCCCGGCTGCCTCGACCCACCCGACGGGGTGTGCGCGGCTCAGAACCGCCCGGCGAGGGTGAGGAAGGCGATCTTGTCGTTGGTCTCGCGCAGGCGCGCGGAGAGCGTGCGCACGAAGCTCCACAAGAGCTCGTAGGCAAGATCGCGATCGACGAACAGCAGGTCCTCCATGTCCTCCTTGGTCAGGACGAACAGGCGGCAGTCCTCGTGCGCGAGCGCGTCGGCGGAGCGCGCCGCATCGTCGATCAGCGCCATCTCGCCGAAGTACGTCCCGGGTCCGAGCACGGCGATCGCCTCCTCGCCCACGGCCGGGACCTGCCGGCTGATGCGCACCTGCCCTTCGAGGATCAGGTAGAACTTGTCGCCGACGTCCCCCTCGGAAAAGAGGCGGGCGTTGCGGGTGTGCCGCTCCTCGCCGCCGATCGCCGCCAGCCTTTCGATGTGGCGCGGCGCGAGGCCGGAAAAGAGCGGGATGTGGCGCAGCAACTCGCGCAGCGGCGGCGGTGGCGGAGCGGCCTCGTCGCTGGCGGCCGGCGCGCTCATTGCGAAAGGAACCGCTCGGCGTCGATCGCCGCCATGCAGCCGGTGCCGGCGGCGGTAACCGCCTGGCGGTAGACGTGGTCGACGACGTCGCCGCAGGCGAAGACGCCGGCGACGCTCGTGCGCGTCGCGCCTTGCTCGACGTGAACGTAGCCGGCCGCGTCCATCGTGAGCTGACCCTTGAACAGGTCCGAGTTCGGCTTGTGGCCGATGGCGACGAACACGCCGCCCGCGGCCATCTCGCTGGTCTCACCGCTGAGGAGATTGCGTAGGCGCACGCCGCGCACCGCGAGCTTGCCCTCGGGCGCGAGGATCTCCTCGACGACGGAGTTCCACACGAACGCAATCTTGGGGTTCTTCTGGGCGCGCTCCTGCATGATCTTCGACGCGCGCAGCGAGTCGCGGCGGTGCACGACCGTCACCTTGTGGGCAAAGCGCGTCAGAAACAGCGCCTCCTCCATCGCGGTGTCTCCGCCGCCGACGATGACCAGGTCCTCGCCCTTGAAGAAGGCGCCGTCACAGGTCGCGCACGCGCTCACGCCGTGCCCCATGAGGCGCGTCTCGGACTCGATGTCGAGGAGCTTGGCGGACGCGCCGGTCGCGACGATCAGCGCGTCGCACGCGAGCTCGCCGCCGTCAAGGAAGAGGCGGAAGGGCCGCGCGCCGATATCGACGCGCACGATGTTCCCCTGGCGGATGCGCGTGCCGAAGCGCTCGGCCTGCTTGCGGAACAAGTCCATCAGATCGGGGCCCATGATGCCCTCGGGAAACCCCGGGTAGTTCTCGACGTCGGTCGTGATCATGAGCTGCCCGCCCGCGGGCAGATCGTTGAGCGGCCGGCTGATCTCGCCTTCGACGACGACGGGCTCGAGCAGCGCGCGCGAGGCGTAGACGGCGGCGGTCAGTCCGGCGGGCCCGGAGCCGACGATGGCGAGGCGAACGCGTTCCATTGTGGCCGCGCAGTATACCGCAGCGCGCTCTATACTTCCGGTGTGGCCAGGCGACCGCGACTCACGCACCTGACGAACGCGAGCGAGGCGCACATGGTCGACGTTTCGCTCAAAGACGAGACCGAGCGTGTCGCGATCGCGACGGGCGAGGTGCGTATGAGCGCGGCCGCGCTCGGCGCGATTCGGCGCGGCGCCGTTGCCAAGGGAGACGTGCTCGCGGTCGCGCGCGTCGCCGGGCTGCAGGGTCTCAAGCGCACGGCCGAGCTGGTTCCGCTCTGCCATCCTGTGCGTATCACCGGCGCAGGGATCGAGCTTTCCGCCGACACGCGCCGCCGCGCGGTGCGAATTCGCGCGACCGTGCGCGCGCGCGACCGCACCGGCGTCGAGATGGAGGCGATGAGCGCCGTCGCCGTCGCGGCGCTCGCCGTCTACGACATGGCCAAGGCGATCGATCGCGCGATGGTGATCTCGCAGATCCGACTGGAGGAGAAGCGCGGCGGGCGTAGCGGAGTCTGGCGGCGACGATAAGGACCCGCGCGGGCGTTTTGCGGCGCTCGTTTCGCGCATGTTACGATCAATCGCTTTGCAGCTCGCCGGGCGTATCGCGCTGGAGATCGTATCGTTCGGGGCGGCCGCCGCGACGACGGTGCAGGCCGGCAGCTTGGCCATCGACGCGTTGATCGGCGAGGCTGCGGCAGCCCACCCGACGGGGCGTGCGCACGGGGCGCGCGCACCGGGCGCGCCCATGGACGCGGGCGCCCGCGGGCTGCTCGACGGGCCGCCGCGAGGCGCGCCCATTGCCTGGACACCCGACGGGCTGTTCCTGGGCATGAGCGACGACGCGCTGCTCGAGCGGCTGCGCCGAATCGACGTCCGCCGCGTGAAGATCAACACGGGCGGATCGAGTCTCAACCTCAAGCTCACCTTCGCCGACGGCTCGGCGGCGGCGTTCAAGCCGCAGCAGGTGTGGACAAGCGCGATGCCGCGCAAGGAGATCGCCGCGTTCCGCATCGATCGCGCGCTGGGCCTCGGCGCCGTGCCGCCGGCCGTCACGCGCGTGCTCGCACCCGGCGAGGTGTGGGCGAAGCTCGATCCGAAGAGCCGTCCGCTCGCCGGACGCATCCGTGCCGAGGCGAGCTTCCGCCCCGACGGCTCTCTCGCGGGCGAGGCGTCCTACTGGATCCCGACGATCGCCGATCTGCGGCTCGAAGGGCGCTCGTGGAACGAGTGGACACGCTGGATGCGCGCGGGCGAGTGGATCCCCGACGGGTCCGAGTGGATGGCGGCGCAGATCTCGTCGATGATCGTCTTCGACTACCTCATCAACAACGTCGACCGTTTCAGCGGCGCGAACACGCTCGCCGACGAGCGCCTCGAGCGGCTCTTCTACATGGACAACTCGATGGGCTTCGACGCGGCGCCCGACGGCCATCCCAAGTGCCTGCAGAATCTAGATCTGCTCGAACGCTTTTCGCGGCGGCTGGTCGCCGCGCTCGAGCGCATGAACGTGGTCCGGCTGCGCGCGGCGCTGGCCGCGGAGATCGGCGCGCCCCCCGCGCGATCGAGCAGTTGGAGCGAAGACCCACCCTTCCCGATCCTGCTCGACGAGGAGGTCGCCGGCGTGATGGCCAGGCGGGATCGCGTGCTCGCGCGCGTCGCCGACCTGCGCGGGCGCCTGGGGGACGGCGCGGTGCTGGCCTTTCCGTGATGGGCGCCTGTCCGGGTTGCGGCCGCTCGATCGATGCGCTGCGAGCGCGGCACGCGCGGGTCGACGGAGCGCGAGTGGTCGCGTACTGCTCGGCGGCGTGCAAGGCGGGAGAGGCGACCGGAAGCGCCGCCGCGGCCGAGCGATCCGCGGACGAGCACGCCGTCGTCGGGCTCGACGGCGAAGCCGCCGTGGTCGCAGCCCCAACCGCAGACCAGGGCGGGCCGACATGGGCGGTCGCGATCGATCGCCGTCGTCGCCGTTGGCCCATCGTCCTCGTGGCGGCGCTCCTTGCGATCGCCGTCGGGATCGCGATCCTCGCGGCGCGGCGGTCGGCGCCGATCCGGCGCTCGGCCGCGGGAACGACGCCGCCGGCCGTGGCCGCGCACGCTCCATCGGAAGAGCCAGCACGACCGTCGCTCGCCGACGCGGCGCGCGCGATCCTCGACGAGTACCTCGCGTCGTCCGACGG
>JBBTFH010000161.1:0-6953 GCA_038041915.1 Myxococcota bacterium
CGCTGCCGCTCGCGCCCTACCGCCGCCACCTCGCGCTACTGCGCGGCGTCGCGCCGCCCCCGGACGCGCCGCTGGTCTACTCCCTGGACGACGTCTCGTACGCGCGCCCCGAGGAGGGCGGGCTGCTCGCCAGCCCCTGCGACGAGGATGCGGGCCCGCCGGGCGCGCCCGCCGTCGACGATCGCGCGCTCGCGCTGCTCTGCGAAAAACTCGCGTGCTATCTCCCCGCCGCCGCTTCCGCGCGCGTCGCCAAGGCGTGGGCGTGCCAGCGCACGTTCGCACCCGATCGCCTCCCCGCGCTCGGCGCCGACCCGCGCGTCCGCGGCCTGCACTGGTGCGCGGGCCTCGGCGGCTCGGGCGTGACCGTCGGCCTGGCCGCGGCCCGCCGCGTCGCCGACGCGCTGCTCGGCGGCGCGCCGATCGAAGCCGATCTCGCCGCGGCGCGGCTCGTATCCTAGGAAAATCGTGGTATCGCCCATGACGATGCGCGAGGAGCTCGAACGGCAGGAAGCCCAGACGCAGCACCCGGCGGCGTCGCGCAGCGCCGAGTCGCGTGGGCGGCAGCGCGCCGAGGAGCCCGATCCGCTGCGACCGGCGTTCCAACTCGATCGCGACCGTATCCTGCACAGCAAAGCCTTCCGGCGGTTGGCGGGAAAGACGCAGGTCTTTCTGCGCCCCGAGGGCGACCACTACCGGACCCGCATCACCCACACGCTCGAGGTCTCGCAGATTGCGCGCACCTGCGCGCGCGCGCTGCGGCTGAACGAGGTGCTGACCGAAGCCATGGCGCTCGGCCACGACCTCGGACACACGCCGTTCGGGCACGCCGGCGAGTCGGTGCTCGCGCGGCTCATGAGCGAGAGCTTCCACCACGCCAAGCAGTCGCTGCGCGTGGTCGAGGTCCTCGAGCGCGACGGGCGCGGGCTTAACCTTTGCCACGAGACGCGCGACGGCATCCTCAAGCACTCGAAGGGAAAGGGCAGCATCTTCTCGGAAAACCCCAACCTGCTCGCGATGACGCTCGAGGGGCAGGTCGTGCGCGTCTCGGACATCGTGGCGTACGTGAACCACGATCTCGACGACGCGGTGCGCGGCAAGGTGCTGCGCGAAGACGAGGTGCCCGAGCGCATCGCCGCGGTGCTCGGGCGCAGCCACTCGCAGCGGATCGCGCGCATGGTGCAAGACATCGTCGAGAGCAGCCGGCTGGAGTCGAGCCCGCCGCGCATTCTGATGAGCGACGAATGCCACCAGGCGCTCGAGGCGCTGCGCGACTTTCTCTACGAGAGGCTCTACGAGAACCCGGAGATTCGCGGTGAGTTCGTCAAGGCGCAGCGCATCCTCGAGGAGCTGTGGGGCTACTGCCTTTCGCACGAGGCGTGGTTCCGCCAGCGCCACTGGCCCAAGGGCGTGCCGGAGGGCGAAACGCTCGAGCGCGCCGTCGCCGACTTCGTCGCCGGCATGACCGACCGCTACGCGCTGCGCTTCTACGAGGAGGTCTGCCTGCCCCGCCCGTGGAGCGTGCTGTGAGCCCGAACCTCGTCTACGGCGCCGCGATCCGCGCTAGAAACGCCTCGCCTCCGTCGTAATCGCAGTCCGCCGAGCCCGGCCCACAGCGCACGCTCCGGGCGCGCGGCGAGCTCGCGACCATCGGCACGCCGCCCACCGCGACGTCCTCGACCTCACCCTCCGGCACGGTCGCCGTCGCATCCGCGTCGACGGTGACCGCCAGGGGCGTGATGGTCTCGCAGCAGTACTTCTCCTCCTCGGATGCGACGTAACAGGTCGGGCCGGTCGACTCGGTGGCGAGGCTCAACCGGGCATCGTCGAGCAGCGCGCCGCGCGTAGCGACCTCGCCGCCCTCCCACCAGAGCTCGCCGTCGAGGGACGTGATCCGGGCGTAGAAGCGCGGAGTCCAACCCTTGCCTCCGTCGCGGCTTGCCGCGACGATCCGCACGGCTTCGCCGACGGGAGGAAAGGAGAGGACGAACCCCTTCGGCGCGGGAAACGAGACGAAGCCCTCGCCGCAATCGTCACAGAGGAAGCGAATGTCCCATCGTGACGACGTCGCCAATGTGATCTCGGCGTCCGACTCGAAGCGGCCATCGCCATTTTCCACGACGCCCGCGGGAGTGTCGACCAGCACCGGGCTCGTGCCGTCTCCTTCACACTCCTTCTGCGGCAGGGCCCCGGGATCCTCGACGGCCGCATCGGCGGCGGGTTCGGCGTCGCCGTCAAGGTCGTTCTCTGCCGTGGCATCACATCCCGTGAGCGCGACGAGCAGCCCCGCGAGGCGCCTCACGGCGTGCCTCGGCGCTCGGCCGATTGCTCGACCGGCCCCGCCGTGTTGCGGAAGAAGCCGCCGCAGCGCGCGCCGTGTCGGGCGGCGAGGATCGAGGTCGTGATGCTCTTCATGGAAGTCACCTCCGCGCATCCTCGGAGCAAGGCGCGGGCCAGCGGCAAGTGCGTGGAAGCAGGACGTCGGAGAAGTCTGGAGTGCCAGGTTGTGCCGCGCGACCGCGCCCGAATCGGCCATACGCGCATCTCCTTCGGCCGCGGGGACCGAGCACACCGGACGCATGCTACTGTCGATGCGTGTCGGACGTCGAAACCTACGTGGGCGGGCTCCGTCGGCGCGAGATGGAGCGCGACCGCGCGCGCAGCCGGCTGCGCCAGCGCTGGCTCGCCGCGGCGACGCAGGCGGCTCGGATTCTCACCGATGAGTTCGGCGCGCGCCGGGTCGTCTTGTTCGGCTCCGTCGCGCGCGGCGACGTCCATGAGGCTTCCGACGTCGATCTTTGGGTGGAGGGGATCGCGCCCGATCGCTTTTTCGAAGCTGCCGGGCGGCTCGTGGCGATACTGCCGCGGGTGAGCCTCGTGCCCGCGGAAGCCTCTCACCCGCTGCTGCGAGAGCGAGCCCTCGCCGAGGGAATCCCCCTGACGTGAGCGAGCGATCTCGGCGAGCGAGCGCACTGAGCGGCCCGAATGGCCGCGGATCGAGGTGCTCACGGGGCGCCGGAAGGGCGCCGCAATGAACGATCTCGCGCAACGCCTGGTCCGCCTGCGCGCCGAGCTACGGGTCGACCGAGAAGCCTTGGCGCACTTGGCCGACGAGATCGCAGCGGCTCGCGCCCGCCTGGCGGGACGCGATCCCGACGGGTTCGAGGCGCGCGCACTGGGATCCCTGGTCCACGATATCTACGCGGGCGTCGAGCGCGCGCTGCAGCGCATCGCCAAGGACCTCAACGGTGGCCTCCCGACGGGCGCCGAGTGGCACCGCGACCTTCTGCGACAGATGACCCTCGACCTGCCCGACGTGCGGCCGCCCGTGCTGTCCGCCCACCTCGCGACGCGGCTGGCCCCCTACTTGGGCTTTCGCCACCTCGTCCGGAACGTGTACGGCTTCGAGATCGAGTGGCCACGCCTCCGTCCGCTGATCGAGAACGCCGGCGATGTCATCGCCGCCGTCCACCTCGCCCTCGATGGTCTCGACGAGCACCTCGCGCGCATCACCGCGGCACTCGCACGCCAACCCTGAGTACCGCCCCCCGCAAGTTCGTACCCAGTTGGGGCGTCGATCCATCCCCGCTGGCTGCGTTGCGCTCCCTCACCGTACCGACAGGTACGCTTCGGTCGCGCGCCTTGCCAGCGGTGCGGCTCGGCGCCCGATCTGGTCACCCACTTGCGGGGAGCGGTACTGAGGCCGAACGGGATGACGGACCGCCCTCAGCGCGCACAGCCGCGGATCGCGAAGTCGGTGAGCGCGACCAGCGCGAGCAGCGCGAGCAGGCCGGCGAGCTCCCAGCGGACGATGCGGCGCACGCGCTACTCTTCGACGATGGGATCGAGCACGACGGTTTCGCCTTCGTCCTCGGCGGTGACGCCGGTCGCGTCGTCGGTGACGATCGCCCAGAGCGCGACCCGCCGGCCGACGTAGGCCTTCGCTTCGAAGAGCGAGAGGAACCCGCGCAGCCCGGCGAACTCGCGCGCGCCTCCGGAGGCGTCCGCAAGGTCGAGCGCGGGCAGCGAAAGCCCCTCGATCGCCAGTTCCTCGCCGCTTTGCGCGTCGCGCAGGCCGTACGCGACAGCGACCCGCGGCCCGATCTCGCGCGCGCGCAGCGCTATCCACACGTGGTAGCCACCCTGCGGGCCTTCGATCAGCGGCACTCCGGCGACATCGTCCAGCGCGACGAACGTCTTCTCGCCGGTGCCGACGACCAGCGAAGCGCCGCCCGATGCGTCGTCGGATGGCGAGGCGCCGGCATCGGACGCATCCTCGCGGCTGCCGGAATCGCAGGCCGCGAGCGCGAGCATGATGGCGAGCCACCTCATCCTCGGGTGAACGCGCACCGGCACTCAGGCCTTCCCGATCACGCCCGCGACGAGCTGCAGGAACTGCTTACGCTCGAGCGGCTTGGCGCAAAAGCCACTGGCGCCCGCGCCGAGCGCCCGCGCGCGGTTGGCGTCGGCGGTGCGCGACGTCAGCACGAGGATCGGCAGGCCGCGCAGCGCCGGATCAGCGCGGCACTTGCCGATGAGCTCGTAGCCGTGCACGCGCGGCATCTCGAGATCCGTGACGAGCACGTCGAAGGCCCGCTCCTGCAGGCGCTCCCAGGCCTCCCATCCGTCGGTGACGGTTTCGACCGCGTAGCCGGCCTGTGCGAGCAGTGCCGTGACCGCCTCGCGCACGACGCGCGAGTCGTCGGCGAGCAGCACGCGGCCGAGCGACGGCTGCGGCGGGGGCGTCGGCGCGCGCCGCGTCACGCCGAACGCGAGATCGGCCAGCGTCGCGACGTCGAGCACGAGCTGCACCTTGCCGGCGCCGCTGAGCGTCGCGCCGGCGTAGAGCGGCAGGCGCCCGAGCAGCGGCCCGAGGCTCCTCATGACGATCTCGCGCATGCCGACAATCTTGTGGCAGGTTACCGCGAACTCGCGCTCGCCGTGGCGCAGCACGACGATCGGGCCGCGCGGCAGTCCGCCCGGCGGGCGATCGCCGCCGAGCAACGGGCGCAGGCGCAGCAGCGGCATCGCGCGCTCACGCACGCGGACCGGCTCGCCGCGATCGGCGCGGTCGGCGGCCTCGACGTCGACCAGCGCGGTTTCGACCACGCTCGCCGCGGGCACCGCGTAGACCTGACCGCCCATCTTGAACAGCAGCGCCTGGATGATGGCCGTGGTCAGCGGCAGACGGATCACGAAGGTCGTGCCCTCCTCGATCGCCGACTCGACCCACACCTCTCCGCCGACCGAGCCTATAGCGACGCGCACGGCGTCGAGGCCCACGCCGCGGCCGGCGAGCGCGTCGGCCTCGACGCGGGTCGAGAAACCGGCGTCGAAGATGTGCGCCAGAATCTCCGCGTCGGGGCGCGCGCGCGCGTCGGCCTCGTCGAGCGTGCCGGCGGCGACGAGCGACGCGCGGATGCGATCGGGATCGATTCCAGCGCCGTCGTCGCACACCTCGATGTAGACGAAGTCGCCGCCCTGCCGTGCGTCGAGGCGCAGGAGGCCGCGCGCCGGCTTGCCGCGCGCGACCCTTTCGGCGACCGGCTCGATGCCGTGCGCGATGGCGTTTCGGACCAGGTGCACGAGCACCTCGCCGACGGGGCCGACCAGCGCGCGGTCGAGCTCCGCGTCTCCCCCGCGCGCGTCGATCTCGACGTCCTTGCCGAGCTCGCGCGCGATCTCGCGGATCGACCCCGCGACGCGGCCGAAGAGCATGCGCACCGACAGCATGCGCAGGCGCTGGAGGCGGCCCTGCAGCGCGGAGGATGCGTGGCGGAGCGACTCGGCGTCCTCGAGCAGCGTCGCCGCGGTACGATCGAGCGCGCGCCCGATCACCGCCAGCTCCGTCTGGACCTCGGTCGACAGCGGGGAGACTTCGGCGGCGCCGCGCAGCGTCGCGCGGCTGGCGGCGAGATCGCGCCCGAGGCCGCGCAGCTCGTCGACACGGCGCTCGAGGCGCGTGCGCAAGACGACCGTCTCGCCGACGAGGTCCATGAGCTCATCCATGCTCTCGGCCGGCACGCGCAGCGTCAGCCGCTCGTCGTCGCGCCGCTCGCCGGCGCGCCGGTCGGATGCCGCGGCCACGCCGTCGAGCGGGCCGGTGCGCGTGCGGGCGCCCCGGATCGGCGGAGCGGTGCCCGCACCGGCGATGAGAGAGCGCGTGCGGGCCAGCAGCGCCTCGGCCGCCTGAGCCGGCAGCGCCGTCGTGCGCACCATCGCGCGCAGCACGTCGAGCGCGCCGCGCAGCGCGTCGGGAGCGAGCGCCGCGCCGCCGCCGCGCCACGCCGCGAGCCGCTCCTCGCACGCGTGCGCCGCCTCGGCCAGCGCGCGCAGGCCGATCGTCGCCGCGCTGCCCTTGAGCGTGTGGACCCGGCGAAAGACGGCGTCGACGGCCACTCCTTCGCGTCCCGTCGGACGGGCTGAGGCAGCCTCGCCGGCGCCGACCTCGTCGAGCACCGCGAGCGCGGCATCGAGGTTCTCCTCCGACTCCTGCCGGAACAGCTCGCGCAACTCGCGCGAGGTCTCGGGGTCGAAGTCGCCAATCGGCGCGTCGGCCGACTCTTCGCCCGCGCGCGCCGCCGCCGCGAGCGCCGCGCACATCGGCGGATCCGGAGCGGCCTCGACCTGCACCGCGAGCGCCGCCAGCGCGGCGCTGCCCCGTCGCGCCGCGTCGTCGCCGACCGCGTGCGCCGCCTCCGCCCGCTCCTGGGCGTTCGCCGTCGGATCGACCAGCCGTGCCAGCGCGTCGATCACCGCTTCATCCCTTCCCCTTCGGTTCGCCCGCCGCCGCGCCCTCGATCCGCCCGAGCGCCTCGTCGAGCGTCCGCGCCGCCGCCAGCATCTCGCGCGCCGAGTCGAGCGTCTCGCCGGCGCCGCGCGCCGTCGTCCGCGTCACACGCCGCACGCCCTACGGCCCGCGCTCCGACGACGAGGTCCGCCGCTTCAGCCTGGAG
>JBBTFH010000161.1:6963-8106 GCA_038041915.1 Myxococcota bacterium
CAGCGCTTCTGGCCGGGCGCCCTGACGCTGATCCTCCGTCGCGCGCCCGACCTCGTCCGTCGCCTGCCGGATGCCCTCGACGAAGCTGCCGATGTCCTTGGTCGCGCTCGACGATCGCTCGGCGAGCTTGCGCACCTCTTCGGCAACGATGCCGAAGCCCTTGCCCAGTGGTCCCGCGCGCGTGGCCTCGATCGCCGCGTTGAGCGCGAGCATGTCCGTCTGCGACGCGATCTCGGAGATCATCTCGACGATCGGGTTGACCTCCTGCGCGCGCTGGCCGAGCGCCTCGATGCGCCGCACGATCGCGTCGAGCGCGGCGGTCTGCTCGTCGGCGCCCGCCGCCATCGCCGCGCTCGCCCGCTCGATGTTCCCCGCGGCGCGCAGCACGTCGACCCCGGCGAGACGCACCTGCGCCTCCAGGCGCTGTTTTTCGAGATCCTGCCGCACCGATTCCTTGAACCACGCGCGCATCTCGAACAGCTCGAGCAGGCCGATGCCGGCCGCCGCGGCCAGCACGACCAGCGTCGCCCACTTGCCGATGGTGAAGGCCGCCATGGCGGCGAGCGCGAGCACCAGCAAGAGCGCCTGGAGCTCGCGGCGGAGGCGCCGGGCCAGCGGGCGGTGGGACGCCGGCGTCATGGCCGAGGCAAAGGTGGCGCGGCGCCGCGCATCCGGCGCGCGCAGCCCTCGATCAGCGCCGCGAGGTCGATCGCCGTCGCGTCCCCGAGGCCACCGTCCCCCGCTTCCGTCACGTCGAGCGCGACGCCCACGTCGAGCAGCAGGCGCACGCCCGCCGCTTCGACGTCGACGAGGCGAGCCGCCGCCACCGGCGACGCCGCGCTCCC
This sequence comes from Myxococcota bacterium, assembly GCA_038041915.1. GTDB lineage: Bacteria > Myxococcota_A > Polyangia > JBBTFH01 > JBBTFH01 > JBBTFH01. Next base: position 7,809 of record JBBTFH010000161.1, read on the forward strand.
GCGGAGCGCCGCGCCGAGATCGACGACCGGCAGGATCTGCCCGCGCACCTGCGTGACGCCGCGAATCTCCGGCGGCGCCGTGGGCACGGGGGTCAGCGGCCCCGCGGCGACGACCTCGCGGACCTGGCGCAGGTCGATGCTGAAACGCTTCTCGCCGATCTGGCAGACGAGCGCCCGCAAGCGCGCCGGACCTAGTGTCCCGTCCGAGAAATTCGGCGAGCACCGAGGTCGCCGATGCGCCCCGCCCGCAAGGCGCGAGGAGGGCGAATACTGTTGGTATTCAACCGACGAGCAACGC
>JBBTFH010000162.1:0-13145 GCA_038041915.1 Myxococcota bacterium
TCGGCCAGCCGCGAGACGACGCCGAAGAGCGGCGGATCTGGCGCATCCGTCGCCGAGGCAGCCAGCCCCACCTCGCGCCGCAACTCCGCCTTGCACATCGCCTTGCCGTCGAGATCGTCGGCCGAGTAGCGCGCCGGCAGGTGCGGGTCCGTCGCCGGATTCCACGTCGCCTGGTCGATGCCGTTGGCGATGCCGGAAAGCTTGGCTTTGTTCGCGCGGTAGAAGTCGCAGAGCGCGCCGCCGAACTCCTCCGTCTGGAGCTCGCGCGCGTAGCGCGGGCTCACCGTGGTCACGAGGTCGGCCGCGACGATGCCGGCCTTGAGGTAGAGGATCTCGCCGCTCGGTTCGAAGACCTCGGGAGGGATGCCGAGGCCCGCGACGTCGGCCGCCGGGAAGCGGCCCGCGAAGGCCGCGTTGTGGATCGTGAACACGCTCGACTTGCCGGCCGCGCGCGCGAACACGGGGGCGAGCCCGGCGTGCCAGTCGTGCGCGTGCACGATGTCGACCTCGATGCCGAGCGCGTCGCACACGGCGAGCGCGCCCGCCGAGAGCAGCGCGAACCGCTTCGCGTTGTCGGGATAATCCTCGCCGCCCTCGCCGCACAGGCCCTTGCGCCGGTAGACCTCATGGTCGATCAGGAACACCGGGACGCGCCCGCCCCGCAGCGTGCCCTCGTAGACGATCACGTCGATCCGCTCGTCGCCGAGCTCGACGGTCACGGGGCGCAGGCGCCGCGCCAGGCCGTGCCGCGCCGGATCGATCGACGCGTAGAGAGGCGTCACGACGACGCACTTGAACCCTGATGCCTCCAGCGCGCGCGGCAGGGCGCCGGCGACGTCGGCCAGGCCGCCGGTCTTGGAGAACGGCTCGACCTCGCTCGCGATGTGCAGGACCGTCGGATGTTTCATCGTGCAGCCTCCCGGAGAACCTTCGCCGCCTGCTCGGGCGGCGTGGGGTTGATGTGGCAGCCGGATGCGATTTCGAAGCCGGCCAGCTTCGTGAGCGTCGGGACGATCTCGCAGCGGAAGTGATATTCGCCCTCAAAGTCGGGGGCGCCGTGCACCATGAGGTTGAACGGCGGGTCGTCGACGGCCGCGCGCAGGCGCGAAAACGCGCTCGCCAGCGTGGCCGCGAGCGCCGCGTCGATGTCGCCGGGCGCGTCCTCGAGCGCCGGCGCGTGTACGCGCGGCACGATCGCCAGCTCGAAGGGCTGGCGCGACGCGTAGGGCGCGAGCAGCACGAAGGCGCCCGCGTCCTCGACGATGCGGCGCCCGTCGGCGAGCTCGGCCGCGAGGGCGTCGCACCAGATGCAGCGCGACGTGCGCGCCCGATACGCGCGCGCCGCCGCGAGCTCCTCGCGCAGCCGCGCAGGCACGACGCGCAGGCCGATGATTTGCGAGTGGAGGTGCTCGCGCGTCGCGCCCGCGGCCACGCCTTGGTTCTTGAAGAGGATGCGGTAGGGCAGGCCGGCATCGCGCAGCGCCCGCAGCCGCGCGCGCCACATGCCGAGGATCGCGCGCAGCTTCTCGGCGCCGAGATCGGCCGGCGAGGCGGTGTGCTCGGCGGTCTCGATGATGACCTCGTGCGTCCCCGTCTCGCCGCTGACCGCCGGGAACTTGTTCGGCACGACGCGCACCGTCCAGCCCGGCGTGTCGGCCGCGCTGCCGTCTGGGCGCACCGCCGCGACTTCGGGCGGCGTCAGCGACTCGTTGCCGGGGCAGAAGGAGCAGACTGCGTTTCGACGCTCGCCATGGACGAGATCGAAGTCGCTAGGCCGCTTGGCCCGCTCGCCGGCGATGAGCACCCAGCGATCGACGACGGGATCCCTACGCAACTCGGTCATGGGCGTTCCGGTACCGGGGCACGAAGGGCCGGCATGATAGCGCGCGTCGTCAACGGCGCAAGGCGGCGGGCGCCCCAGTACTGTCCCAAGCGAGATCGAGTTGTGCTGGTTCGCCCGGCCAGCCGGCGCGGCATTGCTTGACCGTGGCGAGCCGCGAAGGCCAGATGCGCGCCATGGCCGATCGCGCAACCTTTACGACCACGCTCGCGGAACTGGTGGTGCGCTTTGGCCAAAACCTGGACCAGTACAGGACGCGCGCCTACGGCGAGCAAGCCCTCCGGCAGGACTTCCTCGATCCACTGTGGGAAGCGCTCGGATGGGACGTGCGGAATGTGGCCGGCCTGCCGCTTGAACTGCGCGAAGTCGAGATCGAAACCCGGGTCGATGTGGCCGGGCGCCAGAAGCGGGCGGACTACACGTTCCGCGTCGGAGGAGTGCGGCGGTTCGTGTGCGAGGCCAAGAAGCCAGCCGAGGATCTCGATCGACACGCCTTCCAAACGCAGCGTTACGCATTCAACCTTCCGGTCCACGTCGCGCTTCTGACGGACTTCGAGGACATCAACCTCTACGTCATCGGAGCGATCCCGGACGATCGCAACCCGTTTCCCGCTGTTCGACGGTGGCACCATCGGGATTATCCTGCGGCGGCCGGAGACATTTGGGACTTGCTCTCGAGGGAGAGCGTCGAGAACGGCTCGCTCGACCGGTTCGTCGCTTCGTTGCCAAAGCGTCCAGGCAAGGGTCGCCATCAGCGCGGGTGGGTGTTTCGGCCCGAGCGGAGGAAGCGGCTCGACTACGTGTTCCTGGCATTCGTCGAGGAGCAACGCAGCGCCCTCGCTCGCGATTTGGCGCGGGAGAACCCACGCGAGCAATGGGATGACCTCCGTCTGAACGAAGCCATCCAGCGAATCATCGACCGCATCCTCTTCGTCAGGATCTGCGAGGATCGCGACATCGATACCGGCAAGACGCTGGAGCGCATCGTCCACGACTGGATGGCCGCTGCTCCATCGGGCGCAGCCGAGCTTTCCACGAACTACAGCATCTCCCTGGCGGAACCTCGGGCAGCCTACGACCCCGGCAAGCGACGGGACACCCAACGGCCCGCCCTGTATCCAAGACTGGTCGCCCATTTTCGCCGACTCGACAAGGGAGGCGAGCGCCCGTTCAACGGCGGACTGTTCGCGAAGCATTTTTCCGAGGAACTGCGAGTCTCCGATCCGTTCCTGGTCGGGCTGATCGAAGAGCTGTCGGCGGATGAGTCGCCGTACCTGTTCAACACGATACCGGTGGAGATCCTCGGATCCGTCTACGAGCGTTTCATCAGCCGGGTCGTTCACATCACCGCAGGCGGAAACGTCACCACTTCGATTAAGCCGGAGGTCCGCAAGGCGGGGGGCGTCTACTACACGCCTCGGTACATCGTCGACCGAATCGTCGAAGGGACGGTCGGCGAGTTGATCCGCGGCAAGACCCCCAAGGCAATGGAAAGTGTGCGCGTCCTTGACCCGGCCTGCGGCTCGGGGAGCTTCTTGATCGGAGCCTTCGAGCGAATCGTGACCGAGCACCTCCGGTACTTCACGGCAAAGCCGGGAGCCCGCACCCGGGAGACCTGTTACGTCGACGGCGCCGGCAACTTGCGCCTTACGACCAGCCTGAAGCGACAGATCGTGCGGAACAACCTCTGCGGCGTCGACATCGATCCACAGGCGGTCGAGGTCACGCAGCTCTCGCTCTACCTCAAGATTCTGGAGGGCGAGACGCGCAATTCACTCGCCGCGCAGCGCAACCTGTTCCCGAGCGAGTCCCTACTCCCCGATCTGACCGGCAACATTCGCCTGGGCAACTCGGTGGTCGAGAGCGACTACTTTGACCTCTTCGGGAACGGGGAAGACCGCCTGCGGATTCGCCCCTTCGACTGGCCGTTGGGGTTCCCGCAGGTGCTGCCTGGCGGTTTCGACGCTGTCATCGGGAACCCTCCCTACGTTCGGCCGCACAAGATCGAGCCGGACGTGAAGGAGTACTTCTGGAAGAGGTACCGGACCTTCGAGCGAAAGGCCGACCTCTACTGCTGCTTCGTCGAGCGAGCCACCCATGTATTGAAGGAGGGCGGTCGATTCGGCTTCATCGTCTCGCGCGGCTGGCTTCAGCTCGACAGCTTTCGAGCCTTGCGCGAGCTCTTCCTCGAAAAGCACGCTGTCGAAGAGATCATCGATCTCCCCGATCGAGTATTCGAGGAGGCCCAGGTCTCTACCTGCACGGTCTTGACGCGTCGGACGGATGACGAGCGTGCCCGAGCCAAGCAGGTGGTTCGGATCTCGCGTTACGAGGGACAGCCGGGTCTCTCGCGGCTGGCGGTCGTGAACGAGATCCCGCAGCGCGCGTTCGACCGGATGTACGCAAAGGTTTTCGACCTCTCGTTCTCGCCGGCGACCGAGGCGATTAAGGACAAGATGCGTGCGGGCAACACGCCAATCGGTGAGCTCTTTCACGTCTGCTTCGGGCTCAAGACCGGCGACGATGCAAAGTTCGTCCACCTCGGCCGGCGAAAGCCGGAAGACCGGCCACTTCTGAGGGGAGAGAACGTCAAGCGATACGGCTACGAGTTCAAGGACGAGTACGTCTGGTACGTGCCGGCGCGGATGCGAGCGCACCGTCAAGCCGCTCGACCGGGCGAACCATGGCGCTTCGAGCAACCGAAAGTGCTCTGGAAGGACACGACGACGGACTTCGCCGGCACCTACGATGATGAGGGCTTCTACGCGAAAGATGCTCTGATCATCGTGCTGGATCCGCAGAAGCCGCGACCCGTGTTGGACCTCCGGGCGCTGGCCGGCCTCCTCAACTCGCGGCTGATGCGCTTCTACTACCGGACGACCTTCCCTACGCTGCACGTTCAGCAGAACGAACTGGCAAGTCTGCCCGTGCCTCGGGTCTTCGGATCATCTTCGGTGGCCGCCCACCACGACCGGCTGGTCCGCCTGGTCGAACGCATGCGCGACCTCGTCAAGCGGCGCTCCACGGCAAACTCCGAGGCGGCTCGCGAGACAGTCGAGCAGGGGATTCTCGCGACGGACCACTCAATCGACGAGGTCGTGTACCAATTGTACGGACTTGCGCCGGAGGAGATTGCCCTGGTGGCGAAGGCTACCCCTTGACGGCGAGGTGGCGGGACCGACGCCTGCGCAAGGCGATCGCCGCCGCCAGGACCATCGCCGGCAAGTGCGGCGCGTGCGGCGCGTGCGGCGACAACGCGCAGCCGCCGACGATGGCGCCGGACGCCGACGCGCCGCCGTCGGCGTGCGATCCGCCGTCCGCGCGGCCGATGCCCGGCACGAGCGCGGCGGGCGCCACCTCGAAGCCGGGCTCCGGACACGTGACCTCCGTTCCTTCTACGGCCACGACGAAGCGCGTCGCCGCGTCCACGGCGTCGTCGGGCATGCGCACCGCGAAGGATACCGTCGTCGTCTCGCCCGGCTCGACGGTCTCGGAGATGCCCGCGGCCACGTCGTAGGCGGCCCAGCCGGCGGGATCGCGCAGCGCGCTGGGCGTTCCGTCGAGCGCGAGCGCGCGGAGCCACGCCGCGTCCGCCGGCCACGGCGCGGTGCCGACGTTGCGAAAAGTCGCCCACACGAGCGCGTCCTCGCCGCCGCGCAGCGCGGTCGGGGCGGACCAGTCCTCGAGGTCGGCCGCGTACGGCGGCGGCGGATCGCCCATCACCGTCGCGCCTTCGTCGGCCGGGCCGTCGCAGTCGTTGTCGCGCGCGTCGCACAGCTCTTCGCTCGGAGCGACGGTCTGCGCGCAGGCCAGGCAGCCGGCGACACAGCGGATTCTGCCGGTGGCGCAATCTCCGAGAAGCCCCGTCGGGCACGGCGGCGCGTCCGGCGGATCCGGCCCGCCGCACGCGCCCCAGCCGCCCCACTGGCAGTCGCCGCCACAGGTACGCACGCTCGCGCCACAGTCGCAGCACGGCACCGACTCCGCGGCGCCGGGTGCGCACGACCCCTCGCCGCCGCAGCCGCCCCAGCCGCCCCACTGACAATCGCCGCCGCAACTGCGACTGCGCGTGCCGCAGTTGCCGCAGCCTTCGCTCTGCCCCGCGCCGGGCGTGCAGCCCGAGCATCCGCCGCCGCCGCCTCCTCCTCCTCCGCACGACGTGCCGGGGCTCCCGCCATAGCCGCCCTGATCGACCCACGCACCGCCGCCGTTCGAGCAGCCGCCGGAGTAGGGGTCGCGATATCCCCAGAACGGGGCGGCCGTTCCGCCCGGCCTCCAGCCGAAGTGCAGGTGGTCTCCTGTCGAGCAGCCGGAGCTCGCCGACTCGGCGATCTTCTCGCCGCAGGAGACCGACTGGCCCACCGAGACGGTGAGGGACCCGTCCTTCAGGTGGCAGTACAGCGTCGAGCTTCCGTCGGAGTGCGAGATGCGGACCTGATTGCCACAATAGCTCCCGCAAGGGCTGCAGTAGTAGCCCCAGTCCGGGCAGCCCTGCGACGCCGCGGCGACCGTGCCGGAGGCTGCCGCGAGCACGCTGTTGCCGATGTTGAGGTCGAAGTCGGTGCCGGAGTGGCCATCGTAGCAGTTGCCTCCGCAGGTGTAGTCGGTGCAGCAGCCGGGCCAGCAGCCGGTGTCGACGCCGTCGTCGTCATAGCCGGCGGTGACGGCGACATACGGATCGAACGGCCGGCGGAACGCCGCCGACGCCGGCGACGCCAGCGCCGATGCAACCGCGATCGCCAGGGCGCTCCTCATCGCGCCTCGTCGAGATCGATGGTCCGCCGCTCGCGCGACGAAATGGCGATGACGCCGAGCGTGCGGCCGGGCTCGATCCAGTGCGGCGCCGTGGCGTCGGGCAACGAGCGGAGGAGGCGGCCCTCGTCGGAGATCACGTGCACGGCGCCACGCGTTTCGAAGACGATTCGGCCTCCGGCGAGCAGCGTGGCGCCGAGCGCGTCGGGGAACGGCTCGAGCTCGGGCGCGCGGCCGGGGATGACGCGCACGTCGCGGTTGGTGATGGCCCGCGGAGCGCCACCGTCGTCGGTTCGCCAGAGCGCCGGAACGCCCGAGCGTGCCGACACGAACACGACCGTGCGACCGTCGGGAGACACGGCGGGCGACCACGTTGGCGCCATGTCGCCCGTCACGGGGCGCGCGCCGCGGCCGTCGTGACGCCACACCTCCAGCTCCGGCGGTTCGCCCTTGCAGTAGACGAGGTGGCGACCGTCGGGCGACGCGCCGACGCTGCCGAAGACCTGCGCGTCGAGGAGCGCGGCTTTGGCCGAAGCGAGGTCGACGTCGAGCAGCTCGCCACCCGCGGTGACGGCGACGACGCGGCGGCCGGGCATGAACCTCGCGTAGGCGAGCGGGCGAGCGGAGAGCGGCCATTCGATGGCGACGTCCCGCTCCACGTAGCGCACCATCAGCCGCGTCGTCGAGTCGGTGCCGGGACGCAGCGGCGGCAGCTCGCCTACAAGCGCGCGATCACCGTCGACGTCGAGCACGACCATGCCCAGCGCGGCGCCGGGCGGCGCGGGCGTGGGGGCGGGCGCCAGCAGGGGCGCGCGATCGCGACCCGTGCGCGGCGCCGGCGCGGGCGAGCCCGCTTCCTGCTCGACGCAAGCCGCGGCCAGCAGCGCGAAGGCGAATCTCGCCCTCACTCGTCCGCTCCGATCGCCACGCGCACCAGCGGCGCCGCGCTTCCCGAGGTCGGGACGCTCACCACGTCGTCGTCGCCGTCGCCGTCGACATCGAGCACGACGACCGCCGCGGTGTCGATCTCGTCGAAGCCGAAGTCCGGCGTCACGTCCGTGAAGCGGCCGTCGCCGCGGCCGAAGTAGAGCCGGTCTGCGCCGGCGTAGTTGCCGATCACCACGTCGACGTTCCCGTCGAGATCGAAGTCCGCCACCGCGACCGCGTGCCCCTCGGCCCAATCGATCGGCAGCGCGCCCGCCGTCGTGTCGAGCAGCTCGCCCCACCCGTCGCCGAGGAGCAGCCGGTCCTGCGCCGCGGCCGACGGCACGATGAGGTCGAGGTGGCCGTCGCGGTTCGCGTCGAGGAACGCGGCCGAGACGAACGGGCCCGATCCGCCGATCGGCGTGGCGGACTCGACGTACGCGGGCACGGCCTTGCCAACGGCCCCGCGCGTCGCGAGGACGACGGGCGTGGCGTCGGCGCCGCCGCCCGGCAGCACCACCAGGTCGGAGGCTCCGTCGCCGTCGAGGTCGCCCGCGACGATTCGCGCGACGGAGGGCCAGGAATGACGCGCCGAGCGCCGCTCGAAATCGTCGACGACCCACGGGATCGCGCCCTCGCGAAGCGCGACCAGCGTGTCCAAATCGAGGCTCCCTTCCAGCGGCAGCGGCGGCTCCGCGCGAACGACCAGCGCCAACTCGACGACCGGCGCGACCGGCGCGGATTTGTCGCCGCCCAGCGGCGACCACGCGGCGACGTCGATCGCGACCCGCGACCAGCCGCCCGCGTCGATCGCGATCTCGGGACCGTGAAACGACGCGCCGGCGCCGTCGACGATCCGCGTGCGCAGCGCGACCGGCCCGCCGTCGCGGCGCGCCCAGAGCTCGAACCGATCGGGGATCTGGGAAAAACTCGCCGCCAGCGCGAACGCCGCCTCCGGTCCGAGGTCCGTGAGCGTGTACGTCAGCCGCGCGGCGGCCGCTCCCTCGGCCGGGTCGTCGGTCGTCCGCTCGAACGCGAGCACGGCGGTCGGGTCGGCGGAACTCGCCGCGCCGAGCGTCGCCTCGCCGTCGGCGGCAAAGGTGAGCGACTCGGCAAAGGCGAACGCGTCGCCCTGGGCGATCAGCACCGCCAGCGCGGGCTGCGCCGGTGGGACTTCGATCGCGAGTGCGAGGTCCGAGATACCGTTGCCGTCGGCATCGACCACGGCGATGCCCCGGCACGAGCCGGCGCGCAGCGGCATCGCCCCGGCCTCCTCGAGCCCGTCGGCGCTGGCGCGAAAGCGGAGGTCGCGGCCCGCGCCCGTGCACGCCACCAGCTCCAGTTCGCCCGCGTGGTCGGGATCGCTGGCGGTCGGTCGCACGGCGAGCGCCCGGATGTCACCGCGGCCGCCGGGTCGGGCAGGCGCGTCCGGCCCACTCACCTTGTCGGCGACGCGCTGGAGGCGAAAGCCCGCTCCGCCGTCGCCCAGCAGGAGGCGCAGCCCATCGTCGGTGGCGAGGACGAGGTCGGCGTCGCCGTCCGCGTCGGCGTCGAACGCGACTGCGTCGCGCACCTCGCCGGCCTCGGGGGCTTCGACGATCTCCGGCGGCGCCGCGACGAACGTCGGCGCGAGCGACTCGACGATCACCGCGCCCTTCACGACCACCGGCTCGTCATCCAGAATCGCCAGCGCGAGATCCGCCGGCCCCGCGGTCAGCCGCGGAGCGTGGATACGGAGCGCGTCCGGCTGCACCTCCAAAAGCTCCGCGTCCCGCCCGCCGAGCTTCACCGCGAGCGGCGTGGCGAACCCTTTGCCGAGGACGGTGAGCTCCGCCCCACCGCGCGCCGACACACGGTCGGGAACGACGCTCGTCACCGCGACGCTCACCGCCCCGTCGTCCACGGTTCCGGCGCCGCAGCTCGAGAGCGCGAGCAGCGCGGCGGATGCGAGCTGGCGTCTCATGGAGGACAACCGTCCGTCGCCGCGATGTCGGGGCAGGCGTCGCACGCGTCGCCGACGCCGTCGCCGTCGGCGTCCGCCTGGTCGGGGTCGTGGACGGACGGACACAGGTCGCAGGCGTCCCCGGGATCGGGATTGGGCTCGATCGGATCGTCCTCGCAGATCACGCCGACGGCGAAGTCACACGGGATGTCGTTCCAGGTGGGCGCCGCGGGATCGGTGGTCCGAAGCTCGACGCAGTCCTCGGCGCCGCCGGCGTCGTCGGGCTGCGACGGCGCCCACGCCGAGAATGTCGGCGCCATCCCGGCGGCTGAGACGAACGTCCCCTCCACGGCCACGTCGCTGAGGTCGATCCAGAAGCTCCCAGGCAGAATCGCAGACACGAAGGACTGCTCGTCGGCGTCGTCGAGAAAGAGCAGGCTCGCGCCGCGTGCCTCGCAGAAAGCGCGGGCAGCCGCCTGCGCGAGCGACGGGTCGGCGCACGCCAGGTAGGCGCGATCGCCGTCGCCCGCGACGGCCAGCACACACCCCGTTTCAACCAGACACGCCTCCGGATTCCCGCACTGGAAATGTGCCGAGTCGCGGTTCTGCTGCTCCGGATCGGCGAGGTCGGGGCAGACGTCGAGATCCGACGGCAGGCCGTCGCCGTCGGGATCGACGAACGGCGAAGGATCCCAGTTGCGCAGCAGCGCCGGCGCCCCGTCGCCCGCGCGCAGCGCCACGAGGTCCGGGTCCGCGTCCGCGTCGGCGTCGATCACGGAAACGCTTCGGGCGGCGCCCGGCCGCGCGAGGAGCGCGTGCGAGTAGTCGAACAGGCGCCCTTCGCCATCGTTGCGGAGCAGGATCGCGCCCTCGGGAGCCAGGCCGAGCGCGTCGGTCGCGCCGTCGACGTCGATGTCGACGAGGTGAAGCTCGAAGGCATTCAGCGGCGGAACGGCTATCGCGAGCCCCGAGTGATCGCCGAAGCGGCCACGTCCGTCGTTCACCCAAAGCGACGCGCCGGCGGGTCCGACGAGCAGCGCATCCGCCGCGCCGTCGCCGGTGAGATCGCCCAGGGCCGCGACCGAGTCTTCGCCGCCGGCGGGCTGGCTTCCCACCGGCGCATCCGCGAAACCTCCCTGGCCGTCACCGAGCAGCAGACGTGGAGGCGCCCCGACGCGCCCGACGAGCGCGTCCACGCGGCCGTCGCCGTCGACGTCGCCGAGCGCGATCCCGGTCGCGGCCGCGCCGAGCGCGACGGTGGCGACACCGGGCATCACGCCTCCCGCGCCGTCGCCGAGCAGCGCCTGCAGCGTCGGCGGCAGCGAAGCGGGCGCGAGCACGACCAGCAGGTCGGCCGCGTCGTCGCCTGTGAATGCGCCGCAGGCCGCGTGCGAGGCCGGCACCGTCGTGAACGCGGCGGGCGGCGTCAGCGATTGCGCGTCGTGGCGGTAGACGCCGCTTGCGCCGGCGTCGTCGGCGAGCCAGAGGTCGTCGTCGCCGTCGCCGTCGAAGTCCGCGGCGCACGCGGCCCGCACGGTGGCGGGCCCGTCGCCGGCCGTTCCAACCCGCGCAAGGCGTCCGTCGGGCGCGGGCTCCAGCAGGGCCACGGCGCCGGCTCCGACCACCGCGATGCGGAGCACGCCGTCGCCGCGCAGGAGGGCGATGCGATCACCGGAGGCCGGATCGACGGCGCCGGGCGCCTCTACCAGCCGCAGCGACGGCGGTGGAATGCCGAGGTAGCGAAAGCCGTCGTGCGTAGCGGCGCCGGCCGCGGTCTCGACGACCACCGGCGTCGCCCCGCCGCGGCGAGAGGCGGGCGCCAGGACGACGAGCGCGCCCTGCGCTTCCTCGACGACCCGCGCGGACGCGCCGCCGAACCGGACGCCGACGACGGGGCTGAGGCCCGCGCCCTCGATGCGCACCGTGTCGCCGCCGCGGAAGGACGCGCTTTCGGGAACGATCGTGTCGATCACCGGCGCGTCCCCCGTCGCGCCTTTGCCGGAGCAGGCCGCCGCCACGACGAACACCGCTGCCATCCGACGAGGCTGCATGCCGCTGTCAACTTACTAGACAAAGCTCGTCGAACCAACTCATCGCAGGGTCCCTCGCCTGCGCGTCGCCTGCGCGTCGCGGGCCGCCGCGATCAGCCGGCCCACCAGCGCGCGATCGCCAGCTCCGCGGCCTCGAAGGGCTCGCCGCGCACGCGCGCGTCGTCCGCGAAGGCGCCGAGCAGCAGGTAACGCGCGCAATCGCCATCGGGGCCGGGCTCTGCGAGGCGGAAGAGCTCGACCGTGCGCGCCAGGGGATCGACCAGCCACAGGTGCGGCACGCGCTCGCGGGCGTAGATCGGCAGCTTGCGCACGCGGTCGTGGCGCGCCGACGACGGCGAGATCACCTCGCACACCCAGTCGGGCGCGAGCGTGAAAAACGGGACGTTCTCCATCTTCGGCATCCGCTCACTTCGCCAACCGGCGAGGTCCGGCACGAGCACGTCCTCGCCCAAGTGCAGCTCCGGCTCGTCGAGAATCCACCAGCCGCCGGGCTGGCCCGCGTCGCCCGGTGGGCCGCCAAACGCGCCGAAGAGATCCGCGCCGATCGCCGAGGTGGCATAGGCGTGCGGCGACGCCGGCCGCGGCGGCGGTGAAAAGCTCGCCGTCGACGATCTCCGCGACCAGGTGCTCGGGCGCCGCGAGGATGTCCTCGTAGCTCGCCCGTCTCCGCGCGTGCGCGCCTTCCGCCATCGGTTCCAGATAATAGTTCATCGCCGACCACGTCGCAGCCGCCTGTTGCGAAGCCCGTGCCGCGCGCTCGCGCGCACGCTCGAGGTCTTCCGCATCGAGGCGGAAGAAGGCGGGCGCTGGCTGCTCGTGGGCGCGCGCGGCGTGCCGGCGCTATCGACGGCGCGGGCGGGCCGCGAGCAAAGCGAGCGCGAGCGCCGCGAGCCACGGCGGCGGCGCGGCGGGCGCGCGGCCGATGTCGCAATCGCAGCCGCGCGTGGCGGCCAGCGACGTTTCGCGCCCGGCGTCGAGCGACGGCTCGGCCTCGGCTTCGGCTTCGGCTTCGGCTTCGGCTTCGGCTTCGGACTCGCCGCCGTCCGCGCCAGCGTCGGGCCCGGCGTCAGGCGAGCCGCCGTCCGGGCACGTCAGCGACACGCACGCGCCGGCGGCGTCGCACGCGGCGCAGACGCCGCAGTCGGCGCCGGCGAGCGGCGCCGGCGCGACGCAATCGGCCGCTTCCTTGCAGTCGCCGGCGGCCTCGCAGCGGTCGGTGGCGATGTCCACGTAGTCCAGGCACGCCGTGTCCGTGCCGCAGGCGATCACGGGGCAAGTCGCATCGTCGGCGGGGACGACCGTGCACGCCGTGCCGGCGGCGTCGCACGACGCGCACAGGCCGCACGCGGCGGCGCAGCAGACGCCGTCCTCGCAGATGCCGGAAACGCAGGACGAAGCCGAGGCGCAGGCGGCGCCGTTCGGCAGCGTGTCCGGCGCGATGCGCGTGATGAAGGCGTCGGCCGAGCCGCCGAGCGTCGTGTCGAAGCCGCCCGACGACGGGAAGTCGGACGAGATCGTGTACCCCATCACGGTCGCGGCGCCGGACGCGTCGACGGCGATGCCTAAGCCGTAGTCGTACGACGCGCCGCCGAGGTACGAGGACCACGCGAGGGCGCCCGCCGCGCCGACCTTCGTG
>JBBTFH010000163.1:0-2025 GCA_038041915.1 Myxococcota bacterium
CGGCGGTGGTCCGCGGGGTCGGTGCGGGTGACGGCTTGATCGCGAGCCCACGGATCGTAAGATTGTATTCATGAAAGCCATCTACCTTGACGACCGATTGCACCGGCGGGTCAAGCGGATCGCGGCGCGCAGGGGTCGGCCGCTCAAGGAGGTGGTCGAGTCGCTCCTCGATCGCGCCATCCGCGACGAGAGCCACGATTCGCCGATCGAGACCGCGGATATCCAGGCGCTCGCGGCGCGCGGCGGAAGCTTCGACTTCCTGGCCGACGAACGGGAGGACATCTACTCGCTGAAGGACGGAGAGCCCGTGGAATGAGGCTGCAAGATCTGCCGCGGGGGAGCGTCGTGCTAATCGCCTTCCCCTTCACCGATCTCACCGCCACCAAGGTCCGTCCCGCGGTCGTGCTATCGACGCCGGAGTTCCACGCGCGACATCGCGACGTGATTCTGGCCGCGGTCCCTTCGGTCGCGCGGCTTGCGGAAGAGCCGACGAGCGTCCTCTTGCCCGCCGATGCCCCGGACTTCCCTGGAACCGGGCTGCGTGTGACGTCGGTCGTCCACTGCGGCAAGCTGGCGACCGTTCAGGGCACGCTTGTTCTCAAGCGGCTCGGCCGCCTCGGAAGTCCAACCCTGCGGCGTGTCGATGGCGCGGTGCGGCGCGCGGTCGGGCTCGCCTGAACGACCTTCGCAATGTCTGCACATGAAGCAGCTTGCCCTCGCGCGAGACCACGGCGGGCAGCGAGGCCTTTACGTGGAGACGACTCTCGAAGGTGCCGCGCGTTCGCTGTCGGCATCGTTCCTGTCCGCCTCCATGTCGCCGGCGGCGACGTCAACAACGTCGGCGCGCTGAGCACCACCGCCGTCGCCTGCCCGTAGCGCGGCGACCCGCGGCGCGCTCGATCTCCTCGCCGGCAGCGAGATCGCCTGCCCGCCGTTCGACGCCTACGTCGACAACCTGATCCGCTACGTCCGCGAGGTCCACGAGACGCGCAAGCAGAAGTTCGCCGACGAGGTCTTCGACCCGCTGGACGGACGGACGGCGCCGGCGCCCAGAGTGCCGCGCGCGGAGTGCTATGCTGGCGCTGTGGCTCTTCCGGCGCTGGATGCGCGGCGGTTCATGCGAAGTCTCGAGGCGAGCGCGACAACGCTCGGCAGGCCGCACGTGAAGCTCCTTGGGCTGGTCGACCACGTCCGCGCGCTGACCGGCCGTGCGCCCTACGCGATCGTGGGCGGCGTGGCGCAGATTCTCTGGGCGCGCAAGACACACACCGACGACCTCGACGTGGCGGTCGCGTCCGCCGTGCTGCACCGCGCGATCGAACGCGTCCGCCGCCGCAACGCGCCGCGTGGCTGGCGGCTGCCCGACGCTCCGGATCGGGCGATCGAGAGCGACGAAATCCTCGAGGTCGCCCACCTCGCCTACCGCGGCTCGGTCGTCGATCTGCTGACTTTCCAGGACCGCGCGTTCATGGAGGAGATCTTGACTACGGCGCAGACCGTCGCCGGCGTCGGCAACTACCGCTTCATCCGGCCGGAGCTGTTGCTCGTCACGCACCTCTTGCGCCCTCGCGTGGAGGCGGCGCTGGCCGCCGTGGAGCTGCTGCTCGCGCGTCGCGCCGCTGGCGACTTCGACGAGCCATACGCGAAACGCTGGGCGCAGCGCGTGGGCCGCGCGACAGCGTATCAGCGGGCGCTCGACCGAGCGGCCGAGCTGCAACGCGACGGGTAGTGCGGCGGAGTCTACGGGCTCTCCTTCGACTCGCTCATCGACCGGCCGATCTCCGCGTATCTCGCCGTCGACGGATGGCGCGGATCATCGACGAGGAGCTCGAGCGCCTTGTCGACCTCGGCCTTGATTGCGTCGGGAAGGGCTTGGTAGTCGCGGACGATGGGCTTCGTGAAGGTGAGCGCGCGGCTCATACCTTTGCGGATCGGAGATTCCGGATCGCCTCGTCCGTGTCATGGAAGGGGCCGCCGCCCGTCGCGACCACTTCAAGCTTGGCTCCGCGGCGGAGGTTGAGCTTC
>JBBTFH010000164.1:0-11021 GCA_038041915.1 Myxococcota bacterium
CGGAGTTCACCGCGCTCGAAAACGTGATGCTGCCGGCGCTGATCGCGCGCTTGCCCTGCGGCGAGGCTTCGTCGCGCGCGGCGCGGCTGCTCGACGAGGTCGGCCTCGGCGCGCGCCTCACGCACCGCCCGGGCGAGCTCTCGGGTGGCGAGCAACAGCGCGTGGCGCTCGCTCGCGCGCTCGTGCTCGATCCGAAGCTCTTGCTGGCCGACGAGCCCACCGGAAACCTCGACTCGCACACCGGGCAGGCGATCCACGATCTCTTCTTCGACCTGAACCGCCGCCACGGCACGACGATGATCCTCGTGACCCACAACGAGGAGCTCGCGGTGCGCATCCTGAGGCGGATGCGAATGCTGGACGGCGCGCTCCACGAGGCTTCAAGCGCCGCGCACGCCGATGCGCCTTAGCGTCCTCGCGCTGCTGGCGGTTCTCCAGGCGTCGTCGGCCTTCGCCACCGACGGCGCGACCATCGCGCGGATCGCCGTCAAGGGCACGCGCAAGGTCGAGGAGGAGGTCGTGCGCCAAAGCGTGACCACCAGGGTCGGCCAGCCGCTCGACGGCAAACGCCTCGCCACGGACGTGCGCGCTCTCTGGGCGACCGGCTTCTTCGAGGACGTGCAGATCGAGGTGCAGTACACGCCCGCCGGCGCGGCGGTCGTCACCTACGTCGTGCGTGAGAAGCCGTCGATCGCTAAGATCCTGGTGAAGGGCAACGAGGACATCGACATCGACAAGATCAACGAGGTGCTCGACCTCAAGCGCGACGCGATCCTCGACGTGGCCGCGGTCAAGCGCAACGCCGACAAGATTCGCGATCTTTACGCCGAGAAGGGCTTCTTCCTGGCCGAGGTCGACCACGAGGTCAAGCGCCTCGGCGATGGCGAGGTCGAGATCTGGTTCGTCGTGAAGGAGCGCGCGAAGGTCGAGGTCCGCCGCGTCACGTTCATCGGCAACCGCGCCGCGGCCGCCGGCGATCTGAAGGGCGTCATGGAGACGCGCGAGGGCAGCTTCTTCTCGTTCCTCACCGGCAGCGGCACGTATCAGGAGGGCGCGTTCGAGCGCGACCTGATGGCGATCAACGGCTGGTACTACGACCACGGCTACATCAACGTGAAAGTCGGCCGCCCGCAGATCGCGCTTAGCGCCGACAAGCGCGACCTCGCGATCACGATTCACGTCGAGGAAGGGCCGCAGTACCGCGTCGGCAAACTCGACTTCGCCGGCGAGCTGATGGGCCCCAAGAAGGAGTACTTCGATCGCCTCACGATCCGCTCTGGCGAGATCTTCAACCGCACCAGGCTTACGGGCGACATCACGCGCGTGACCGACCGCTACCGCGACGCGGGGTTCGCCTACGCCAACGTCACGCCGCTCACCGCCATCGACTCCGCACGGCTGATCGTCGACGTCATCTTCGAGATCGAGAAGGGCCAGAAAGTCTACGTCGAGCGCATACAAGTTCGCGGCAACCAGCGCACGCGCGACAAGGTCATTCGCCGCGAGATGAAGATCTACGAGGGCGACCTGTACAACCAGAGCCTGCTCGACGCGAGCAAGCGCCGCGTCAACGCGCTCGGCTTCTTCGAAAAAGTCGACGTCACCACGCGCCGCGGCAGCGCCGACGATCGGATCGAGGTCGACGTCGAGGTCGAGGAGCGCCCGACCGGCACCTTCCAGATCGGCGCCGGATTCTCGTCGGTCGAGAACTTCATCGCGCAGGCGCAGATCTCGCAGGCAAACCTGTTCGGGCGCGGCC
The DNA here is from genome assembly GCA_038041915.1 of Myxococcota bacterium. GTDB lineage: Bacteria > Myxococcota_A > Polyangia > JBBTFH01 > JBBTFH01 > JBBTFH01. The sequence continues at coordinate 1,760 of JBBTFH010000164.1, forward strand.
AGACGCTCTCGCTGATGGCGCAGATCTCGGGCCTGCGGCAGTTCTACTCGTTGCGCTTCGTCGATCCCTACTTCATCGACAGCAACTGGACCTTCGCCTTCGACCTGTTCAAGACGGTGCGCGGCTTCGAGTCGTTCAACCGCGAGGCCACGGGCGGAGACCTCACCTTCGGCTATCCGCTGCACGAGGACATCCGCATGTTCCTCACTTACAAGATTGAAGACGTTGACGTCTCGAGCGGCGGCCGGCCGTCGCCCTTCGGTCAGGCCGCGTCGGGCCTGCCGAGCGGCGTCAAGATCGCGAACCTCTTCGACGACGGTCTCACCTCGAGCTTCCGCCTCTCGCTCAACTGGGACGCGCGCGACAACCGCCTCTTCCCCACCCGAGGCTTCTTCCACAGCGTCGCGAGCGAATACGCCCGGCCCGAGTTCGGCAGCGACAACGTGTTCGATCGCTACACCGGCTTCTCGCGCTTCTACCGGCCTATTTTTGGACCGGTGATCTTCAAGACCAACGTCGAGGCCGGCTTCGTTAGGTCGCCCCGCCCCGAGGGCCCGCCCATCTTCGAGCGTTTTTTCGTCGGCGGCATCAACGACGTACGCGGTTTCCGCCCCCGCTCGCTCGGCCCGCGCATGGACGTGACATCCCCCAATCCGACCGCGCCGGTCATCCTGTTCAACAAGGGCGGCAACAAGCAGCTCATCCTGAACTTTGAGATCGAGTACCCAATCTTTCCGCAAGTCGGCATCAAGGGAGTGTTCTTCTCCGACGCCGGATGGGCCTGGGATGATCAAGAGAGCATGTTCAAGGAGATCGACCGCTTGCGCCACTCGTGGGGCTTCGGCTTCCGCTGGTTCTCGCCCATCGGCCCGCTGCGCTTCGAATGGGGCATCCCGATGGACGCGAAAGAAGGCGAGGATCCGATCGTCTTCGAGTTCACCATCGGCAACTTCTTCTAGTTGAATTTCGCCGCGTTTTCGCCGTTCCAACGTAAAGTGCCTCGGCTTGACCGGCCATTTGGCCATGGGTTACGACGCTTCGCCGTCGAGAGGAGAACATGGCATCACGAACGCTTCTGACGTTTTCTATCGTCGCCGCGGGCACGGCGGCGCGCGCGGCCGAGTCCAAGATCGGCTACGTCGATCTGCAGCGCGTGCTGGCGGAGACCGACGAGGGTAAGAAGGCCAAGTCCGCCCTTGAGAACGTCTTCAAGCAGAAGCAGACGGAGATCGACAAGGAGCTGACCAAGGTCAAGAGGGAGCAGGAGGAGTACGAGAAGCAGAAGACGCTGCTGCAGCCGCCCGCGCGCCAGGAGAAGGAGCGACAGCTCGCCGAGAAGATGCAGTCGCTGCGCGAACTCTACCTCAAGCACCAGGAGGATCTGAGCAAGCGCGAGGCCGAGGCGATGAAAGACATCTTCCGCCGCACGGAGAAGATCCTGCAGAAGATCGCCGCCGAGGAGGGCATCTCGATGATCCTCGAAAAGACGCAGTCGAGCATCCTCTGGGCCCAGCCGGCGCTCGATCTGACCAACGAGTTGGTCCGGCGCTACAACGCCGGCGGCGGAAAATAGAGAAGAGCCGTGAGGCTGGCGGCGATCTGCCACGCCCTGGGCGGGGCGCGCCTCGTCGGCGAGGACATCGAGGTGCGCGGCGTGGCGGCGCCGGAGCACGCGGGCCCCGACGAGATCGCGCCGATCTTGGGTTCGGGGTCGGGTTCGGGGTCGGGCGCGGCGAATCCGCGCACGTCGGCGGGTGCGCTGTTGGTCGCGGAGAAATCGTTCCGCGCGACCCCCGGCGCTTTGCCAGGCGAGCGTCCGGAGATCGTCGTCCCCGACGTCCGGGGCGCGCTACGCCCGCTGCTCGAGTTGTTCGCGCCGACCGTCGTGCGCCCGGCCGGTGTCGATCCGCGCGCCGCCGTCGACGCGAGCGCGTGTGTCGACGCGAGCGCGCACGTCGGACCCTTCGCCGTCGTCGGCGCCGGCGCGACGATCGGCGTGGGCGCGATCGTCGAGTCGCATGCGGTCGTCGGCGCGGGCGCAATCGTCGAATCCGGTGCGCGCCTCTTTCCGCACTGTATCGTGCTCGACGGGTGCCGCGTCGGCGAGGACGCGGTCGTCGGCCCCGGCGCGGTCGTCGGGTTCGACGGCTTCGGCTACGATGTCGGCGTCGACGGCGTGCCCCGTCGCATCCCGTCGCTCGGCCGCGTCGAGATCGGCGCGCGCGCCGAGATCGGCGCCAACGCGACCGTCGATCGCGCGACGCTCGGCGTCACGCGCGTCGGCCACGACGCCAAGCTCGACGACCAGGTCCACGTGGGCCACGGCTGCGACGTGGGCGAAAGCGCGCTGCTCTGCGGCCAGACCGGGCTCGCCGGAAGCGTCCGCGTCGGCGAGGGCGCGATGCTCGGCGGGCAGGTCGGCGTCGCCGACCACCTGTCGATCGGCGCGCGCGCCCGGGTCGCCGCCAAAAGCGGCGTGACGCGCGACGTCGCGGCGGGAGACACGGTCGCAGGCTATCCCGCCATGCCGCGCGTGCGTTGGCTCCGCGCCATCGCGGCGCTGCGGCGAGGAGCGTAGGGTAGGGGTAATGAACGAGGGCACCCTCGACATCGACGCGATCCTGCGCATCCTGCCGCACCGCTATCCCTTCGTGCTGGTCGATCGCGTGATCGGGTGCGATCCGGGCAAGCGCATCGTCTGTATCAAGAACGTCACGTTCAACGAGCCGCACTTCGCCGGCCACTTCCCGGGGCAGCCGGTCATGCCCGGCGTCCTGATCGTGGAGGCGTTGGCGCAGGCGGGCGCGCTTCTGGCTGCATCAGCCCGTCCGACGGGACGCCCGCACGCCCAGGCGGGCTTCGACGCCGCGCGACAGATCATCTACTTGCTCGGCATCGACAAGGTGCGGTTTCGCGCCGCGGTGCGTCCCGGCGATCGGCTCGAACTCGAGGTCGTGCCGCTTCGCATCGGCTCGAAGGTGTGGAAGATGCGCGGCGTCGCGCGCGTCGAAGGCCGGACGGTCGCCGAGGCCGAACTGCTCGCGACGATCGCCGACCGCGACGCAAATGCTCCCGGCTAGCTGTTCTGCATGATTCACCCGACGGCAATCGTCGAGCGCGGCGCGGAGCTCGGGCGTGACGTCAGAATCGGGCCCTATGCCGTGGTCGGCGCCGGCGCGCGCGTCGGCGCCGGCGCGGCGATTGGCGCGCACGCGCTCGTCGAGGGCCGCGTCTCGATCGGCGCGCGCGCCCGCATCGGCGCCTTCGCCGCGATCGGCGGCCGCCCGCAGCACCGCGGCTCCATAATGGGCGAGGATACGCGCGTGGTGCTCGGCGAGGACGTCGACGTGCGCGAGTACGTGACCGTGCATCGCGGCACGATGGCGGGCGGCGGTGAGACGCGCGTCGGCGCCGGCACGCTGCTCATGGCCTACAGCCACGTCGCGCACGACTGCACGGTCGGCGCGGGTGTCACCATCGCGAACGCCGTGCAGCTCGCCGGCCACGTCGTGGTCGAGGACGACGCGACGCTCGGCGGCCTCGCGGCGGTGCACCAGTTCGCGCGCGTGGGGCGCTTGGCGATGCTCGCGGCGGGCGCGATGGCCTCGCAGGACGTGCCGCCGTTCTGCCTGGCGGCCGGCGATCGGGCGCGCCTCGTCGGCCTCAACCGCCTTGGGCTCGTGCGCGCCGGCGTCGGCGCCGAGGCGCGCCGCGTGCTGCGCCGCGCGTTCGGCGTGCTGTTCCTGCGGGGCCTCCGGCTCGACGAGGCGCGGTCGTTGCTCGGCGCCGAATGCGTGCCGGAGGTGATCGCGCTTTGCGACTTCGTCCGGCAGAGCCGCCGCGGCATCTGTCGGGCGCGATGACGTCCGGAGCGCCATGATCTCGCTTCCTCTTCGTCTGCTGCGGAATCTTCTCGTCAACCTCGTGCTGGCGGTGCGCAACCTCGCGGTCGTGCTCCGCCGCCGGCGCGTCGACTGGGTGCGCGTGGACGTGCGCGGGCGCATCCCCGAGCGACCTGCGCCGCGTCGCCTCTTCAGACTGAGTGGGTTGCAGCTTCACGCGGGTGGGTCCTCCATCGAGCAGCTGCGCCGACTCTTTCGCGACATCGCGCGCGATCCGCGCGCACGCGGCGTCGTGCTGCGCGTGCGCGACCTCGACGTCGGCTGGTCGCGCCTCGACTCGCTGCGCGGCCTGATCGACGAGTTGCGCGCTTCGGGCAAGGAGGTCGTCGCGCTGCTCCTGGCGCCCGGCAACCGCGAGTTCTATCTCGCCTGCGCGGCCAACCGCATCCTCCTCGAGCCCTCGGGGCCGCTCGGCCTCGTCGGGCTGTCGGCGCAGGTGACGTTCCTCGGCGGGCTGCTCGAGCGCATCGGCGTGCGCGCGGAACTCTTGCCGATCGGCGCCTACAAGAGCGCGGCGGACCCGCTCCTGCGCCGGGAGATGAGCCCTGAGCACCGCGCCTCGCTCGACGGCATCCTCGACGGGCTCTACGCGCGCTTCGTCTCGGCCATCGCCCGCGGCCGCCGCCAGGAAGACGACGCCGTTCGTGCCCTGATCGACGGCGGCCCGTACGCGCCCGATCGCGCGCTCGCCGCCGGCCTTTGCGACGGCGTTCTCTATCGCGACGAGCTGCCCGAGCGCCTCGCGCCGCCAGGGGTCGAGCGCGCCGCCATCGTCTCGTCCGAGCGCTACCGCCGGGCGACGGTGCGCTGGTCATGGGTGCCGCTGCGCCCGCGCCGCATCGTTGCCGTGGTGCCGCTGCGCGGGATGATCGTCGGCGGTGAAGGCGCGTCGGTCCCGCTCTCGCTCACCGGCGCCGATGCCGTCATTCGCGCGCTGCGCACCGCCCGCCGCAGCCCTCGCGTCGCCGCCGTCGTGCTGCACGTCGACTCGCCCGGGGGTTCGGTCGTCGCCTCCGATCAAATCTGGCGCGAAGCCGTGCTCGTCGCCCGCCGAAAGCCGCTGATCGCCGCCTTCGGCGACGTCGCCGCCTCGGGCGGCTATTACGCCGCATGCGGCGCGCACGCGATCGTCGCCCAGCCCGGCACGCTCACGGGATCGATCGGCGTCGTCGGCGGCAAGCTCAACCTCGAGGGCCTCTACGCGAAGCTCGGCATCGGCAAGGCGATCCTCACGCGGGGCAAAGGCGCCTCGATGCTCACCGAAGCGCGCGGCTTCACTGAAGCGGAGCGCGCGCGCCTCGTCTCCGACCTACACGCCGTCTACGATGAATTCCTCTGGCGCGTCGCGGCGGCGCGCGCGATGACCGTCGAGCTCGCCTCTAGCCGAGGCGAGGGGCGCATCTTCACGGGCGAGCAGGCGCTCGCCGCCGGGCTCGTCGATCGCTTGGGCGGCCTGGACGCGGCGCTCGCGCTCGCCGAGGAGCGCGCCCGCCGGCGCCCGGACGAACGCTTCGACGCGCGCGACGTTTTGCTCGGGGCGCGGCGCATGCCGCTGCTGGCGCGCCTTCTCGCCGCCGCCGCGGACCAGCCGCTCGCGCTCATGCCGATGCGTGTCCGCATCGTCACGCTGGCCGTGGCGCTGCTGGCGGGCTGTGCCGCTCGGCCGGCGCGTCCCGACGACGCCGTGCGTGCCTACGCCGACGCCCTCGAGCGCGGCGACAGCGAGGCCGCGTGGGCCCTGCTCGCGCCCGAACTGCGCGCGCGCTACGGCCACGAGGGCTTCGCCGAGGCGATGCGCCAGAGTTTGGCGGACGGTAGGCGGCTCGCCAGGGAACTGCGCGCGGCCGCCCCGCGCACCCGAGAGCAGGCGCGCTATGCCTACGGCGATGGCCGCGAGTTGCGCCTGGTCCGCGAAGGCGGCGCCTGGCGCATCGGCACCGACCCGCTCGATTTCTATGGGCAGTCTTCGCCGCGCGAGGCGCTGCGCTCCTTCTTGCAGGCGCTCGAGCGCAGGCGCTATGACGTGCTCCTGCGTCTGGCGCCCGAGCGCTGGCGCCGAGCGATGACCGCCGAAGACCTTCGGCGCGATTTCGAGGGGCCGCGCAGGGCCGAGGTCGACGCCCTGGTCGCGACATTAAAAAAGTCTCTCAACAATCCGATCGAACAGATAGATGACCAGGCGGGGATGCCCTACGGGGACCAGGACGCGCAGGCGCGCTTCATCCGCGAAGGGGGTAGGTGGAAGCTCGAGGATCCCGACTAAAAAGTGTCGCACCCTGACAAAAAAGGCAGGCTCGTGGCAACCAACGGTCAGGAAGACGCGGGCAAAAGCTCAATAAGCGCGGGAATTTGACAGGATAAGCGGACGCGTTACAGAGTGGCGTGAGAGTTGCAACTTATTTGAACCAGGCAGCCCGACTGGCGGGCCGTTAGGCATGGAGGACCCACAGATGCTTGATCCGTGGATCATCGAAGAAATTCGCAGGCAGGAAGAGGAGAAGCTTCGTCGCGAGGCGGAGCAGCAGCCGGTGCTCGAGATCGTCGAAGACGCCTACCGTCCAAGCGACCGTCCTCGGCGCGACGAAAAGAAGAAGAGCGAGAAGCGAGGCGTCATCATCGTGGACTTCGGCGCGTAACTCGTCCCGCCTCACGGCGGTGATGCACCCTCGCCTCCACCTCATCGCCATCCCCTTTCAATTACTTGCTATCGATCTCTGTCCAGCGTTCACGAAGCTCGTTCGGCGTCCACGCCGCGCCTCGCGGCATGGTCCCGGTCGTTTGAATCATTCTATAGACGGAAACTTGGGTCCCCTGTACGCCGACGATCGTTCCGCTGATGTCCGCCGCCAGATCCGAGGCCAAGAACAGCGCTACCGGCGCGACGTGATCGGGCGCCAGCATCTCCTTCGCGCCCGGCATCGAGGCGACCATCGGCAGGTCCTCGGTCAAGCGCGTGAGCGCGACCGGTGCGATGGCGTTCACCGTGATCTTGTACTTGTTCGTGAGCTCCATGCTCGCCGTGCGGGTGAAGCCGTAGATGCCGGCCTTGGCCGCCGAATAGTTGGCCTGCCCGAAGTTTCCGATCAGCCCGGACACGCTGGTCGTGTTGATGATGCGGCCTCCCCGGCCGCGCTCGACCATCGCCTTGGCGGCAGCGCGCGTGCAGAGGAACGTGCCGCGCAGATGCACCGCCACGACCACGTCCCACATCTCGTCGCTCATCTTGAGCAGCGTCTTGTCGCGCAGGATGCCTGCGTTGTTGATGAGGACGTCGACCTGCCCGAAGCTGTCGAGCGCGGTCTTGACGATGCGCTCCGCGCCGGCCGGATCGGCGACGCTGTCGTGGTTGGCGACCGCCGACCCACCGCCGCCGCGGATCTCGTCGACGACCTTCTGGGCGGCCGAGGCGTCCGCGCCCGTGCCGTCGCGCGCGCCGCCGAGGTCGTTGACCACCACCTTCGCGCCTTCCTTGGCCAAGAGCAGCGCCTCCGCGCGGCCGATGCCGCCGCCGGAGCCCGTGACGATCGCGACTTTTCCGTCGAGAATTCCCATGTCGTCCTCCTGTGTGGGCCGGCAAGGTAGCCCATGGGGAAGGTCGGATCAACGAGCCCGGCCCGCGAGGCGATTCACGTGGCCTACATGTCGACGCTGGGGGCGCTCGGCTGGTGCGCGCTGCTGCTCGCGACGTTCGTGCCCCAACTCGCGCCCGCGCAGCCGGCGTTCGCCGGCTTCGCGCCATTCGTCATGTTCCTGCTGGTTGTCCTGCTCGCGCGCTCGATGGCGTATCGGATCTTCCCGCAGGCGCCGGTCAGCCTCGACTCCGCGCTCTACGTCGCGTCGGCCGTCTGCCTCGGATCGGTGACGGCGGCGTGGATGGTTGGGCTCGGCCTGCTGCTCGACGCGGTCCTTCGGATGGCGCACCCGCGCTTCGCCCGCCTCTTCTCGCTCTCCGGACGCACGCCCGCCGACGAGCCGCTCTCGCCGCTCGGCGAGGTCGCCTTCCCGTTCTACTTCGGCGGCGTGTCGGCGGCGCTGCTCATGGGCACGGCGTGGCTCTTTGGCGTCGACTCGCGCGCGCTGGTCGGCGCGGCCGATGGAAGCGCACTCTCGGCGCTCTGGCTCGTCCCGACCTATGGGCTCGCGTTCCTGTGCGCGCACTACGCCATCCAGGGCGTGCGGCTGTGGCTCGAGGGCTTTTCCCCGCGCGAGGTGCTGCGCGGAATGGTGCTGCCCGGCATCGCGGCCGAGGCGACGCTTCTGCCGCTCGCCGTCGTAACGGTGTTCGTCTACCGGCCCGACGCGCCGCAAACACTCGTGCTGCTCGGGTTGACGTACCTGCTCATCAACTACGGCTTCAACCGTCTCAGTCGCACGAGCCGCCAGCTCCAGCGGCGCGTCGAGGAGCTCGAGACGCTGCACCGCACCGGGCGCGCGCTCGCCTCGTCGCTCGAGCTGCCGGAGATCGTCGAGCGCGTCTGCCGCGAGACCGCGGAGGCCGTACCGTCGGCGCGCACGGTCGCTATCGGGCTCTTCGACGACGATGGCGTGACGCTGCGCCTCGACGCCTACGATCGCGATCGACAGGTCTTCGCACGCGACGCGCGGCCGCAGGGCGGGACCCTCGACGAGCAGGTGCTGAGAGATGGGCATACGACGCGCATCGCCGACGTCCGCGCATCGCCCGGCGGCGCGGCGCTCGCCGACCAGGGCATACGGGCGCGCGTGGCCGTGCCGTTGCGCCGGCACGACACGATCGCCGGCTTCGTCGAGGTGCGCAGCCCCGAAGCGGGAGCCTTCGGCGCCGACGAGGTGCGGCTGCTGCAGGCGATCGCGGCGCAGGCGTCGATGGCGATCCAGAACGCCCGGCTCTATGAGCTCGCGACCGTCGACGGGCTGACCGGCCTGTACACGCGGCGCTACTTCGACACGCGCCTTACGGAGGAGCTTGCGCGCTCGCGGCGCTTCGGCACCGCATTCTCGCTGGTCATCCTCGATCTCGACGACTTCAAGCGCGTCAACGACACGTTCGGGCACCCCGCCGGTGATCGCGTGCTGCGCGAGGCGGCGCGCGCGATGCGCGGCGCGCTGCGGGGTATCGACATCGCCGCGCGCTGGGGCGGCGAGGAGTTCGCGTTCATCCTGCCGCGCACCAAGCTGCTCGAGGCGCACGCCGTCGCCGAGCGCGTGCGCGGCGACATCGTCGCCACCGGGACGGCGATCGAGGGCGCTTTGGTCCGCGTCACGGCGTCGATGGGCGTCGCCTGCTTCCCCGAGAGCGGCGCCGAGGACGGAGCCTCGCTCGTCCGCGCCGCCGACCTCGCGCTCTACCACGCGAAGGCGACCGGCAAGGACCGCGTCGA
>JBBTFH010000164.1:11121-12358 GCA_038041915.1 Myxococcota bacterium
AGCTAGCTCGCGCTCTTGAAGCTGAAGGGGTAGCGGACGATGACGGTCCCGCCGCCGGGCTTGGGGAAGCGCCAGCGGTTGATCTGGCGGACGACGCACTCCTCGAGGCCGGGGTTGTTGGCGGTCGACGAATCGACCAGCGCCTTGAACACCTCGCCCTCGCCGTCGATCCACCACTTGATCGTGACCGTGCCCTCGAGCTTGGGCGCTCCGACGAGCTCCTTCTCGTAGCAGTACTTGATGCCGGCCAAGTGCGCGCGGACGACCGCCTCGATCTGCGCCTGGGTGAGTGAGCCCTCGACGTTCGAGCGGCCGGCCTCGATGTTGACGCGCGCCTTGGCCTCGCCGCGCTTGCCGAGGTTCGCCCTGACCCCCGCCGCCTCACCGACGCCGCCGATCACGCCGCCGCCATAGCTGGTGCCGCCGAATCCGCCGGTTCCGCCACCGCCCATGCCGGTTCCGCCGCCACGCGTCCCTGCGCCGCCAGCCACCTGGATCGAGTTGCCTGCCAGGCCATGGAGCGCGTTGTCGAGCGCCCGGTCGCTTTCCGATGAGAAGAGGACGGAGGCGGCGCCGAGCGCACCGAGCACGCCGATCTTTTTCACCTTCTGCTCAATCTTCTGCTTCTCCGTCTTCGCGCCGGGAGCGAGCTTCTCCTTGGAAACCTGTTTGGCCCTCAGCGCCTCCTCGGGGAGCGCCTCCACCGTTTTTTCCGGCTCGGGCTTCTTCAGGATGAAGCGCGCCTGCCGCATCTCAAGCTTCTTCGGACCCTCGTCGGTGGTCGGCCTGGCAAAGAGGTAGCTCGACACGAGGAACGTGCTGTGCAGAACGAGCGCGAGCACCAGTGCCTCGACGAGCGCCCAATCACGGCGGCCGGCGCGCGGCAGGATCGCCGCCTCGGCGGCCTCCACGACCACGACGGTGCGACTCTCGGCGGAGGGCAGAAGGCGCGCCGTGTCGTTGGGACCGAGGCGCGCGTCTGCGCCCACCTCCGACACGCTGCGCGGACGGCCGTCGACGACGACGGTGCCCGCCCAGCCGGAGGGAATCGCGAGCAGCGCGGCGCCGTCCTTGGTGACGCGGACCAGCGCGACTCGGCCCGGCACGCCCGGCACGGTCAGGTCGGCGTTGGCGCCCTCACCGACGGAAACCGTACCCGGCTTGCCGCGCACGACTTCCGCGACGACTGAGCTGTCCCATTCGACCGCCACGCGGATGGGGCGGGAAAGAAGCGGCG
>JBBTFH010000164.1:12458-14041 GCA_038041915.1 Myxococcota bacterium
TTCCTCGTGGTGCCTCACCCCGTCCGAAGAGACGCCGCGATGGGCGCGCCGAGCGCCGCCAAGGTCGACGCGAATCCCGGGAACGAGGTCGCGATCGTGCCGGCGCCGGCCAGGCGCACGGGGGCGCGCGCGACCAGGCCGGCGATGGCGAGGCTCATCGCCACGCGGTGGTCGAGGCCGACGTCGGTGACGTCGAAGTCTCCGCCCGCGAGCGCGCAGGGGCCGGCGATCACGAGGCCGTCTGGCGCCTCCTCGACCTCGCAGCCGAGGCGCCGCAGCGCGCGCGCCATGGCGGCGAGCCGATCGCTCTCCTTGCGGCGCAGCTCGGAGGCGTCGCGAATCACGGTCGTGCCCTCGGCCTGCGAGGCGACGATCGCGAGGATCGGAATCTCATCGAGCGCGCGCACCGTGAGCTCGCCGGCGATCGTGCAGGCGTGCAGCGCCGAGCCGCGGACGCGCAGGTCGGCCACCGGCTCGCCGCCGGCACGTCCCGTCGGACGGGCTGAGGCAGCCTCGCGCACATCCTCGAGGTCGATGGCGGCTCCCATCGCGCGCAGCGCGTCGAGCGCGCCGGTGCGCGTGGGATTGACGCCGACGTCGCGCACCACGACGTCGCTGCCGGGCACGAGCAGCGCCGCGGCGACGACGAACGCGGCCGACGAGAAGTCGCCGGGGATCGTAAGGTCGAGCGGGCGCAGGCGGTGATCCCAGCCCGAGGGATCGAGGACGATCGCCGCGTTTTCATCGACGCGCAGCGGCGCGCCCGCCAGCGTGAGCATGCGCTCGGTGTGGTCGCGTGAGCGCGTCGGCTCGTGCAGGCAAGTCACGCCCTCGGCGTGGAGGGCGGCGAGCAGGAGGGCGCTCTTCACCTGCGCGGACGCGACAGCAAGCGTTTCGTCGATCCCGTGCAGCGCGCCGCCTCGCACCTCGATCGGCGGCAGGATCTCGCCCGCCGCGGATGCGCGGCCGCCGACGCGCGCGCCCATCCGCTCGAGCGGCTGCGCGACGCGCCGCATCGGCCGGCGGCGCAACGATTCATCGCCGTCGAGGATCGTCACGCCTCGCTGCGCGGCGCACAAACCGGCCAGCAGCCGCATCGAGGTGCCAGAGTTTCCGCAGTCGATGCGGCCGGCGGGGCGCAGGCCGTCGAAGCCGGCGCCGCGCGCGCGGATCGAGTGTCCCGCGACGTCTATGGCGGCGCCCATCGCGCGCAGCGCCTCGATGGTGCGAAGGTTGTCTTCGCCGCCGGAGAAGCCTTCGATGAGCGACTCGCCTACCGCAAGCGACGCCACGATCACCGCGCGGTGCAAAATCGACTTGTCGCCCGGCACGCGGCACTCGCCGCGCAGCGGCCCGGAGGCGCGCGCGACGATCGTGCTCATGCAATTGCCTTTCGCGCACGGCGCGCGGCGCAGAGCAGCCGTCCGAGGAGCGCGGCGTCCCGCGATCGCAAAGCGAGATCGAGCTCGTCGAGGTGGGCGCGGAAGGACCCGAGCATCTCGGGCACGGCGCGGTTCGCCAGCAGGATCTCGCGCCAGAGAGCGGGATCGCTCCCGGCCACGCGGGTCATCTCGCGCAGGCTG
>JBBTFH010000165.1:0-5870 GCA_038041915.1 Myxococcota bacterium
GGCGTGCCGCGCTCGATGGTCGCGCGGTCGAGCGCGCGCATCTCGGCGGCGGTGACGACCTTCATTCGGGACGGACCGTCGCGCGGGCATGGCCTTGGCCAATCGCGTCGATCATGTCGCGCACCGCGCGATCGAGCCCGACGAGCACGGCGCGCGCGACGATCGCGTGGCCGATGTTGAGCTCTTCGACGACGGGCAGCGCGGCGATCGGCCCGACGTTGGGATAATCGAGGCCGTGGCCGGCGGCGACGCGCAGCCCCAGCGAAGCGGCCTCGTCGGCGGCTCGCGCCACGCGCGCGAGCTCGGCGACCGCGCGATCACGCGACGCGGCGCAGTAATCGCCGGTGTGGAGCTCGACGATTTGCGCGCCCACGCGCGCCGCCGCGCGCACCGCCTCGACCTCCGGGTCGACGAACAGGCTGACGGCGACACCGCCCTCGCGCAGCGCACGCACGGCCGACGCCAGGTGCTGGGCGCTACCCGCGACATCGAGCCCGCCCTCGGTCGTACGCTCCTCGCGGCGCTCCGGCACCAGCGTCGCGATCTCGGGCCGGAGCTCGCGCGCGATTCGCAGCATCTCGGGGGTCGCCGCCATCTCGAGGTTCAGCACCGTGCGCACGGTCTGGCGCAGGATGCGCAGGTCGCGATCCTGGATGTGGCGGCGATCCTCGCGCAGGTGCACCGTGATGCCGTCGGCGCCGGCGAGCTCGCAGATGGAAGCCGCCGCAACCGGATCCGGGTACGGCGTGCCGCGCACCTGCCGGATCGTGGCGACGTGATCGACGTTCACGTGAAGGCGGGTGGAGCTCACGCGTGAGACTCTACGATCCGCCACAGGCGCGTGCGAGGGCGCCGGCGATCGCCGCCGCGCAGTCGCGGACCAGCCGCACGCGCGCGCCCTCCACCATCACGCGCACCTTCGGCTCGGTGCCGGAGTAACGCACGAAGACGCGCCCATCAAAGCCCAGGCGCGCCTCGGCGCGGAGGATAGCCCGCTGCACCTCGGGCAGCGACGCGATGGGTTTGCGCTCGCGCACCGCCACGTTGAGCAGAACCTGCGGGTAGCGCCGCATCGCCCCGCGCAGTTCGGAGAGCGGCTTGCGCTCGCGCACCATGACGGCGAGGAGCTTGAGCGCCGCGACCACGCCGTCGCCGGTGGTCGAATGCTCCAGGAAGACGAGGTGCCCCGACTGCTCCCCTCCCATCGCGTAGCCGCCGCGCCGCATCTCTTCGACGACGTAGCGGTCGCCGACGGGCGCGCGCACGAGCCGCCCGCCCGCCTCCACGATCGCGCGCTCGAGTCCGAGGTTGGACATCGAGGTCGCGACCAGCGTGCGGCGCTTGAGCGTGCGCGCCCGCAGCATCCGCGTCGCGAGGATCGCCATGACCTCGTCGCCGTCGACCACGTCGCCGCGTTCGTCGATGAAGATCGCACGATCCGCGTCTCCGTCGAGCGCGACGCCGAGGTGCGCCTCGTGCGTGCGCAGCGCGCGGGCCGCGTAGTCGGGGTGGAGCGCTCCCACGCCACGGTTGATGTTCCGTCCGTCGGGGCGGTCGCCGATCGCGAACACGGTCGCGCCGAGCTCCTCGAAGACGGTCGGCGCCGTGCGGTACGCCGCGCCGTGCGCGCAGTCGACGACGATGCGCAGCCCCTCGAGCGTGAGGTCGCGCGGGAAGGTGCTCTTGAGGAATGCGACATAGCGCCCGCGGGCGTCGTCGATGCGGTGCGCCTTGCCGACCTCGCCCGGCCCGGGCCTCAGGCGAGCGAGCGAGCCGTCTGCCACTAGCCGCTCGATCGCGTGCTCGCGCGCGTCCGGCAGCTTGAAGCCATCCGCGGCGAAGATCTTGATGCCGTTGTCCTGGAACGGGTTGTGCGACGCGCTGATCACGACGCCGGCGTCGGCGCGCATGCTCGCCGTCAGGTGCGCGATCCCCGGCGTCGGCAGCGGCCCGCACAGCCACACGTCCGCGCCCATCGAGCAGATGCCCGCCGCGATCGCCGTCTCGAACATGTAGCCCGAGAGGCGCGTGTCCTTGCCGATGACGATGCGGCCGCGGCGGGTGCGTCCCTGGGAACGGGGTGGAGCACCACGTCCCTTCGGACGGGGTGAGGCGCCCCCGTGACGGAAGAGATGCGCCACCGCCATGCCTATCGCCGCCGCGGTCTCGACGGTCATCGGCGGCTCGTTGGCGACTCCGCGCACACCGTCGGTGCCGAACAGTCGCGGCGGCGTCTCGACCAGCTCATGGGGCGAGAGGGCGCCCTTCCCGCGCGCCCTCTCGATCACGGGTGCGCCTCCGCCGCCTCGGCGATCTTCACCTCGACGCGCTGCGGCCGCACCTCGACGCCCTTGGGCGCCTCGAGGCGCACCCGGGTCGTGCCCGGGCGCGCCTGCACAGTGCGCGTCTCGATCTCGTCGAGCGCAGCCACGCGCGAGCGGGCTCCCGAGACCGTCACGTGCGACGGAGCCGCTCGGACGCGCAGCCCGCGACCGTTTGTCATCCGCACGCGCACCGGCAGGCTGCGTTGCAAGAGCGGCTCGGTGGCGACGGAGAGCACGTCCGGCGAGATATAAGTGACGCGCAAGCCCTTGGGCAAGTCGAACAGCTCCGGCGACACGCGCATCTTGCCGGACTTGGCGCGAGCGACGTTCAACCGCAGCGGCGGCAGCAACGCCGGATCGAAGCGGCTCAGGCGCAGGCGCGTGCCACCGATGTGGATGCGCACCTCCGTGGGCGGCGTGTCGACGAACGCGAGGCCGGACGGAAGCTCGTACTGCACGCGCACCGCCGCCCGCAGCTCCGACTCCTGCTCGCCGCGCACCCACAGGAAGAGGCCGATGGCGGTCAGCACGGCGATGGCCTTGAGCCCGAGGTCTGGGCCGGCGGATCCGGCGGATCGTCCGGTCACGACGCGCCCTTCGGTCCAACGTCGAGCGGCCCAGCCGCGACGGCGCCACGCCCGAGCGCGCCACCGAGCGCTCTGCTGAGCGCCTCGACGTCGAGCTCCGCGCTCAAGCGACCTCCGACGGCGAGGCAGAGCGTGCCGCGCTCCTCGCTGACGACGACCACCACGGCGTCCGTATCTTCGGTCAAGCCCACGGCCGCGCGGTGGCGAGTGCCGCGCCCCTCGATGCTGGCACGGCTGAGCGGCAGGATGGCGCGCGCCTGCACCACGCGTAGCTGCCGGATGATCACCGCGCCGTCGTGCAGCGGATTCTGCGGGCTCGGATTGAAGATGCTGACCAGCAGGTCGCGCGAGACCGGCGCGTCGATCGTCACGCCGCCCTGGACGAAGTCCGTCACCTCGGCGTCGCGCTCGAGCACGACTATGGCGCCCGTACGCCGCGCCGCGAGATCGGCGACCGCGCGCACGACCTCCTCGATGGCGTGGCGCTCCTCGAAGGAGCGCGCGTTTCCGGAAAAGCGCCGCCCGAGCCGCGTGAGTCCGCGGCGGATATCGCCCTGGAAAACGACGATGATGAGCAGGATCGAGTAGTCGAGAAAGTGCTCGAGCAGCCACGACAGCGTGTGCATCTCGAGCTTGCGCGCGGCGACGTAGCCGAGCGCCACGGCGGCGAGCCCGACGGCCATCTGCATGGCGCGCGTGCCTCGGACGAAGCGCAGCGTGCGGTAGAGAACGAACGAGACCATAGCGACGTCGATGGCGGCGACGACCAGATCGCGCGGCGTCATCCCCCACGGGAGGTTCACGGCAGCCCCCGCCGCAACGCGTCCGCCACGCGCACGACCCGCCGAATCACCTCGGCGTCGTGCAGCCGCACGATGTCGGCGCCAAGCGCGATCGATGCCGCCGTCGCCGCCGCCGTCTCGAGCAGCCGATCGCCGGGCGGCGCACCCGTCACCGCGCCGAGGAAAGACTTGCGCGAAGGCCCGACGCACACGGGCCGTAAGACGCGTGCGCGCAGCTCGCCGAGACGCCGCAGGAGCTGGTAGCTCTGCGCCGGCGTCTTGCCGAAGCCGATGCCGGGAGCGACGACGATTCGCTCGCGCGACACGCCGGCCAGGGCGGCGCAGGCGACGCGCTCCGCCAACTCTTCGCCAACCTCGGCGACGACGTCGTCGAAGCGGATGCCTTCCTGCATGGTGCGCGGCTCGCCCCGCATGTGCCCGAGGATGACGGCGGCGCCCCGGTCCGCGGCGACACGCAGGATCTCCGGCTCCATGCGCCCACCCGAAACGTCGTTCACGATTTCGGCTCCGGCGGCGAGCGCCGCCTCCGCAACCTCGGCCTTGGTCGTGTCGATCGCGATCGGCGCCCTCGCGACACGCCCACGAAGCTCCGCTATGACGCCTTCGACGCGCCGGCGCTCCTGGGCCGCCGGCACGCGCTCCGCGCCCGGACGCGTCGATTCGCCGCCGACGTCGAGGACATCCGCGCCGGCAAGGGCGAGCGCGACGCCTTGGCGCACCGCCGCCTCCCCCGCGAAGAACAGCCCGCCGTCGGAGAACGAGTCCGGCGTGACGTTGACGACGCCGAGGACGTAGGTGCGCGACCAATCGAAGATCGCTGACATGAAGCGCAGCGGCGGAAACGGCAAGCTCGCTCGCTCACGCGCCGCTGCGCTAGGCCTTCTCGGGATCCTGCTTGAGCACGGGTGGCCGTGCGAACAGGCCGCCGCGCACGCGCTCCCGGCGGTCCTTCTCCTTGGCCCTGTCGGCGGGCGAGGCCGGCTCGGGCGCGTCGGGTCGTTCTATTGCGCGCCCCTCCATCACCGCGTCGACCTCCTCACCCGACAGCACCTCCCACTCGAGCAGCGCCTCCGCGAGCATGCGCAGGTTATCCGTCTGGGCGACGAGGATCTGGCGTGCCCGATCGTAGCCTTCGCGGACAAGGCGCCGCACCTCCTCGTCAATCTCGATCGCGGTCTTCTCGCTGTATTCCTGCTTGGCCGCGAAGTCGCGCCCGAGGAAGATCTGCTCGTCCTTCTTGGCATACGCGAGCGGCCCGAGCTTCTCGGAAAAACCCCACTCGCACACCATCCGGCGCGCCAGGCTGGTCGCCATCTCGATGTCGTTGCCGGCTCCGCTCGTCTGCTGCTGGAAGACCAGCTCCTCGGCGATGCGCCCGCCCATGAGGATCGCGAGCTGATCCTCGGCGAAGCTGCGCGACATGTTGAGGCGATCCTCCGACGGCAGCTGCATCGTGGCTCCTAGCGCGATCCCGTGCGGGATGATCGTGACCTTGTGCACCGGGTCGGCATTCGGGAGCATCTTCGCGACCAGCGTGTGCCCGGCCTCGTGGTAGGCGGTCGTGGCCTTCTCCTTGTCGGAGATGACCATGCTCTTGCGCTCCGAACCCATCAGCTCCTTGTCCTTGGCCGACTCGAAGTCGACGCGGTCGACGCTGTCGCGACCGCGCCGCGCCGCCAGCAGCGCCGCCTCGTTGACCAGGTTCTCGAGGTCCGCGCCGGAGAAGCCGGGCGTCCCGCGCGCGATGACCGACAGATCGACGTCGCCGCCCATCGGCACGCGCTTGGTGTGCACCTTGAGGATGCCCTCGCGCCCCTTGACGTCGGGGCGCGCCACGACGATGCGTCGATCGAAGCGGCCGGGGCGCAGCAGCGCGGGGTCGAGCACGTCGGGGCGGTTGGTCGCCGCGATAAGGATCACGCCGTCGTTGGACTCGAAGCCGTCCATCTCGACGAGCAACTGATTGAGCGTCTGCTCGCGCTCGTCGTGTCCGCCGCCCAGGCCGGCGCCGCGGTGGCGCCCGACGGCGTCGATCTCGTCAATGAAGACGATGCACGGCGCGTTCTTCTTGCCCTGCTCGAAGAGGTCGCGCACGCGTGACGCGCCGACGCCGACGAACATCTCGACGAAGTCCGAGCCCGAGATCGAGAAGAACG
>JBBTFH010000166.1:0-14629 GCA_038041915.1 Myxococcota bacterium
CGCGCCGCCGCCGTCGCCGCGCTTCAGGCCGCCGGCGAAGTGCTGGCGCGCGCCTGCGCGCCGGCACGCGGGCGCGTGTCTCCGGCCGACGCCGAGGCCGCGCGAGCCGCCTTCGCGCAGACCGTCGCGACGATCGGGGATCTGGCCCAGGACGGCGCGTGGAGCGAGGAGCGCGTCGAGCGCTTCGCGCAGGGACGCGGGCCGGCGAGCCAGCTCTCGCGCTGGGCCGCGGCCGGCGCCGACGCCATCGCCGCGCGCGTGCGCGACGCGGTTTCGGGGATCGCGCGGCGCCGCTGCCCGTCGCGCCTCGACCGGCCCATCGCGATCGTGCTGATCGACGTCGGCTCCTCCGAGACGCTCTTTTTCGACTACTTCTTCGAGGAGGAGATCTTCTGCGACGAGCTTGGCCCCGCGGGGCTGGAAGGATAGGGCGTGAGGTTAGCGGCGGCCGGGCTGCTCGTCGTGCCGCTCGCCGCGATGGGCTGCGCCGGCGGTGTCGCCGGCGGGCGCGACGATGACGACGATCGCGACGGCGCCATCGCCGTCTCCGATGGGGAGCAAGTCCTTGACGCGGCTGAGCCCGAGATCCCCGGCTTCGACGCCGCGGCCGACGGAGAGGCGGACTCGGCCGCGGATTCGGGCGCGCCGGCGGATTCCGGGGCGCTCGCGGATTCCGGAACGGATTCGAGCGCGGTCACGGACGCGGGCGTGGATTCGGGCACGGACGCGAGAGCGGACGCCGGAGCCGATTCGGGCGCGAACGCGGATTCGGGCGCGGATTTGGGCGCGGACGCGGACTCGGGCGCGGACACGGATGCGAGCGCGGGTCCTGGCTCCGACGCCGGCTGCGCCTCCTTCTCGTCGCAAATCCTCGTCAATCCGAGCTTCGACGATGGCGGCGTCGCCTGGAGCGAGAGCGGCTCGTACGCGGTCATCTACCATCAGGACGGCCTTCCCGTCACCGCGCACACGCCCGAGTACCTCGCGTGGCTCGGCGGCTACCCGGACGCCGACGACACGCTCGCGCAGACGTTCACGGTGCCGGCCGCGGCGACGACGCTCGACGTCTCGTTCTACTACTGGGTCGACACGGTCGAGCTGCAGGAGGGCGTCGTCTACGATCTGCTCGAGGTGCAGCTCCGCGACGCGGGCGGCGCGTTCCTGGCGGCGGTCGCGACGCTCACCGACGAGGACGACACCGGCGGCTGGACGCTCTTTTCCGCCGCGTTCGCCTCGCCCTGGGCCGGCGAGACTCTTGAGCTGCGATTCCACGGCACGACCGACTTCGTCGACAACACGAACTTCTTCGTCGACACCGTCGCCGTGACGGTGGTGGTGTGCGAATGACCGCCGCCGACGCGGTCGCGCGGCTCCTCGCGCGCGACGACGCCGTGTTCCCGCGCGCGCGGCTCGGGTGGCTCGACGCGCCTGCTCGCCCGGCGCCGTGTGTCGATTCGCCACCGCGCTGCGATCGCGCGCTGCTCCTCGGCATGGGCGGCTCGAGCCTCGCGGCGCAGGTCTACGTGCAGTGGGGCCTCGCGCCGCGGGCGCTGCGCCTGCGCGTGCTCGACTCCGTCGCGCCGAGCGCGATTCGCAAAGAGACCGATGCGTTCGATCCGGCGCGGACGCTCGTCGTCGGCGTCAGCAAGTCGGGCACCACCGCCGAGACGCTCGCGCTGCTCGCGCACTTCGCGCCGCGCGTACCTGCCGACCACCTGCTCGCCGTGACCGATCCGGGAACGCCGCTCGAGGCGCGCGCGCGCGCCGCGGGCTGGCGGCTCGCCTCTTCCGAGCCGAACATCGGCGGCCGCTACTCGGCGCTCGCGACGGCCGGCCTCCTGCCCGCGACGCTCATGGGGCTGCCCGTAGGCGCCGTGCTCGAAGGCGCGCGCGAGGAGGCCGCGCGGTTCGCGTCCGAGGGAGAGCGCAGCGCGGCCGCGCGCCTCGCCAAACGTCTTGCGTCGGCGCGCGTCGTCGCGCTCGATGCGCCGCACCTGTCGGCGCTCGCCTGGTGGGCCGAGCAACTGGTCGCCGAGAGCACCGGGAAGCTCGGGCGTGGCGTGCTGCCCATCGTCGGCGACACGCCCGAAGGCGCGCCGCGCGAACTGCTCGATCCCGGCGATTCACCGGCGCTCGGCGCGATCTTCTTCCGCTGGGAGGCGGCGGTCGCGCTCTGCGGCGCGCTCCTGGGCGTGAATCCCTTCGACGAGCCCGACGTCGACGCGGGCAAGCGGGCGACCCGTGCGGTGCTCGGCGGCGAATCGCCCGACGTCGCGGCCTGGGACGACGCGCCGACCAACGCGTCACTCGCCGCGCTGCTCGAGGGTGACGACGCCACCACCGCCTGCCTGCTGGTCTATGCCGCTCCGACCGCGCCGCGCGCACGCCTGCTCGCCGCTACGCAGCGGCGCCTGCGCGCTCGCACCGGTCTTCCGGTCACATGGGGCTTCGGCCCGCGCTACCTCCACTCGACCGGCCAGTTCCACAAGGGCGGACCGCCCGGCGGGCGCTTCCTGGTCGTGCTCGTCGACGAAGGCCCGGACCTGCCGATCCCCGGCGCGCCCTACAGCTTCGGCGCGCTTTTTGAAGCGCAGGCGCGCGGCGATTGCGCCACGCTCGCCGCGCGCGGCCGGCGCGTCCTCGGCGTGCGCGTCCGCGCCGACGCGCTTGCGCAGCTCCTCGCTCGGCTCTGAGCGCCAAGGGCCGCCCGACGGAGGTGTGATATCTTCGACGCGTTGCCCGGCTTCGACGTGTACCTGCAAGGCGCGCGCGACGATTCGGAGCTGGGACGACGGCTCCTGGCGGCCCGCATGGCGGCGGAGTTCGGAACGCCGGCGGAAGCTCTCGCGCAGGGTCTGGCGCGAGGCCGCCTGCGGGTAAAGCGCGGCGCGACCGACGAGACGGCGCAGGCGCTCGCGGCTCGCCTGGGCAGCCTCGGCGGCCTGGCGGTGATCGTGCCCGAGGGCTCGGACCCGCAGGAGGCGCAGGCGGCGGCGACCTCGGCGCGCCCGCTCGAGACTTCGGGCGCGCCCAGGCTGGTCAGCCTCGACGGCGCCGTCGACGAGCACCTCCCACCGCCGGCGTCCGCGTTCGCGCCCGATGCCTTCGGACCCGGCGACGACGACAAGCCCATAGAGCTTGGGCGCGCCCAGGCCGGCGCCGTCCGCGCGCGCGTGCCCACGGCCCCGGCTCCCGCCCTTGCCGAAGGCGAGGGCAGCGCGGACGAAAACCAGCCACAGGCGGAGTTTTCCGCGGGCGAGGTGTCTTTCAACCCACCGGCGCCGGCCGACTTCGCGCGGTCGACCCACGAATCCGCCGACGACGCGGAGTCGACGCGCATGGGCGTGGGTCGCCCGACGCCAGAGCCCGCCACCCGCGCCGCAGCCACGCGCGCGGCGGCAGCCGATGACGACGATCTCGATCGGCGCGCGGTGCTGCGCCTCGCGCTCCCATTCGCCGTCGGGTTGGTCTCAGGCCTTCTCCCCGCCGCCTTCTACGCGCGCGGCGTTCAGCTCGAAGAGGTCCGCCCGTTGAAAGTGCGCGAGGTGGCGCTCATTTCCCAAGCGCCGCCGTCGACCGCGGGAGACGTGCCGCCCGAGGCGCACGAGGTCCGCGTGCGCATCCGCGCCATCAAGACGCGCGCCGCGTTCTGGATCGTGCTGCTCTGGGCCGGCGTCGGAGGCGGCGTCGGCTGGGCCGTGCGCCGCTTCACGTAGGAGATCAGAACGCCGCGCGCGCGCCTTGCTCGCCGCCGCAGCGCGGCGAGTCGACGTAGAGCCGCAGCCGTTCGGGGAGCTCCTGGCGAAGCGCGAGCCACGAGCGGCGACGGCCGACGAACAGGTCCATCTCGAGCCCCTCGATGTTGCCACCGGCGTCCGCGGCGACGAGGCAGCCGTCGTGAACGCCACCGCCCGGCCCGGGAAGCGGCACGTCCGCGATTTCGGGCGCGTAGAGCCGCGTGCCGGCCGGCAGCAGCGCCAGGTCCACGGCTACGCTCCGGAACGGCACGAGCGCCCGCTCGCCGGTGCCCTTGCCCCACGGGAAGGCTCGAAGGCTGAGCACGCGGAAGCACATGCCGCCCGGGCAGCCGCACGCGCGCGACGCGTTGAGCAGCCGGCCGTCCTCGAGCCGGCACGTGCCTTCGAGCCGGCAGCGCCGCGCGAAGGCGTCCGACACGAGCGCGAGCGTGCGCTCCTCGGAATCGCACAGCGCCTCGACCGGACCGCCGGGCGCCTCGTGCTCGTCGGCGACCCAGTAGAAGCGCAGATCGAAAGTGCCCAGGAGCGTGCCCTGCGCGCTTGAAGGCTTCCGCTCGGGCGCATCCAAGGCGGCGGCGCTGACCACGAGCGGCGTCTCGCGAAACTCGGAGCCGCAGCCAATCGCGGCCGGCCCAAGAAGTAGGGCGATGACCAGCGCCACTTCCGCGGTGCGAGCGGCACGCCGGCGCCCGAAGAGAAAAACCAGCAGCACCCCAAGGTAATAGAGGCCGACGAGCGGCACGGCGAGCAGCGTCATCGTGGTCGCGGTCGGGTCCGGCGTGATGATCGCCGAGACGACGAAGATGATGAGCACCGCGTAGCGGCTGAACCTGAGGAGCGCCCGATGGTCGACGATCCCGACCAGCCCGAGCGCTACCAGAAACACCGGGAGCTCGAAGCACAGGCCGAAGCCGATGAGCGTCTTGGCGGCCAGACCGAGGTACTCCTCCATCATGAGGGTCGGCTCGAAGCGGATGGGCGTCGCCACGCCGATCCCCACCATGGCGCCCAGCCGATCCTGCATGCTGCCGGCGCTGGAGTTGGCAAAGCCGAGCAGGAACTTGAAGAGCACCGGAAAGACCACGACGTAGCCGAAGCCGGCGCCGCCGACGAAGCAGACGACCGAGCCGAGCACGAAGGGCAGCATGGCGCGCCGCTCGCGCGGGTAGAGTCCGGGCGCGACGAAGCGCCAGAGCTGATGAAAGATGACCGGCGAGGCGAGGAAGATTCCGCCGATGAGCGCGATCTTCACGTTGACGAAGAGCGGCTCGACCACGCTCTTGAAATGAAGCGTCGGCCGGCCGCTACCGACCGCCGGCCAGGCTTCGACGAGCGGGCGCGTGAGCCAAACGAAGAACCAGGGTGCGCCGAGGTAGGCGACGATGACGGCGGCGAGGTAGGCGAGCGCCGCGTTGCGCACCCGCCGGCGCAACTCGCGCAGGTGCTCCATGAAGCCCATGCGCCCTTCGATCATGGCTTGCGCTCGGACTCGGGCTCGGGCTCGGGCTCGGGCTCGGGCTCGCGCTTGGGCTCGGCCGGCGACGGCGCCTGCGGCGCCTCCAGCGGGGTCGCCATTGTCTCGCGAATCGTCTCCACGATCGGGCGCTCGACGTCGTGCATGGCGTCGCGGAGCTCGCGAATCGCCGGAACGTCCTCCATTTCGCGCGACGCGCGACGGAGCTCGCGCATGGCCTTGCCGACGCCGCGCGCGGCTTCGGGCAGACGCTCGGGCCCGAGCAGGACCAGCGCGAGCGCGAGGATCACGAGGATCTCCGGTATGCCGAGGCCGAACACGAGGAAAGAGTCAGCCTAGCACGGGGCGCGGCGACGACGGCTGGGCGTCAAAGAGCGCGAGTTGCCGAGCGTGCGCGACCAGCGGACGCGCCTCCAGGCCGCGCGCGCGCAGGCGCACCGCGAGATCCTCGGCGCCGGGGCCGACCACGACGACGCGTTGCGCTTGGCTCGCGGCGACGAACGCGACCAGCGCGTCGCCCGCGCACGCGATCGTCGGCAGGACGACGGGCCGCGCCTGCGCGAGGCGTGTGACGGCCGCCGCGCGCTTGGCACCGAGCGGCCAGAGGACCGCCGCGCCGGCGGGCGGCGTGCCACGGAAGGGCAGCGTGGCGGCGCCGAGGATCGCGAGGGCGGTGCGTAGACGCCGCGGGGCGCGCACGGCGACGCCCACGGCCGCGAGGTCGCGCACGGCGGCGAGCGCCTCCGCGAGGCCCGGCGCGAGCAACACCGGCGTGCCGTCACGAGCGGCGGCGGCACGAGCGGCGGCGAGAGCGACATCTCCGGCCGGGCGCGTGTGCGCATCGATCGCCCCGATCGGCGCGTAGAGGCACATCGCGTCGCACAGGCGCTCCTCGGCGCCCTGGCGGCCGATCGCGCCGGCGAAAACCAGCCGCTCGCCGCCGATCTCGAAGAGCGCGGAAGCGGCGCCGGGCAGCAGGCCCGATGGGAAGAGCTCGATGCGCGCGGCGCCGATCGAGAACGGACGGCCGTAGGGCGCGTCGAGCGCCTCGGCGGAGCGGCCGAGCGCGGCCAGAAGCCGCGACGTGATCGCGGTCGCGATCACGCTCGCGCCGCTGCCCGCCGCGTCGGCGCTGGTCAGGACGCACACGCCCCGGGCGCGCGGCGTGTCGCACCAAAGGTGCGTGCCGGCGACGTGCGTTCCGCCGCGCGACTCGAAGGGCACTTAACCTTCCAGCGCGGCGGCAGCGCGCGCAAGCTGACGAGGCACAACACCTTCTAGCGTGGATTCTCGGGCAGGTCATCTCGACTATCATGCGGTCCGTGACGCCTTCCCGCACGCTCTGGATCGACTGGCTTCGCGGCCTCGCGGTCGTCTTCATGGTGGAGATCCACACCTACGACGCGTGGCTCGCCGACGCCGCTCGGGCGCCGGTGCGACCGGCGTGGTGGTGGGCGATGCACCTCGGCGGCTTCGCGGCGCCGCTCTTCCTCTTCCTGGCCGGGCTGATGGTCGGCTTTCGCCCTTCCGCGCCCCGCGCCGTCGCCCTGCGCGGCCTGCAGGTGATCGGCTACGGTTATCTCTTCCGCCTGGTGCTGATCGCCTGCGAGGGCTTCAAGCCGTGGTCGCTGCCCACGCTCTACAAGGTCGACATCCTGCAGCAGATCGGGTTCTCGATGATCCTGGCGGCGCCGCTGCTGGGCGCGCCGCGCCGCGTGTTTTCCGGCGGTCTGGTCGCGCTCGCCCTGCTGTGCGCGCTCATGCCGCCGCTCACCGCGCTGCCACCCGCGCCGGCGTGGATCCGCCCGCTTTCCGACTTCGTGACGGGGCAGCGGCCCTTCGCCTTCTTCCCGGCGCTGCCGTGGGCGGCCTACACCATCGGCGGCATCGCCGTCGGCGGGCTCTTACGAGGCGCCGAGGGGAGGCGCCTCCACGCGCGCATGATCGCGCTCGCCGTCGTCGGCATCGCGCTCGGCTGGGCCGCGCGCGAGGTCGTGTTCGACTGGGCGCTGCGCACGTTCGGCGACCGGGGCCCGAACCACGGCGTCGACGGCGTCGTGCGCATGCTCTACCGCCTGGGCGTGTGCGTCGCGCTCGTGCCGGCCGCGTTCGCGATCGCGAAATTGCTGCCGCGCCTCTGGGCGCCGCTCGAGCAGCTGGGAAAAACGTCGCTGACGATTTACGTCGTCCACGTGCCGATCGTGTACGGGCCGTTCTTCCGGCCCTGGTTCAAGCGCAAGCTCGATTTCGCGCAGGCGTCGCTCGCGGTGGCCGCGGTGCTGGCTTTGATGCTCGCGGTCAGCGTCGCGTGGACGCGCTTCAAGCGGTGGCGGCGCGGGCGTCCCACCAGCGCGCTGGCGACGCCGACGTGAGGCGTCACTGGACGCTGGATCCGGCGGTCGCGTTCCTCAACCACGGATCGTTCGGCGCCTGCCCGGCGGAGGTGCTGGAAGCGCAGCAGCGGCTGCGGGCGCGCATCGAGCGCGAGCCGGTGCGTTTCTTTTCGCGAGAGCTCGAGGCGCTGCTCGCCGAGGCGCGCGCCGCGCTCGCCGCTTTCGTCGGCGCCGACGCCGAGGATCTCGCGTTCGTCGCCAACGCGACCACCGGCGTCGCCACGGTGCTCGCGGCGCGCGCCTTCGGGCCGGGCGACCAGATCCTCGTCACCGATCACGCGTACCAAGCCTGCCGGAACGCGGTCGACCGCGCGGCGGCGCGCTCGGGCGCGCGGGTCGTCGTCGCGCGCGTGCCGTTTCCCATAGCGAACGAAGCCGAGGCGCAGGACGCCGTGCTTGCGGCGGCCACGTCACGCACGCGCCTGGCGCTGGTCGATCACGTCGCCAGCCCGACCGCGCTGGTCTTCCCGATCGCGCCCATCGTGCGCGCGCTCGATGCGCGCGGGATCGACGTGCTGGTCGACGGCGCGCACGCGCCCGGGATGCTGCCGCTCGACCTACGCGCCATAGGCGCCGCGTACTACACCGGCAATGCGCACAAGTGGCTGTGCGCACCCAAGGGCGCCGCGTTCCTGCACGTGCGGCGCGACCGGCAGGGCGGCCTGCGCCCGCTCGTCACCAGCCACGGCGCAAGCTCCACGCGGACCGACCGGTCGCGCTTCCGCCTCGAGTTCGACTGGACGGGCACCGACGATCCGACCGCGTGGCTCTGCGTGCCCGAGGCGATCCGCGTCGTCGCCGCGCTCGCGCCCGGCGGCTTTGTCGAGGTGATGACGCGAAACCACGCGCTCGCGCTCACCGCCCGCGCCACGCTCTGCCGCGCGCTCGGCGTCCCCCCACCCTGCCCCGACGCGATGATCGGTTCGATCGCCGCGGTGCCCCTGCGCGACGGCGATGCCGATTCGCTGCGCGACGCGCTGCTGTTCGATCACGGCATCGAGGTCCCCATAGTCCCCTGGCCCGCCCCGCCGCGCCGGCTCGTGCGAATTTCCGCGCAACTCTACAACGAGCCCGAGGAGTACCAGCGCCTGGCCGGCGCCCTGTCGCGCCTGCGCGCCGGCGCCTAGCCCTGCGGCAATGCTAGGGGCGCGCGCCGAGCGCGCAGACGATCCCGTCGACGGCGCCGTCGATCAAGATCCCGCCGGCCACGTCCGCGTCGTAGGAGGCGCCGCCGGCCCACTCCGCCATCGCCGGGTCGACGCCGAGCGCGCACGCCATGAAGGCCACCGCGTAGCGACGGAAGATCGGCGTCGTCGCGGCATCGCCACTGCCGCACGCGAGTGGGCACAGGAAGTCGGTCGGGTCCTCCGGATCGCAGTGGCCCGAGCCGATGATCGTGGCCGTCATCTTCGCGCCCGCGACCGCGCCATAGACCGCGCCGGTCCACAGGCTGTTGCACGCGCCCGAGTTGTCGGCGCGCAGGATGAGCGTCGGCGCGACGACGGTGGGCGCCGCGGCCAGCGCCACGCCGTCGTCGTCGTTGGGGTCCAGGCACACGACGGCGTCGACCGCGGGCTCTCCCGCGGCGGCCAGGAACACCGCGAGCCCGCCCCACGAGTGGCCGATTACGCCGCGCCGCGCGCCGTCGACCAGACCCAGAATCGGGCTGTCGGGGTCCGCCGACTCGGCCACAGCCCAGTCGAAAAGCTCCAGCACGCCCGTCGCCTGGACCGCGTGGTCGCACCCCAAGAAGCTGCAATCCATCGAAGGCACCAGCGCGACGAAGCCGCGCGATGCGAGCGTCTGGGCGAGCGTGACGTGGTAGTCGCCGTTGCGGCTGGCGCCGTGGACGACGGCGACGACCGGGAACGGTCCGGTGGCCGCCGCCGGGTAGTAGACGGTCGTCGGCGTGTCGCCGCTGGAGAGCGCCAGGCCGCCGGCGTCCCAACTCTCGGCGGACAGCGTTCCCGTGTCCTCGGGCAGCGCCGCGGCGAGG
The DNA here is from genome assembly GCA_038041915.1 of Myxococcota bacterium. GTDB lineage: Bacteria > Myxococcota_A > Polyangia > JBBTFH01 > JBBTFH01 > JBBTFH01. The sequence goes on from JBBTFH010000166.1 coordinate 9,622, forward strand.
CGCGAGAGGCAGAGGGCGGCGACAACGGCGGCGAAGCGCTTGTTCACGGGCATGGTCGTCCCTCCAGTTCTAGCCATCGCTTGCCGCGAGGACATGCAGACGCGAGGCCACTTTCGCCAGACGGCGGTCGCGTGTCCAGAGCTCCGCCGGCGCGGCGAGCGCGGAGGCGAGCAGGTGCGCGTCCACCCAGCCGATGCCGCTCCCGCCCAGGCCGCGACGCTCGATCATCGCGAGAACTTCGCCATCGACCACGACGTCGAGGGCGGGGAGTTTCCCCAGATCGCGCAGGATTGCGCCCCGACGCGCGCCGAGGCTGCCGAGGGACAGCTCGCCGAGGACCCACGGATGCACCGCGACCGCGCCGTCTTCGAGAAGCTTCGCGAGGCGCGACGCCGTCGCTCCACCGCGAAAGTGGTCGATCCAAACCGAGGTGTCGACGAGGATCACGCGCGCGACGTCGTCGACCGGCGTCGCGGCGGCGCCTTGGCTGCTGGGACCGTGCCCGCGAGCGCCGCGAGTCGTCGCCGGGCCGCATGCTCGACGAGCGCGCGCAGGCCACGCTCGACGAGTGCGGTCTTGGTCGTCTCGCCGGTCGCGCGCCGCGCCTCGTCCAGCAACGCGTCATCGATGTCGAGCGTCGTTCTCATGCATACAAATATGGCTAATTCATGTGCTGGGCGTCAAGCCCACGAGAGAGCGCCGCGGCGAGGCGGCTACAGCATCAGCCGCAGCGGGTGCTCCAGGAGGTCACAGGCGGCGGCGAGGAAGCGGGCGCCGGTGGCGCCATCGACCGCGCGGTGGTCGCACGAGAGCGTCAGCGTCATCTGCCAGCCGGGGACGACGGCCTCGCCCTTCACGACCGGGCGGCGCGCCACGGCGCCGACGGCGAGGATGGCGGCCTCGGGCGGAGCGATGATGGCCGCGAACGCGTCGACGCCGAACATGCCGAGGTTGGACACGGAGAAGGTCGCGCCCTGCATCGCGTCGGGGCGGAGCTTCTTTTGGCGCGCACGCTCGGCGAGATCGCGCACCTCGCGGGCGATCTCGACCACGCTCTTGCCGTCGGCGCCGCGCACGACGGGCGTCACGAGCCCGCCTTCGATCGCGACGGCGATGCCGACATCGACGCGCCCGTGGCGCGTGATCGCGTCGCCCATGAACGATGCGTTGACGTCGGGGTGGTCGCGGAGCGCGAGCGCGCAGGCGCGCACGACCAGGTCGTTGTACGAGACCTTCGCGTCGGGGACGTCACGCACGAGCCGCTCGCGAAGCTCCTTCAACGCCTCGGCGTCGACGGCGCGCGTCAGGTAGAAGTGCGGCACGCCGGGCTTGGCCTCGGCCATGCGGCGCGCGATCGCCTTGCGCATCTGACTGAGCGGCAGCGACTCGCCGTCGGGTGGCGGGCGCGGCGTGGCGGGCGCGCGCGGGCTTGGCGCGGCCGGCTTCGCGCGGGCGATCGCCGCTTCGATGTCGCGCCTCGTCACCCGCCCGCCGGGGCCGGCGCCGGTGACGCTCTCGAGCGATACGCCGGCCTCGCGCGCCAACTTGCGCGCGAGCGGCGAAGCAGCGCGGCGCGGACCGGGCGCCGGTTTGGCCTCGGGCTCGGGCGTTGCCGCCGGGATCGGCGGCGCGTTCGGCGCCGCTTTCGCTGTCGCGCCCGACGCCGGCGCCTGCGTCGTAGCCTCGACGGCCTCACCTTCCCTGCCGATGACCGCGATCGCGGTGCCCGGTCTGACTGAAGCACCCTCCGGTACGAGTGTTTTGAGGAGCACGCCGCGGTCGACCGCCTCGTACTCCATCGTCGCCTTGTCGGTCTCGATCTCGGCGAGCACGTCGCCCGGCTCCACCTTCTCGCCCACCTTCTTGGCCCACCGCACGAGCACACCCTCCTCCATCGTGTCGGTGAGTTTAGGCATCTCGACGATCGTCGCCATCAGCCGCCCTCCCGGTAGCAGACCTGCTTCACCGCCGCGACCACCTTCGCGGCGTCGGGCATGATCGCGCGCTCCAGATTGGGCGCGTACGGCATCGGCACGTCGCGCGAGCACACGCGCGTGACCGGCGCGTCGAGGAAATCGAACGCCTCGCGCGCGACGAGATCGGCGACCCACGCGCCGAAGCTCGCCCGGTCGAAGCCCTCGTGCAGCACGACGCAGCGATTGGTCCTGCGCACCGACGCGAGCAGCGTCGCCTCGTCGAACGGCCGCAGCGTGCGCGCGTCGATCACCTCGACCTCGATGCCCTCGCCCTCGAGCGCCTTGGCCGCCTCGAGCGCGACGAAGAGCATCCGGCCCCACGTGACGAGCGTGCAGTCCTTGCCGGCGCGCTTCACCTCGGCCACGCCCAGCGGGATCAGCTCGCCCTCGGGCGCGGTCGCGCCCTTGATGCCGTAGAGCAGCTCGCTCTCGAGGAACGCGACCGGGTTATTTTCACGGATTGCGCTCTTGAGCAGCCCCTTGGCGTCGCGCGGGGTCGCCGGGATGGCGACGAGAATTCCCGGGAAGTGCCCGTAGATCGAGTCGACGGCGTGCGAGTGCTGCGCGCCGAGCATGTGCGCGGCGCCGGCCGGCCCGCGAAACACGATGGGCAGCGTGACCTGCCCGCCCGACATGAGGCGAATCTTGGCCGCGCTGTTGACGATGGCGTCGAACGCGACGAACGAGAAGTTCCACGTCATGAACTCGCAGATCGGCCGCAGGCCCGCCATCGCCGCGCCGATGCACAGGCCCGCGAAGCCGCTCTCGGCGATCGGCGCGTCGATCACGCGCTTCTCGCCGAATTTTTCGAGCAGCCCCTCGCTGACCTTGTACGCGCCGTGGTACTGGCCGACCTCCTCGCCCATCAGGAAGACGCGGTCGTCGCGCTCCATCTCCTCGGCCATCGCCTGCCGCAGCGCCTCGCGGTAGGTGAACGTCGCCGCCGCGGGCGGGTCAGGCGTAGACATGCGCGTCCACCTCGCCGGGGGGCGGTTCGGGGCTCTCGGCGGCGAAGCGCACGGCCTCGGCGACGGCGACCTCGCATGCCTCCTCGAGCGCGGCGAGATCCGTCTCGGCGGCGCCCATCTCGGCCAGGCGCTTGCGCGCGCCCGGGATCGCGTCGCGCACCTTCCACGCGTCGACCTCCTCCTTGGTGCGGTACTTGGCGGGGTCGGCCATCGAGTGGCCGCGGAAGCGGTAGGTGCGCATCTCGATCAGCGCCGGTCCGCCGCCGCCGCGGATCTTCTCGACCGCGGCCGCGACGCGGTCGTGCACGACCAGCACGTCGTCGGCGTCGAAGCGATCGCGCTCGATGCCGTAGGCGAGCGCCTTGGCCGTCACGTCCTCGATCGACAGGCTGCGCCAGATCGACGTTCCCATCGCGTAGAAGTTGTTCTCGCAGACGAACAGCACCGGCAGCTTCCACAGCGCCGCCAGCGAGAGCGCCTCGTGAAACTCACCGATCGACGCCGCGCCCTCGCCGAAGAAGCACGCGGCGATGCGCGGCTCGCCGCGGTAGTGCGCGGCGAAGGCGAGGCCGACGGCGAGCGGCAGGTGCCCGCCGACGATGCCGTAGCCGCCCCAGAAATGGCGCGCGACGTCGAAGAGGTGCATCGAGCCGCCGCGTCCCTTCGAGCAGCCGGTGGCTTTTCCGAAGAGCTCGGCCATCACGGCGGTAAGCGGCGTGCCGCGCGCGATCGCGTGGGCGTGCTCGCGGTAGGACGCGACCACGTCGTCGTCGGCGCGCAGCGCCGCCATCGTGCCGACGGCGACCGCCTCCTGGCCGATCGAGAGGTGCAGGAAGCCGCCGATCTTGCCCTGCGTGTAGGCCTTGGCCGCCTGCTCCTCGAAGCGGCGGATCGTGACCATCTGCCGGTAGAGGCCCATCAACAGCTCGCGCCGCGCCGCGTCCGCCTTCGCCACCGGCCTCACCTTCGCCGTCTTCGGGTCCGCGCTCATGGCGCGGGAGCTTATCGTGCCGCGCGCGGCGCGCGCAAAGCCGCGTCTCTCGCCGCGCGCTCGCCGTCGCTGCGCCGCCCGCGCACCGGTAGTACGATGCGCGCATGACCGCGGGCGCCGTGATCGCCGGGCGCTTTCGAGTTTCGGCGCCGCTCGGCTCGGGCCGGCACGGCGATCTGTTCCGAGCGACCGACGAGCAGACCGGCGGCGCCGTCGCCGTCAAGCTGCTGGCCGCGGCGCTTGCGACCGATCCCGTTTACGTCGAGCGCTTTCGGCGCGAGGCGGCGATCCTGCACAAGCTGCGCGATCCGTCGCTGCCCGAGCTTGTCGCGTTCGGGCGCGAAGGCGACGGGCCGATCTACATGGTGACCGAGCTGGTCGAGGGCCCGACGGTGCGCGAGCTTTTGCAGGCCGGGCCCATCGCGCCGGAGCGCGCGCTGCGAATCGCGCGGCAGGTGCTCGGAGGCCTCTCCGTCGCGCACCCGGCGGGCGTCGTGCACCGCGATCTCAAGCCCGAGAACTTCCAGATCGCCGCGGCGGCGGGAGGCGAGCAGGCCAAGATCCACGACTTCGGCGTGGCGCGGGTCGCGAGCAAGAACGCCGCCCTCACCGGCTACGGCACGATCCTCGGCACGGCCGCGTACATGTCGCCCGAGCAGGTGCGCGGCACCACCGTCGACGGCCGCGCCGATCTCTACGCGCTCGGCTGCGTCGTCTACGAGATGCTGCTCGGCGAGCCGCCGTTCGTGCGGGAGGGCGACGTCAAGCTGATGGTCGCGCACATGAACGAGGAACCGCTGCCGCCGTCGCAGAAGAATCCCCGGCTGCGCCTCTCGCCCGGCCTCGAGGACTGGCTCCTGCGCGCGCTCCGCAAGAATCCCGACGATCGCTGGAAGTCGGCGCAGGCGATGGCCGAGGCGCTCGACCGTGTGCTCGCCGGCGCCGATAAGGGGCGCCCGGTGGCGATTTCCGGCGAGCCTGTGATGGGCATGCGCGAGCTCGAAGGCGATTCGAAGGGCGCCACGATGTTCCAGCTCGCCGTCGATCCGGCGTCGCTCCGCCGGCCGACCGCG